>NZ_JATR01000014.1:0-244473 GCF_000526075.1 Streptococcus sp. SR1
TTTTTAAACTTGGGCGCGTAGCTCAGGTGGTTAGAGCGCACGCCTGATAAGCGTGAGGTCGGTGGTTCGAGTCCACTCGTGCCCATTAATAGGAGAATTACTCAAGAGGCTGAAGAGGACGGTTTGCTAAATCGTTAGGTCGGGTAACCGGCGCGGGGGTTCGAATCCCCCATTCTCCGTACGTTAAGAGCTGCTAGGCTCTTTTTTTTGCTCTTTGTTAACTGTAGTGGGTTGAAGTCAGCTAAGATCTAGAAAGGACAAATTTCGTCCTTTCTTTTTTGATATTTAGGGCGATAAAAATTCGTTTTTTGAAGTTTTCAAAGTTCCGAAAACTAAAGGCGTTGCGCTTGATAAGTTTAATGAGATTATTGGTTGCTTCTAATTTGGCGTTGGAATAAGGTAACTAAAGAGCGTTGACAATTTTTTCTTTGTCCCTGAGGAAGGTTTTAAAGACCGTCTGAAAAAGAGGATGAATCTGCTTTAGTTTCTCCTCTATAAGTCCAAAAATTTCTCAGGCTCCTTGTTCTGAAAGTGAAAAAGCAAGAGCTGATAGAGCTTTATAGTGGTGTCTCAAGTCTTCTGAATAGCTCAAAAGCTTGTCTAGAATCTCTTTGTTGGTTAGATGAATACGAAAAGTAGGGCGATAAAATCGCTTATCGCTCAGTTTACGACTATCCTGCTGTATAAGCTTCCAGTAGCGTTTGATGGCCTTGTATTCATGGGATTTTCGATCGAATTGGTTCATGATTTGAACACGGACACGACTCATAGCACGGCTGAGATGTTGGACAATATAAAAACGATCTAGAACTATTTTAGCGTTTGGGAGTGAAACAATCTGGGAGACTGTTTCAGCCTGAGCCTAGAAATTCGAAAGCGAAGCTGTTTAGACAAGTCCATAGTAGGGACTAGACATATCCATCGTAATGATTTTCACCTGACAACGAACAGCTCGCTCGTAGCGCAGAAAGTAATTTCGGATGATAGTTTGTGTCCTGCCTTCAAGGACAGTGATGATATTGAGCTTTTCAAAATCCTGAGCAATAAAGCTCATCTTTCCCTTAGTGAAGGCATACTCATCCCAAGACATAATCTCGGGAAGACGAGAAAAATCATGTTTAAAACGGAAGTCATTGAGCTTTCGAATGACGGTTGAAGTTGAAATGGCAAGCTGGCGGGCAATGTCGGTCATAGAAGTCTTTTCAATCAACTTTTGAGCAATTTTCGGGTTGATGATACGAGGGATTTGATGATTTTTCTTGACGAGAGAAGTCTCAGAGACCATCATTTTCGAGCACTGATAGCACTTGAAACGGCGTTTTCTAAGGAGAATTCTGGTAGGCATACCAGTTGTTTCGAGGTAAGGAATTTTAGATGATTTTTGAAAGTCATATTTCTTCATTTGATTTCCGCAATCAGGACAAGATGGAGCGTCGTAGTCGAGTTTAGCGATGATTTCCTTGTGGGTATCTTTATTAACAACATCCATAATTTGGATATTAGGGTCTTTGATATCGAGTAGTTTTGTGATAAAATGTAATTGTTCCATATGAATCTTTCTAATGAGTTGTTTAGTCGCTTTTCATTATAGGTCATTGGGACTTTTTTTCTAGGCTACATAATCTCCATAGTGGATTTACCTACTACAAATATTATTGAGCTCTATTATCTAATGCTGTTTCAGTAACTTTCATATTAGAAAAAATCATAAATAGACTAGATTTAGTGGTATACTAAGGTTAGGGACTTTAAGTGGCTGGGGGATAATCGAGATGGAAAATGGAGTAAAATTTCATAGTATTTTTTATAGATTTATACTATTTATCTTTGTAGTATTTCTAACTGTGATTTCAATGATCTTAGATGCAAAAAAAGCGCAAATTCGCTTTTTTAACCTATCCTTGATTATCGGGCAAGGGGAGTTGAAGATTGTTACAGTTGCGGTTTTACTCCTTACTTTTCTTCTATCTTTCTTGTTTAAATGGAAATGTTCGATTTATAAAAAAGGGATTTATCTAAGAAAAATTGATTTATTTGTAGCTTGGGATGAGATTAGAGGTCTTAGCCATGTCTGGATCAATGAATATCATCGTGGACCTCATGGTTTCCTGTTCTATAATCGTAAGACGCTGGTTATTTATAGAGAAAATTATCAACCGATTTGCCTTTATAATATTTCATTATTGGCCTTATATGTGGCTAAATATTATCATCCAAAATTGAAAACCAATATAGTCTTAGCAACGTTGGCAAGTCTCTTCAATATGGCTTTAAATGCATGCTTCTTGTACGAGATGTTTAGTAAAAATTTGGTGAATATAAAAGCTGAAATCTTTATGTTTTGGCTGCTTTTATATGCTGTTAAAGTTTTTGCGTTGCCATTGATTATGCTTGAATATGAGAATCACTGCTATGGAGCTTCTTTGGTACATAGCACGGCATATAAAAAGAATGCCTCAAAAGCTATCCACCTGTAAATTGTTGATAGGAAGCTAGCTATTTATATATCTGTTACTTTCTACATTCAAACAGCACTATATGCTTGCTAGATGAGATTCTAGACATCATATAGTGCTGTTTGTTAAGTCCAGCTAGTGAGTGAGATTTCACCACTATTGAGCCAGATTTCTGTCTGGTCATCAAGCTGGATAAAGAGTTGTCCTTTGTCGGAGATGTCCTTGGCGACTCCTTTTTTTTCAGTCTGATCTTGGATAAAACTGACCTCTCTTCCTAGAACAAGAGAGTGTTCTTTATAAAGATAGAGTAGTTCTTCGGGTGCTGTTTGGTAGAAACAACGCCAAATTTCTGAGATTAGTTCGTTTCGTGTGATAGGAGCTGGTGGTGTAAAGAGACTTCCAGCTTTTTCTTTTATCTCTTTGGGAAAATCGCTGATGGCAAAGTTGATTCCAACACCGATAATGACATCTGTCACTAAACCTGTTTCAACGGACGTCATAGCTTCAGTAAGGATGCCTGCTATTTTTTTATTTTTAAAGTAGATGTCATTTACCCATTTGATATCTGCTTCTATCATAGTTAGATTTTTAATGGCTTTGCAGACTGCAGCTGCCACAAGAAGAGTATAGGATGGGAGTTTATCATATGGGAGGTTTGGTTGAATATGCAGGGACATATAGATCCCACCCTGAGATGGAGAATAGTAGGGACGTTGAAAGCGTCCACGACCTGCTGTTTGACAGGTTGAAAGATAGAGTGTATTTCCTTGGTTTCCAGCTTCAATCCCTTCTTTTGCATCTGTTTGGGTTGATTTGGTCTCAGGTTTGTAGCTAATGGTTAAGTTGGTGTTCTCCTGAATCAAATCAGGCAATATCAGATCGCCTTGAATAAGCTTATAGCCTCTATTTTTGATACTGTCAATTTCTAGGCCTTCTTGTTGAAGACGTTGGATCGCTTTCCATATGGATGTACGGCTTAAATTCAGTTCTTCTCCGATTTTTTCTCCGCTAACATAATCGTTTTCTCTAGCTAATATTTGGTAGACTAGTTGGTGTGATTTCATTGATTTTCCTTTCTAGCTGAGAGGGAATGAGAGTATTCTTTTCGAGTTTGACTAGGTGTTTTATGAAAAAACTGTTTGTAGGCTTTTGAGAAATGTAGTGGGTCTGAAAAACCTACAGAATATGCAATGACTTTGATCGTTTCATTTGTGTGTTCTAGTAACTGTTGCGCACGCTTCATTCGAACGAAAAGTAAATACTCTTTTGGAGAGAGTTGGTGAAATTCTTTAAACACACTAGTTAAGTAACTTCTATGAACCGATAGCTCTTTAGCTAAATCTTGAATGGTGAGCGATCGTGGATAGTGACTATCAATTAATTGTTTGCAGTCAAGATAGAGCTGGTGAGTTGATGAAATATTCTCTTTTTTCTGATTGGGAGCAATCGTTCCTAGATGAAACATTAGTTCATGGAGTTGTCCCATGATGTGGAGTTGAGCCAATTCATTTGATTTTGTAATCTGAGCGAAACGGACAATATTTTCAACGAGTTTTGCAGTTGTTTGTGTATGACAGTTATTTGACTGGGTGAGGTAGGATTGGTCAGAAATTTGAGATAGAGCAAAGTAGTCAGGTGCCCTCCCTCCAGTGATCCCCAACCAGTAGTAAGCCCAAGGATCCTGGTTATCTGCTTGATAGAATGTTAATTCATCTGGTTTTAGTAAAAAGAAATCTCCTGCCTTTAAATCAACAATTTTCCCCTTATAATGGAATTGACCTTTTCCTTTAGTAATGTAATGGAGTACATAGGTATCTCGAATAGCTGGGCCAAAAGAGTAGTTAGGCGTACATTCTTCATAACCGTAAAAGCTAAGAGAAAGGTCAATTGTTCCAGTCTGGTATTCTGAAAAAACGAGCATGGGCCACCTCCTACCTAACATTTTACCATACTTTGTATACATTTCTCTATTTTGGAAAGCGCTTTTATGTGCTAAAATTTTATCAAGAAATGGATGAGGTACAATTTATGGGAATTCGGATAGAGAATAATCTATTTTACGTTGAGAGTAAAGGTTTAAGTTTGATTATTGAAAATAGGGATGGATTCTTATTATTAAAACATTTAGGAAAGACTATTCAGAACTATAGAGGTTCTAATAGTGTTTATGAACGCGACCATGCTTTTTCAGGTAATCCAATAGCTACTAATCGAACCTTTAGTTTGGATACGCAGCGTCAAATTTTTGGACAACATGGTTTGGGTGACTTTAGAAAACCAACTTTACAGGTTCAACATGATGCAACTGAAGTAACAGACTTTCGATTTGTAAAAGCAAAGATTTTAAAAGGTCAGAATGGTCCACAGGGCTTACCTTCTCCTCACAGCATGGATGCTACAGAGACGCTTGTCTTGATTTTAAAAGATCCTCAAGCTAAACTTAGTCTGACTTTGTATTATACAGCTTTTGATAATGATGCGACAATTGCTAGTTACAGCAAATTGGAGAATAATAGTAATCAGGAAGTTGTCATTCATAAGGACTTTTCTTTTATGGCTGATTTTCCCGCTGCAGCTTACGAAATAGTGACTTTACAGGGAGCTTATGCTCGTGAAAAGACTGTCCGACGTCAACAGGTAGAGCAAGGAATCTTTTCGATTAGTTCGAACCGTGGAGCTTCTGGGCATGCTCAAACACCAGCTCTTCTATTATGTGATCAAGGAGTTACAGAGGATGCTGGGAATGTGTTTGCTCTACAACTGATGTATAGTGGAAACTTCGAAGCTTTTGTCCAAAAGAATCAGTTGAATGAAGTTCGGGTGGCTATTGGAATTAATCCAGAAAACTTTTCTTGGAAGTTAGATCCTGAGGAAAATTTTGAAACACCGGTAGCTTTAGTGACCTATTCAGATAAGGGATTAACTGGTATCAGTCATGAAAGTCAGAATATTGTACTTAAGCACATTATGCCAAGTAAATTTTCTAAAAAAGAGCGTCCAATTCTAATCAATAACTGGGAAGTTACCTACTTTGACTTTCAGAGAGAAAAACTGTTAGAACTAGCTGATGAAGCTAAGAAAGTTGGAATAGAACTTTTTGTATTAGATGATGGGTGGTTTGGTAATCGCTTTGATGATAATCGTGCTTTAGGTGATTGGGTTGTGAATGAGAAAAAACTGGGTGGAAGTCTAGAAAGTCTGATTTCAGCGATCCATGAAAGAGGTTTGCAGTTTGGGCTTTGGTTAGAACCTGAGATGATTTCTGTTGATAGCGACTTGTATCGTAAACATCCTGACTGGGCTATTCAGGTTCCAGGTTATGAGCATACCTATTCTCGAAATCAATTAGTACTTAATCTTGCCAATCCTCGGGTAGTAGAATATTTGAAAAATGTTTTAGATGAACTCCTCTCTCATCATAAAATTGACTACATCAAATGGGATATGAACCGCAATATCACTAATCTGGGGAATGGTTCAGTTTATCTGGAAACCCAGATGCAGTCTCATCAGTATATGTTGGGACTTTATGAACTCGTTTCTTATCTGACAGAGAAACACAGTCATATTCTCTTTGAGTCCTGCTCTGGTGGTGGTGGACGTAATGATCTTGGTATGATGCGTTATTTCCCACAAGTCTGGGCTAGTGATAATACTGATGCTATTGCACGTTTACCAATCCAATATGGTTCATCCTATCTCTATCCAACCATTTCTATGGGAGCTCATGTGTCAGCAGTACCAAATCATCAGATGGGACGGATGACACCATTGGAAACTCGTGGTCATGTAGCCATGATGGGAAATCTGGGCTACGAGCTTGATTTAACAAGTTTATCAGATGAAGAGAAAGCTGAGATTGCTAATCAGGTGAACTTGTATAAAGAATTGCGACCAGTAGTCCAGTTGGGAAATCAGTATAGGTTAATCAATCCCGATGCTGAATCCAATGAAGCAGCTGTACAATTTAACTATGAAAATCAAACGATTGTGACCTACGTCCGAGTCCTGTCAGTTGTGGAAACAATGGAAACCACCTTGAAACTGAAAGACTTAGAAGTGGAAGGGCTTTATGAGCTGGAAGGGACAAACATTGTTTATTCGGGTGCAGAGCTCATGTATGCAGGTTTAACTGTTACCCTATCGCCAGGAGATTTTTTGAGTAGACAGTATAAATTCAAAAGACTATAATAAAAGCGTATAAATTTATCAAGGAGGCATTCCAATGAAATGGTATAAGAAAGCAGGTTTTCTTTTAGTAGCTGGGGCAAGTTTACTAGGCCTAGTGGCTTGTGGTCAGAACAATCAATCAACTGATGGCAAGGTAACGATTGAGTTTTTTAACCAGAAGACCGAGATGGCAGATACCTTGCAAAAGATAGTGGATGATTTTTAAAAGGAACACCCTAATATTGATGTGAAGCTGACTACAGTACCCGCAGCTGGAATTGTTCTAAAGACTCGTATTTTATCAGGAGATGTTCCAGATATTATTAATATCTATCCTCAAAATATGGATTTTCAGGAGTGGGCGAAGGCAGGCTATTTTGCAGATATGACAGGAAAACCCTATCTTGAGAACATCAAGAATGACTATGCTGAAAAGTATGCAATCAATAACAAGATTTATAGCGTGCCATTAACGGCCAATCTTTATGGAATCTATTACAATAAAACGAAGTTTAAAGAATTAGGACTTGAGGAACCGAAGACTTTTAAAGAGTTTCAAGAGATTGTTAAAAAGATAAAAGATAGTGGAAATTCTCCGTTTGCGGTTGCAGGCAATGAAGGCTGGACATTAAATGGTTACCACCAACTTTCTCTCATTACCCTTACGGGTAGTGGAGACGCGGCTAATAACTATCTTCGCTTTTCAAAACCAAACGCAATCTCTGCAGATGATGCTATTTTAAAAGCAGATGCAGAACGACTCGATTTATTAGCAGATAATGCTCAAGATGGTTGGCGTGGTGCCTCTTATAATGATGCGGTGGTAGCATTTTCGAGTGAAAAAGCCTTGATGATGCCACAAGGATCATGGGCATTAGCCGCAATTAATCAACAGGATCCAAAATTTGAGGTGGGGATGTTTGCCTTTCCTGGAGAAGAAGTAGGAAAAGAAGTCACTGTTGGTGCAGGGGACATGGCATTATCAACTTCAGCTACTTCCAAACACCCTAAGGAAACCGAAGAATTTATCAGCTATATGACTAGTCCAAAAGCTATGCAGTCATACTATGATGTAGATGGATCACCTGTTGCGGTAAAAGGCATACAGGAAAAAGAAGATTCAGCGCTTGCAGCTATTTCTAAACTGGCATTTACGGACAAACATTATGTTTGGTTGGGCCAACGCTGGAACTCTGAAGAAGACTTTTTTAATCTAAGTGCAGGTTACCTGATGGATAAAAATCTGAAAAATATGGCAAACAATCTCAATGCTTTCTTTAATCCAATGAAGGCAGATTTGGACTAGAATAGGAGTTAAGATGATATGGCTATTCGAAAATTTTTAAATAAATACTGGGGTTGGACATTTTTGCTCATCCCGCTTGCTTTACAAGCTATCTTCTTTTACTTTCCAATGGTACAAGGTGCTTTCTATAGTTTGACTAACTGGACTGGATTGACCTATAATTATAAATTTGTTGGTTTAAATAACTACAAATTGCTGATGATTGATGGGAAATTCTTCACAGCTATAGCCTTTACTTTGATTTTAACTCTGGCATTGATTATTGGAGAGATTACGATTGGGATGGTTGTGGCACGAGCCTTAAATTCTAAGATGAAGGGGCAGACCTTCTTTAGAGCTTGGTTCTTTTTCCCGGCTGTTTTGTCTGGTTTGACAGTTTCCTTGATTTTTAAACAATTCTTCAACTATGGGCTTCCAACGATTGGAAAAATTTTAGGAATTAGCTTTTTACAAGAGAGTCTATTGGGAACACCAGTCGGAGCGGTAGTGGCAACTATTTTTGTTCTTCTATGGCAAGGAGTAGCAATGCCAATCATTCTCTTTCTTGCTGGTCTTCAGAGTATTCCAAATGATATTTTAGAGGCAGCATCAATTGATGGTGCAACCAGTAAACAAACTTTTTGGAAGATTGAATTGCCCTATTTACTGCCAACGATTTCTATGGTTTTTATTCTGGCTCTTAAGTCCGGGTTGACAGCCTTTGACCAGATTTTTGCGTTGACGAGTGGTGGTCCAAATAATGCTACAACGTCTCTTGGACTTTTAGTCTACAACTATGCTTTCAAGAGTAATCAATATGGATATGCGAATGCAATTGCCTTGATTTTATTCTTAATTATTGGAATTGTTTCTCTGATCCAAATTAAACTATCAAAGAAATTTGAAATCTAATAGAGGAGTCCTACACATGAAAAAAGAAGAAAAATTGAATCAGTTTTGGAAATATGTCCTCTTGATAGTCGGTGGTATTCTTATACTTGTTCCTTTGTTGGTAACGGTTTTTAGTTCCTTCAAGACAACCAAGGATATCATGAATCATTTCTTTAGTTTGCCCAATCCTTTTACCTTAAGTAATTATGAACGATTAATTTCGGATGGGATTGGAGGCTATTTCTGGAATTCAGCAGTTATTACGGTGTTATCATTGATTGTAGTAGCTTTCTTTATACCAGCTGCAGCTTACTCCATTGCTCGAAATATGTCCAAGAAAAAAGCCTTTGCAATTATGTATTCGCTCTTGATCTTAGGGATATTTGTTCCATTTCAGGTGATTATGATTCCCATCACAGTTATGATGAGTAAACTCGGCCTAGCAAATATGTGGGGGCTAGTAATACTCTA
Source organism: Streptococcus sp. SR1 (assembly GCF_000526075.1). Classification (NCBI taxonomy): domain Bacteria; kingdom Bacillati; phylum Bacillota; class Bacilli; order Lactobacillales; family Streptococcaceae; genus Streptococcus; species Streptococcus sp. SR1. The sequence goes on from NZ_JATR01000014.1 coordinate 9,274, forward strand.
CCTAACTTATGCTATTCCACAGACCCTCTTCTTGTATGTTGGTTATATAAAAATCAGTGTACCAGATAGTTTGGATGAAGCTGCGGAAATCGATGGGGCTGATCGTTTTACAACTTATCGTCGAATCATTTTTCCAATGCTGAAGCCCATGCATGCGACAACTTTGATTATCAATGCTCTCTGGTTCTGGAATGACTTTATGTTACCATTGTTGATTTTGAATAAGGATTCCAAGATGTGGACTTTGCCTCTCTTCCAGTACAACTACCAAGGTCAGTACTTTAATGACTATGGACCAAGCTTTGCATCCTATATTGTAGGAATTGTAACGATAACCATTGTCTACCTCATCTTCCAAAAACATATCATTTCAGGAATGAGTAACGGGGCAGTGAAGTAACAAGATACAAAGCCCGTTAAAAGCTCACAGTGAAAATAGGGAATCTGAATAAGAAGCCTTGGCTTCTTGGAAGATTCATCTTTTTCACACAGAGCTTAGGGCGTGTTCAATTAAGATACAAAGGAACAGTTCAGCTTATTGGCAATTCTATGTAGAAAACAAGAAAGTAGTATTTAGTTGCTTGCAGTCTATATTAGTATGAGCTCGAAGTGAACAAAAAATCTAAAAATATCTTTCATTTACGAAGCCAGGTCATATGAGACTTGGCTTTCATCAGAAAAAGGAGACCATCTATGACCATTCAAAATAAAACTATGTTGATTACTTACTCAGATAGTCTTGGAAATAACCTTAAAGACCTGTATGAGAATTTGGAAGAACATTTGGGCGATGCTATTGGTGGAGTTCATCTTCTACCATTTTTCCCGTCAACAGGTGATCGTGGATTTGCGCCAGTTGACTACGATGAAGTGGATCCAACGTTTGGTGATTGGGAGGATGTTAAGCGTTTAGGTGAGAAATATTATCTTATGTTCGACTTTATGATTAACCATATTTCTCGTCAATCTAAGTATTATAAGGACTATCAAGAAAAACATGAAGCTAGTGAATTTAAAGATCTCTTTTTAAACTGGGATAAGTTTTGGCCGGGAAATCGTCCGACACAAGCTGATGTAGACTTAATTTACAAGCGTAAGGATCGTGCACCAAAGCAAGAGATTCTTTTTGCAGATGGTTCAGTAGAACATTTGTGGAATACCTTTGGTGAGGAGCAGATTGATCTTGATGTGACCAAAGAAGTAACGATGTCATTTATCCGTAAGACGATTCAACATCTAGCAAGTAACGGGTGTGATTTGATTCGTCTAGATGCCTTTGCTTATGCAGTGAAGAAATTGGATACCAATGATTTCTTTGTGGAACCAGATATTTGGAATTTATTGGACAAAGTTCGAGATATCGCAGCTGAGTACGGAGCAGAGCTCTTACCTGAGATTCATGAACACTATTCGATTCAGTTTAAAATAGCGGACCATGATTACTATGTTTACGATTTTGCCCTTCCAATGGTGACCCTTTATACTCTTTACAGTTCTAGAACAGAGCGTTTGGCCAAGTGGTTAAAGATGAGCCCGATGAAGCAATTTACGACACTAGACACCCATGATGGGATTGGAGTGGTGGATGTCAAAGATATTCTGACAGATGAGGAAATTGACTATGCTTCAAATGAGCTCTATAAGGTTGGAGCGAATGTCAAACGTAAGTACTCTAGTGCAGAGTATAACAATCTAGATATCTACCAAATCAATTCAACCTATTATTCTGCGCTTGGAGATGATGATGTCAAGTACTTCCTCGCTCGTTTGATTCAAGCTTTTGCTCCAGGCATTCCTCAGGTTTACTATGTGGGTCTATTAGCAGGAAAAAATGACTTGAAATTATTAGAAGAAACCAAAGAAGGTCGAAATATTAATCGTCATTACTATAGCAATGAGGAAATAGCAGAAGAAGTTCAACGTCCTGTGGTGAAGTCTCTTCTCAATCTATTTTCTTTCCGTAATCAATCAGAGGCCTTTGACCTAGAAGGGACTATTGACGTTGAAACACCAACAGCTCACAGCATTGTAATCAAACGTCAAAATAAAGACAAGTCCGTAACAGCAGTAGCAGAAATTGATTTGCAAAGTCAGACCTATCAAGTATTAGAAAACGGCAGAAAAATTCAGTTCTAGTGCTATATTAATGAAACAGTTTTTTTGTGACGAAAACGTGTTCATTGTTCCCAAATGACGGAAAAAATGGTAGAATATAAAGATAGTTTAGCATTTATCTTCTGGAGAAATCCAGAACAGAAAGGATCCGTTTTGAAATCAATTGGATTACTGGATAAGATAAGAGGGCTTTCGAAAAAAGATTTCTTTTTGTATTTGATGATCATAAGTATCTTTTTACCTTTTTATTTGTTCTTAGCGCTCTTTGCTTTATATTTGATAGGTTTACTTGTTACTGGGGAGATGAAGGGAATTATCAAAGGATTAGCCAAACATCCTGTACTTCTCTTTTTTATTGCCTACAGTAGTGTCATTTCCATTGTTGCCAAGAACTGGCTTGGTCTAGCAGCATCTTTCCTGATGCTCCTATTTCTTATTTTCTTTAGTTTTTACCAGAAGCGTCTGACGCATGCTTTCTTTCGACTGATACTCCAGACGGTTTTGTTTGGTAGTGTTGTCTCTGCCGCTTTTGCTACTTTGGAGCATTTCCAAATTGTAAAGAAATTTAACTATGCCTTTCTTTCACCAAATATGCAAGTATGGCACCAAAACCGTGCAGAGGTGACCTTCTTTAATCCTAACTACTATGGGATTATCTGTTGCTTCTGTATCATGATTGCTTTTTATCTTTTTACAACGACGAAGCTAAGATGGTTAAAAATCTTTTGTGTGATTGCAGGATTTGTTAATCTCTTTGGATTGAACTTTACGCAAAATCGAACTGCCTTTCCTGCTATTATCGCTGGAGCCATCATTTATCTCTTTACGACCATTAAAAACTGGAAAGCCTTTTGGCTTAGTATTGGGGTCTTTGCGATTGGCTTGAGTTTCCTTTTTTCTAGTGATTTGGGAGTTCGGATGGGGACCTTAGATTCCTCTATGGAAGAACGCATTTCTATCTGGGATGCTGGGATGGCCTTGTTTAAGCAAAATCCTTTTTGGGGGGAGGGGCCATTGACCTATATGCACTCTTATCCTCGGATAAATGCTCCTTATCATGAACATGCTCACAGCCTTTATATTGATACGATTCTGAGTTACGGAATTGTGGGAACCATTTTATTAGCTTTGTCTTCTGTTGCTCCTGTTCGTTTGATGATGGATATGAGTCAGGAGTCGGGGAAACGTCCAATTATCGGTCTTTATCTATCTTTCCTTACAGTGGTTGCTGTGCATGGAATCTTTGACTTGGCCCTTTTCTGGATTCAGTCAGGTTTCATTTTCTTGTTAGTTATGTGCAGTATTCCATTGGAGCGTCGAACTTTGGTATCAGACATGACGTATTAAGTTTATAAGATTGAAATCTTCTACCTTGAGTAGGAGATTTTTTACTGAGAAAAATTAGTTCTAAATCGAAATAGTTGACAATTGGAATAATAAGTATTATAATATTTTTTATTCGTATCGATATAGAAATAAATTGGAGGTTTCATGAAATATTGTCATTTGGTAGCCCATCATATTCGTTTGTTGAATGGGCGGATTTTTCAAAAGTTACTGAGACAAGACCCTGACTCTCTTTATCGGAGTGAGCAGGGAAAGATTTTAGCGGTTTTATGGAATAGTAAGACGGGCTGTGCAACTGCGACAGATATTGCGCTTGCGACTGGGCTTGCTAATAATACGCTGACGACTATGATTAAAAAGCTAGAGGAACAAAATCTTATAACTGTCAGTCCGTGTGGAGAAGATAAGCGTAAGAAGTATTTAGTTTTAACAGAGTTGGGCAAGTCCCAGAAAGAAGTTGGGCAACGTGTCAGTCAGAGATTGGATACTATCTGTTACAAAGGATTTTCAGAGGAAGAAATTCGCCAATTTGAAGGTTTTCAAGAAAGAATTTTGGCTAATCTGAAAGAGAAGGAAAATGAGGTTTAGAGTGGGGTAAATTAGTTATTAAAAGTTTGGTAACTTGACCAACCGAGGAAAGTTTTAAATAGAGGACAAAGAATGATTGAATATAAAAATGTAGCGCTACGCTACACAGAAAAAGATGTTTTGAGAGATGTCAATTTACGGATTGAGAATGGAGAGTTCATGGTTTTAGTTGGACCTTCTGGATCCGGTAAGACGACCATGATTAAGATGATTAACCGCCTTTTGGAACCGACTGATGGCGATATTTACATGGATGGCAAGCGCATCAAAGACTATGATGGGCGTGAACTTCGTCTTTCTACTGGTTATGTTTTACAGGCCATTGCTCTGTTTCCCAATCTAACGGTTTCGGAAAATATCGCTCTCATTCCGGAGATGAAGGGCTGGACTAAGGAAGAAATTGCTCAGAAAACAGAAGAGCTTTTAGCTAAGGTTGGTTTACCGGTAGCTGAGTATGGGCATCGTTTACCTAATGAATTATCTGGTGGAGAACAGCAACGGGTCGGCATTGTCCGTGCCATGATTGGTCAGCCTAAGATTCTCCTCATGGATGAGCCCTTTTCAGCCTTGGATGCTATTTCGAGAAAACAGTTGCAGGTTCTGACGAAAGAATTGCATAAAGAGTTTGGTATGACAACGATTTTTGTGACCCATGATACGGATGAAGCTTTGAAATTAGGTGATCGTATTGCTGTTTTGCAGGATGGAGAGATTCGTCAGGTAGCAAATCCCGAGACGATTTTAAAAGCGCCTGCAACAGACTTTGTAGCAGACTTGTTTGGAGGTAGTGTTCATGACTAATTTGATATCAACTTTTCAGGATCGTTTTGGTGATTGGGTAACAGCTCTATCTCAACATTTGCAGTTGTCACTTTTGACCTTGTTACTAGCTATTTTGCTTGCAGTCCCCTTAGCGGTATTTCTTCGTTATCATGAAAAGTTGGCGGATTGGGTTTTGCAGATTGCAGGGATTTTCCAGACCATCCCGTCTCTGGCCTTGTTGGGGCTCTTCATTCCCTTGATGGGAATTGGGACCTTGCCTGCTTTGACAGCTCTAGTAATCTATGCGATTTTCCCGATTTTGCAAAATACCATCACTGGGCTGAAGGGAATTGATCCGAGTCTGCAAGAGGCTGGGATTGCCTTTGGGATGACTAGATGGGAGCGTCTCAAGAAGTTTGAAATTCCACTTGCTATGCCTGTTATCATGTCTGGTATTCGGACGGCAGCGGTTTTGATTATCGGTACGGCAACCTTGGCTGCCTTGATTGGAGCAGGCGGACTGGGTTCCTTTATCCTTTTGGGAATTGACCGTAATAATACCAGTCTGATTTTGATTGGGGCCTTTTCTTCAGCAGTGCTGGCCATTGCCTTTAACTTCCTACTAAAAGTGATGGAAAAAGCAAAATTGCGGACGATTTTCTCTGGTTTTGCCTTGGTGACAATCTTGCTCGGTCTGTCTTATAGTCCAGCTCTATTAGCCCAAAAAGAGAAAGAGAACTTGGTGATTGCTGGGAAATTGGGGCCTGAACCAGAAATTTTGGCCAATATGTATAAACTCTTGATTGAAGAAAATACCAGTATGACGGCAACGGTTAAACCGAATTTTGGGAAAACAAGCTTCCTCTATGAAGCTCTGAAAAAAGGGGATATTGACATCTATCCTGAATTTACGGGTACGGTGACTGAAAGTTTGCTTCAACCAGCACCGAAAGTGAGTCATGAGCCGGATCAGGTTTATCAGGTGGCGCGTGATGGCATTGCCAAACAGGATCATCTTGCCTATCTCAAACCTATGTCTTATCAAAATACCTACGCTGTAGCTGTTCCGAAAAAGATTGCTCAAGAATATGGCTTGAAGACCATTTCGGACTTGAAAAAAGTAGAAGGGCAGTTGAAGGCAGGCTTTACACTCGAATTTAATGATCGTGAGGATGGCAATAAGGGCTTGCAATCAATGTATGGTCTCAATCTCAATGTGGCGACCATGGAGCCAGCCCTTCGCTATCAGGCTATTCAGTCAGGGGATATTCAAATCACGGACGCCTATTCGACCGATGCAGAGTTGGCGCGTTATGATTTACAGGTCTTGGAAGATGACAAGCAACTCTTCCCACCTTATCAAGGGGCTCCTCTGATGAAAGAAGCTCTTCTCAAGAAACATCCAGAGTTGGAAAGAGTTCTTAATAAATTGGCTGGTAAGATTACAGAGAGTCAGATGAGCCAACTTAACTACCAAGTCGGTGTTGAAGGCAAGCCAGCAGAACAAGTAGCCAAGGAATTTCTGCAAGAACAAGGTTTGTTGAAGAAATGATGGGGAAGAGACTTTAAACATACTGAACTCAACTCCCTTAAACAACTAGATAAAAGAATGCTCAGACAATTTCGTCTGGGCTTTTTGAGTGTCAGAATTAATGATTTTCATTTTTAAATGGAAAATAAGAGGAAATTTTTAGGATTTTCTAAAATTTTACTGTAAATACACTTGACTATTCAGAAATTAGGTGTATAATGTGTTGTGAACTACTTAACAAATAAGGATTTCCAGCTCATGTCGACTAAGGATGGAAATCTTGTGTATAGACAGTTCAGTAGATATATAATAGAGCGTTGCGTCCGAAAGTCTATCCAGACACGGCTCTTTAAAAACAAAAGGAGAAGATTATGAAAACAGAACCGATTCATCGTACCAGTATGTGGAAATTTAAGTTAAGTGCTGCCACCATGACTTTGATTCCCGCTGCCGTGGGTATTAACTATGTTGCCAAAGCCTTGGCGGAGGGGTTAAAGTTGCCCGTTTGGCTGGGGTCTTTGGGAACCTTTCTTACCAGCATGTTGGCTGGGCCGGTTGCCGGTGCCATTAGTGGTTTCATCAACAACGTGATCTATGGGCTGACCTTATCGCCAATTTCAACCGTGTATGCGATTACCAGCATCGGAATTGGGATTGCTGTCGGAGTTTTGCACGCCAATGGGTGGTTCTCGTCAGCGCGACGAGTATTTGTTTCTGCTATTATTATTGCCATCTTTTCAGCTGTCATTTCAACGCCGCTCAATGTCATCTTTTGGGGTGGTCAGACCGGTATCGCTTGGGGTGACTCATTGTTTGCGGTAATGGTCGCCAATCATGCACCAGTGTGGCTGGCCTCATTTACCGATGAGTTTGTCTTGGATATTTTGGATAAAGTCTGCGTGGCCTACCTGGCATTCTTCATCTATCGTCAGCTACCGAAGCGGATGGTGCACTTCTTTAGCGATGATAAATGATGACTGATAAAACATTGATTTCTGGAGCGCCACGGGTCAAGCTCAAGTGGTACCAGGTGATCGATCCGATTACTAAGCTCTTGTTCATCTTGGACATGACGTTGTTGAGCTTTGCCAGTATGAATTTATTGCTTCAGGCCGGATTAATTCTTGTCGCAACACTGCTATTGTTATTTTCCAAATTGAGTTCTACCACCTTTAAGGCGCTGGGATTCAGCCTGTTTCTGATTTGCACCATGCTGATCATCCAAGGGTTATTTTACAGTTGGAATCAAACTGTGCTGTTTTCTGTGCTTGGGGTGTCGTTCTACAAAGAAGGCCTGATTTACGCCACCACTCTGGGTTGTCGAGTATTGGTGATTATTTTGACCAGTGGCTTTTTTATGGTGACCACGAGTATTTCAGAAAACGCGGCCTATTTGGAACTGTCCGGATTGTCTTATAAAACCGTCTACGTTCTGATGTCGGTGTGTTATATTTTGCCGGAAATGATGCGCAATATGCGGAAAATCCAGCAGGCACAAAAAGTTCGCGGAACCAATCCGCAAAAAACGTTGATTCAGAAATTAAAGTCAGTCCTGCCGGTTCTAATTCCATTGGTGATTAAGACCTTGGATCAATCGATGACGCGGTCGATTTCTCTCCAACTGAGAGGTTTTGATAATCTCAACCGGACTGTCAGAACCTCCCAGCGCGTGTATCGCCTGTCGCGGACGCTGCACATTGGTCTGACTGGATTGGCAATTTTATTGATTGGGTGGAAGATATGGACGAAGATAAACGGATTGTAATTGAAAATTTGACCACCCGTTATCCGGGTACTGAGCAACCACAACTGCGTCAGATTAACGCGGAGGTTCATACCGGCCAGGTGGTTGGGATTATCGGGAATAGCCACTCCGGCAAATCGACTTTGTGCCGTGTGCTGGCAGGGGTCATTCCCAAAATTGTGTCTGCTGAGATTGAGGGCGATTGGCACATGTTTGGCCAGCGAGTGTCCGACAATTGGCCCGTTTATAATGCCATGAATGGAGTTGTACTGCAAAATCCAGCTGGCCAACTAAGCGGGTTGGCAGACACGGTTGCCGATGAAATCGCCTTTGACTTGATTAATCAGGGAATGGCTGAAGGACTGATTCAAAAACGGGTTGAAGAAGTTGCCACGCAAATGGGGCTGATTGAACAGCTGAATTTGCGTCCCGAGAGCCTTTCCGGTGGTCAGATCCAGCGGTTGGCAATTGCCACGGCGATTGTGGCTAATCCGGCTGTTTTGATTATGGATGATCCGACCAGTGAGATGGATCCCCTTGGCCGCCGGCAATTTTTCCAATGGCTGGCCCAAGTCAAAGAGACGACTGTCTTCATTGTCACCAGTGAAATTGACGATTTGTGCGAAGTCGCCGACGTTGTGTGGGTGCTGCACGAGGGTCAAATGGTAGCCCAGGGCAGGCCGGGTGAGGTGTTTAATCATTTGGCAGCTGACTGGCAGATTCCAGCCCCGACAATCCAGCAACTTGCTCAAAAAATGGATTGGCACTTGGCTGATGGCCGGTATCCGGTGAATTACGCTGATCTGAAGGAGGTTCATTATGTCCACAATTGAACTGAGCCACCTGACGTTCACTTATCCGGAACGGTCCTTTAGCTTGGATGTTGAAGACAAACACTTCGCCGATCCGATGGTGGCGATTGTCGGCCAAAATGGTGCCGGCAAATCAACGCTCTTCAAATTGTTGACGGGCTTGCTGACACCACAAACCGGTGTGATTAAGATCGATGGAGAAAATTTTAATGATCTTAAACCAGTCGAAAAGTTACTGAAGGTTGGGATTACTTTTCAGAATCCTGACGATCAGCTTTTCAACCCGACCGTTCAACGAGAGGTGGAGTGGAATGTCGCGCAGGTCATGGATGACCACGACACGATTACGAGGCGGGCTTTAGCGGCTCTAAAAAGAGTTGGCTTGGATGATAAAACAGCTGAAAGTCCATATGACCTGTCATTGTCGGAACGCAAGCTGTTGAGCGTTGCCACAGTTTTGGCAGTGGATCCGGCGATTTATTTATTTGATGAGCCGATGATGTCGCTTGATTGGGAAAGCCGGCGCAAGTTGACCGCAATTTTCCATCAGTTGGCTGATTCGGGCCACCAAGTTGTGACCATCACCCATGACATGGATTGGGTCGCCGCCGAGTTTGAGTCGGTGTATGTTATGGAACACGGGAAGTTTGGCTTCGCCGGCAGTCCACGGGAATTGTTCAGCAATCACGAACTTGTCCAGCGAGTGGGATTACTACCACCGCGGATTATGGACATAGCGGAGTCGCTGGGTGATTCACAGACATATTTATCGGTTAATGATTATTGCCAGCAAAATCGAGATGTATAGAAAAAGTCACCTCTGCGGGTTTTCCAGGTTGAAGGATTAACTTCAGCTTCTGGCAAGAACTCACATGGGTGACTTTTGTGTTTAATAACGTTTCATGATTATCGGGTGCTTCCTCAGATCACTCGGTTTGATTTTACTTTGTTTCATGGGCATAATCATATACCATTTCTTTTGGATTTTTTGTTTGACTAATACAAAATAGGTCTTCATAGGTCTTCGCATTTTTAGCGCCCATTAGGATCATCAGTATAATTTTCTGAATTAGGAGACTGTCCCATCACTATTCGAACTTCGTCTCCCAACTTACGCTGTTCCCATTCATCCGTGAATCCTTTAAATCGCAATTCTGGAACTTTCTTTTTAACTGAATCATCTATTTTCGCCATAGTCCCCACCATTTTATTGGTTTTTCTTGTTCTTCTATCCTTTTTTGATCTTTGATTTGTTCCTGCAAATTTTCCAACTTCTCTTTAAGAGCGTTCACTTCATCTTTATATTGATTGTCTAAGTGTTTGAATTCTGTTTCCTGTGAGGGCATTTTGAGGGCTTTTAAGTTATCATTTTCCGCCTTGTATTCTTCTAGCAACTTTTTATCTTGCATGGCTAATCGTTGTTACTGGTCTAACAAATTAGTTAGTTTTTTTATTTGTTGGTCTTTGCTACTTATTTGTTGGTCTTTGGTATTTGATTTGTTACTACTTTCTACTTTACCTAAAATTATTTTTTCTGCTTTAGAATTTATTAGATTAGACCCATTGGAACTTTTAAGCTGTAATTCTTTTGGTAACCTTTGGTAGTGATATTGAATATTTTGTTTTGTAACACTCAACTCATCCGCCAGCTCTTTGATCGTTTTTAAGTCTTCACTCATGGTTTAAGTCCTGCCTTTTAACCGTTGGTAGATATTGTTCAATGGCTTTTTTGAGGTAGCGTGCGATATTATGCTTAGAATATTCTTCACGTCTGCTGGCAACATAAGATAAGTGGTCTTTAACACTATTTAGCCCTCTTAATTCTTTCAGTTCGTCATAGAGGGGGTAAACATGGACTTGCAATCCTGCCATGATTTTTGTATCTTGCATTTCAAACGGACTTAGCAACATATTTTCTAGCAATAGCGTGGTATACTTGCTTTTCATTGCTTCAATAGCTAGCTTATCTTCGGTTTCTGCTTTGCGTGCTTTATCTTCTTGATAGGCGGTATCTTCTAACTTATAGCTGTTATCGTCTGCTCGACGTTTCTTTCGTAACCAGATATCCAATGTTAAACCGTCCGCATCAATCGCTCGATAGAGATAATGCCAACGCCCCTTAATTTTGATATAGGTCTCATCCATTTTCCACGGATAGAAGGACTGTTTATTTTTCTTTTTCCAGAGATGATAGAGGATTTTACTGTATTCTTGAACCCACCGATAAATCGTAGTGTGACAAACATTTATTCCACGGTCATAAAGCAATTCCTGAACTTCACGATAGCTCAGATTGTAACGTAGGTAATAACCAACAGCGACAATAATGACGTCTTGTTGGAATTGTTTGCCTTTAAAATGATTCATCTTTCAAGCCTTACTAACCTTTTTTCTGCTCTTTGAGAAGCTGAAGGTCGTGCTAGTAACTACCTATTTGGTTTGATTAATTCCATCATTTATCTGGTGCTTGCCCTTCAAAAAGGCTTCTATGGTGAGGTTTTAACAACTCTCTATTTTACAATTATGCAGCCAATTGGTCTCTTGGTTTGGATTTATCAAGCCCAGTTTAAGAAAGAACAACAAGAGTTTGTCGCACGTAAACTAGACGGCAAGGGTTAGACCAAGGATCTTTCTATTAGTGTTCTTTGGTGGTTGGCCTTTGGGTTTATTTATCAGTCTATCGGAGCTAATCGTCCCTATCGTGATTCTATCACTGATGCGACCAATGGTGTAGGGCAAATCCTCATGACAGCTGTTTACCGTGAACAGTGGATATTCTGGGCTGCTACTAATGTCTTTTCAATCTATCTCTGGTGGGGAGAAAGCCTGCAAATCCAAGGGAAATACCTGATTTACTTGATCAACAGTCTAGTTGGTTGGTACCAGTGGAGCAAGGCAGCAAAAAGCGCTTAAAAAATAAAAAAGGATCAGAAGATCCTTTTTTGTGTTAGAGCAAAATGAGTAACACGGTAATAACGATAGCGCTCGTTATACGAATGATGTGGTGCGATATATGTTGACTTTCTGTCTGTTGGCCGTTCCAGTAGGCTCCATAGCAGACAATACTCGAACCCACAATCCATAGAAGAATGGTTGCAAGTGGGACGAAGTAAAAGATGGCTAGAGCCAGAGAAGTGAGGCAACTGCCGACCAAGATGCACGTGTTTCCCAGACTGTAGTTCTTTTGTTTCATGGCTGAAAAAGCAGCAGCAAGGTGAAGTAATGAGAATGCGAGAGCTAGTACGATTGTTAGTATTCCTAGAATCATCGAAGTTAACATAGTTGGTTCCTTTCTGAGTTACAGGCTTAGTTATCAAGTGGAGTTGGAGAGGTCATCTCCATTACATCAAGGTAAAATTTCACCACTTGGTCTTCAGTATAAGATTTTCCTTTTTTTAGCCACCAAGTTAGAGTCTCGATAAAGTTCGTCACAACAAAATGCTGGAGGTAGGAGGCCGGAATGTTTGGATAGGCCTCTTGCAAGTCATCCGCCACCATGGGATAAACGTGGTGTTCGAGTTCCTTGTGTAGTTGGCGGAGGAAGTAGTCGTTTTTGGAAAAAAGGAGACTGGTAACATGGTCCTGGTTTTTCTGAAAATGTAAAAAGATATGTGCGAGGTAGTCCTCGGTCGTAAAGTGTCCTTCCCTTTCAAAGAGATGATGAAAGAGGTAGCGACAGAGCTCATCTAAAAGGAGTTCCTTACTTTCATAGTGACAGTAAAAAGTAGAACGTCCAACATCTGCTAGGTCAATGATATCCTGGACAGTAGTGGCATCATAGCCCTTGTCGTTCAAAAGTTGTAAAAAAGCTTGATAGATGGCTTTTTTAGTCTTGCTGACTCGACGGTCTCTTTTTGGCATATAGACACTTGAGACAAACTGTTCAGAACTGAACAGGACTGACAGTTTGCTTCTATCCTTTCTTTGGATTTTATTAGATAATACAAATGAAAGAAGTATGTATATACCCATTATACCAAAGGAGGGAGAGAAATGAGTTCTAAAACATCTATCTGGCTATCTTTTTTCTTAAATTTAAGCTATGCGATTGTCGAGTTTATCGCAGGGGGAATCTTTGGTTCGAGTGCAGTTCTTGCTGATTCTGTTCATGACTTGGGAGATGCTATGGCTATTGGCCTATCAGCCCTTTTAGAAACGATCTCCAATCGTGAAGAAGATAGGCAGTACACCTTGGGTTACAAACGTTTTAGCCTTTTAGGAGCCATGCTAACGGCTGTGATTCTTATGATAGGGTCTGTCCTAGTGATCTTGGAAAATATCACAAAGATCGCTCACCCGCAACCCGTTAATGAGGAAGGGATCCTCTGGCTGGGAATCATTGCAGTAACTATCAATGTGCTAGCAAGTCTGGTAGTTCGTAAAGGAAAGACAAAGAATGAGTCAATTCTTAGCTTGCATTTTTTGGAAGATACTCTTGGTTGGCTGGCTGTCATTCTAATGGCGATTATCCTCCGATTTACGGACTGGTATATCCTCGATCCGCTTTTATCGCTGGTTATTTCCATCTTTATTCTGTCGAAAGCTATTCCTCGCTTTTGGAGCGCACTGAAAATTTTCCTAGATGCTGTGCCAGAAGGAGTCGAGACAAGTGATTTGGAGAAGGATTTAGAGGCTCTACCCAACGTCAACAGTGTCAATCAACTTAGCATTTGGTCCATGGACGGTCTAGAGAACAATGCTATTGTTCACATCTGTATCGAGGACTGGGAGCAGATGATGGAGACCAAAGAAGTGGTGCGTCAATGCTTAGAAGAAAGAGACGTGCAGAATATCACTATTGAAGTGGATAGCAGTCAAAGCAATCATGCGCAACATAGGCGGAGGGTGAGAGAGTTAGAGCAGAAGCATGGGCATCATCATTAGAAAAGACGACCTCAATAAGAGGTCGTTTTGATATTCTATTCATTCCGTGTACTTTCTCTCAAAGTCAGTCTGGTTCCCAGCATGGTTAGGCTAGGTATTTTGCGACCGTGGAGAACTTCCTTATTAAGAATATCCATACCTGCTCGGCCCATTTCCTCGGTATAGACGGTAATGCTAGATAGAGGAGGATAGACCTGCTTGGTCAGGCTAGTGTCGTTGAAAGAAATGAGGCTGACGCGGTCTGGTAGGCTGATTCCAGCTTCTTGGAGAGCACGAAGGGCACCGATGGCTAAACTATCGCTGGCGGCGAAAAAGGCTGGTGGGAGTTGTTTTCCTAGCTTGTGAATGGCCTCCTTCATCAAGTCATAGCCAGACTGGGCAGTAAAGCTCCTCTGAAAGACCAGTTCTTCATGGTAGATTCCATTTGCTTGGGTAATGTTTTTGAAATTTTCTAGTCGCTTATCCTGGATAATTTCTTCCTGGTCGGTTGTTTCTTCAAGACCTGTTAGAATGCCAATCCGATCCAGTCCCTGGCTGAGGAAATGGTCTACAACTTGTTTCACAGCAGTGTAAAAGTCAGTGATAATACAGGTATGACCTAGTGAGAGGGTATCACTGTCTAGAAAGACCAAGGGTTTTTGGTATTCTTCAAAGGCAGAAATCTGAGCACGGCTAAATTTTCCGATGCAGAGAATGCCAATCACTTCCTCGCTGAGGGTAAAAGGATGGTCATTAAAATAGCGCAGGATATCATAGTCCAACTCTTGGGCTCTTTTTTCTATGCCTAGGCGAATCTGGTAGTAGTAGAGATCGTCCAACTCCCCTTGTTCACTGACCCATTGGATAATGGCAATCTTTTGCTTGGGTTTGTGGGACTCGCCTGTCTTGAGGTGCTTGGTGTAGCCCAGCTCTTCAGCAACTGTTAAAATACGGTGTCTGGTTTCTTCTGTGACAGATAGGCTCTGGTCGCGATTGAGGACACGGGATACGGTCGCGATAGAGACAGAGGCTAGCTGTGCGATGTCTTTTAAGGTAGCCATAAATCCTCCTCCTTTTAGGTTAGTATATCATATTTTTCTGCTTTTTACTGATAGTTTAGTAAAAGTTTAGTAAAAAGGATTGACCTTGGCAAATGCCTTGGATACAATAGAAGAAAACGATTACACGTTAAGATGACTTAACGGACAGTCAAAGGAGAATTCATATGACACAAGATTTTACTACTGAAGCCCTTCGCAAAGACTTTCTTACCGTTTTTGGTCAAGAAGCAGACCAAACTTTCTTTTCACCGGGTCGTATCAATTTGATTGGTGAACACACGGACTACAACGGTGGGCACGTTTTTCCAGCGGCTATTTCCTTGGGAACATACGGTGCAGCTCGCAAACGTGACGACAAAGTCTTGCGTTTCTACTCAGCGAACTTTGAGGACAAGGGTATCATCGAAGTGCCTCTTGCTGACCTCAAGTTTGAAAAAGAGCACAGCTGGACCAACTATCCAAAAGGGGTTCTTCATTTCTTGCAAGAAGCTGGACATGTGATTGACAAGGGGTTTGATTTTTATGTTTATGGAAATATCCCAAATGGTGCAGGCTTGTCATCATCAGCATCCTTGGAACTTTTGACGGGGGTTGTGGCAGAGCATCTCTTTGGTTTAAAACTAGACCGTTTGGATTTGGTTAAAATCGGAAAACAAACAGAGAACAACTTTATCGGAGTCAACTCTGGTATCATGGACCAGTTTGCTATCGGTATGGGGGCTGACCAACGTGCTATTTACCTAGATACCAACACCTTGGAGTATGACTTGGTGCCACTTGATTTGAAGGACAATGTTGTTGTTATTATGAATACCAATAAACGCCGTGAACTGGCGGACTCTAAATACAATGAACGCCGTGCTGAGTGTGAAAAAGCAGTGGAAGAATTGCAAGTTGCCTTGGATATTCAGACCTTGGGTGAATTGGATGAGTGGGCCTTTGACCAATACAGCTACCTGATTAAAGACGAAAATCGTTTGAAACGTGCACGCCATGCTGTGCTTGAAAACCAACGTACCCTTAAAGCTCAAGCAGCTCTTCAAGCAGGTGATTTGGAAACATTTGGTCGCTTGATGAATGCTTCTCACGTCTCTCTAGAACATGACTATGAAGTAACTGGCTTGGAATTGGATACTCTTGTTCACACAGCTTGGGATCAAGAAGGTGTTCTCGGTGCTCGTATGACAGGGGCAGGTTTTGGTGGCTGTGCCATTGCCTTGGTTCAAAAAGACGCTGTTGAGACCTTTAAGGAAGCTGTTGGCAAGCACTACGAGGAAGTCGTTGGATACGCTCCAAGCTTCTATATCGCTGAAGTTGCAGGTGGCACTCGCGTTTTAGACTAGGAGAGAAGTAAATGGACGCTGTAATATTTGATTTAGATGGCTTATTAGCTGATACTGAGATCATTTCTCTAAAAGTTTATCAAGAATTGCTTAAAGATTTTGGAATTCCTTTCACAGAAGAAATATATTCTAGAGAATACAGTGGACATAGGGAAGAGGAGAATGTTCAACGATTTTTAGATACCTATGATTTACCTTGGAACTTTGACCAGACCTTGGAAAAAGTTTATGAACTGGAAGCTCGAATATTAGCCAAAGGTGTAAATTTAAAAAAAGGTGCTAAAAATTTGCTTGCTTTTTTGCAAAGAGAAGGTATTCCAATCGCTTTAGCAACTTCAAGTGTTGAATCTAGAGCTAGAATGATTTTGGATAGTAATGGTATACTGTCCTTATTTGACCATCTAGTTTTTTCAAAAGATGTAAAGCGAAGCAAACCTTACCCTGATATATTTTTAAAGGCCTGTAGTGATTTGAATGTTTTACCAGAGAATTGCTTA
Organism: Streptococcus sp. SR1; assembly: GCF_000526075.1. Lineage (NCBI taxonomy): Bacteria > Bacillati > Bacillota > Bacilli > Lactobacillales > Streptococcaceae > Streptococcus > Streptococcus sp. SR1. The sequence continues at coordinate 25,937 of NZ_JATR01000014.1, forward strand.
GTATTAGAGGATAGTGAAGCAGGGATTGAAGCAGCGTATAGAGCTGGGATACCAGTTATTTGTATTCCAGACTTGGAAATGCCAGCACAGTCTTTCTTAAATAAAACAGAACAAGTTTTTCAGGATTTAGATGCTGTCAGAGACTATTTAGAAAGTAAGAAGGAGAATCAATGAGTCAGGGAATTCTAGATGCATTTATCACGGAAGTCATTGCTGGAAGTTCATTTGAGGAAATGGATCGAATCTACCTAACCAATCGTGTTTTGGCACGAGTGGGTGAAGGTGTTTTGGAAGTTGAGACGGATCTGGATGAGTTGATTGACCTCAAGGACCAGTTAGTCGAGGAAGCGGTTCGATTAGAGAGGATTGAGGATAGTCAGACTGCGCGTGAAATCCTCGGTGCTGAACTGATGGACTTGGTGACCCCTTGTCCAAGTCAGGTTAATCGTGACTTTTGGACAACCTACGCCCAATCTCCCGAACAGGCGATAGCGAATTTTTACCAGCTCAGCCAGAAAAACGACTACATCAAGCTCAAGGCCATTGCTAAGAATATCGCTTATCGTGTTCCATCTGACTATGGAGAACTTGAGATTACCATCAACCTCTCTAAGCCTGAAAAGGATCCAAAGGAGATTGCGGCGGCCAAGTTGGTGCAAGCTAGCAATTATCCCCAATGTCAGCTCTGTCTAGAGAATGAAGGCTACCATGGTCGGGTTAACCACCCAGCTCGCAGCAATCACCGCATTATCCGTTTCGAAATGGCGGGTCAGGAGTGGGGCTTCCAGTATTCGCCCTATGCTTATTTTAATGAGCACTGTATTTTCTTAGACGGCCAGCACCGTCCCATGGCCATTAGTCGTCAGAGTTTTGAGCGCCTGCTGGCGATTGTAGAGCAATTTCCAGGCTATTTTGCAGGTTCGAATGCCGACCTGCCAATCGTGGGAGGCTCTATTCTGACTCATGATCACTATCAAGGAGGCCGTCACGTATTTCCTATGGAATTGGCTCCCTTGCAAAAGACTTTCCGATTTACTGGATTTGAGCAGGTCAAGGCTGGGATTGTCAAGTGGCCTATGTCAGTGCTACGCTTGACCTCGGATTCAAAAGAAGATTTGATCAACTTGGCTGATAAGATTTTGCAGGAATGGCGGCAATATTCAGACCCTGAAGTACAGATTTTGGCAGAGACAGACGGGACACCACACCATACCATTACACCCATTGCCCGTAAACGCGATGGACAGTTTGAGTTGGACTTGGTCTTGCGAGACAATCAGACATCGCCAGAGCATCCTGATGGCATCTATCATCCCCACAAGGATGTTCAACATATCAAGAAGGAAAATATCGGCTTGATTGAGGTCATGGGCTTGGCTATCCTGCCACCACGTCTGAAAGCAGAAGTGGAGCAAGTTGCCAGCTATCTTGTAGGCGATGATGAAGCAGTTGCCTCTTATCATCAGGAATGGGCAGACCAGCTCAAAGCCCAACATCCGGACCTAGCAGATAATGAAAAAGCCCTTGAGATCGTCAAGGACTCTGTGGGTGCTATTTTTGCGCGTGTTTTGGAGGACGCAGGGGTTTACAAGCAGACAGAACAAGGACAAGCAGCCTTTATGCGCTTTGTAGAACAGGTCGGAATTTTGCCAGACTAGGAGCTTTCTCCTTGCACAGTCCTATAAAAAGTAGTATCATAGTGTCGTTTGAAATATCAGGAGGAAACGATGAAAGATTTGCATTTTGACGCTATATCTGCCTTTGAAAATTACGAAATAGAAAAAATGAGAGATGGTCATGTTGTGGTGACGACAAAAGTAGTGGACTCGTCGCTCAACTACTATGGCAATGCCCATGGTGGCTATCTCTTTACCCTTTGTGACCAGATTAGTGGTCTGGTGGTTATCTCGTTGGGACTTGATGGAGTGACGCTCCAATCCTCTATCAACTACCTCAAGGCAGGAAAACTCGACGATGTGCTGACCATTAAAGGAGAATGTGTCCATCATGGACGCACAACCTGTGTCGTGGATGTCGATATCACCAATCAAGAAGGCAGAAATGTCTGCAAAGCCACCTTTACCATGTTTGTCACAGGACAAAGGTCAGAAGAAAGACAGGTAAGGATATAAGAAACAAAAAAGAGGCTCACACCTCTTTTTCTTATTTCTTCTTCCTGTTTAATACTGCATTGAGGACAATGGCCAGTATGCTGGCTACGACGATTCCGTTTGAGAAGAACATTTGGAAAGCTGTCGGCATGCTGACGAAGAGATTACTGTTGTTTAGACCTACACCAGCAGCGATGGAAACAGCTGCGATAAGGAAGTTATGTTCATTGTTAGCAAAGTCAACGCGGGCGAGAATTTGCATCCCTTGAAGGGAAACAAAACCAAACATCACCAGCATGGCCCCTCCAAGGACAGGACTTGGAATGATTTGGGCGAGGGCTCCAAACTTAGGAAGGAGTCCAAGGAGGACTAAGAAACCAGCTGCGTAGTAGATTGGCAGGCGAGTCTTGATACCTGATAATTTAACCAAACCAACGTTTTGTGAAAATCCTGTATAAGGGAAGGTGTTAAAAATTCCTCCGAGAAGTACGGCCAGACCTTCTGCGCGGTAACCGTTGCGAAGGCGCGTGCTGTCGATTGGGTCATTGGTAATATCAGACAAGGCCAAGTAAACACCAGTGGACTCAACCATAGAGACCGTTGCGATGATACACATCATGACAATAGAGGAGATTTCAAAGGTTGGCACCCCAAAGTAGAGGGGAGTAGGAACATGGACAAGCGGTGCTGCCGCAACAGGGGAGAAGTCAACCAAGCCCATGGTAGCAGCAATGGCGGTTCCGACAACTAGACCAATCAAAATAGAGATAGACTTGATAAATCCTTTGGCAAAGATGTTGATCAAAAGGATAATCAGAACAGTGATAGCAGCAAGTAGGAGACTTTGACCAGTTGGCTCTGGAACGTTATTTCCCATATTTCCAATAGCGACAGGAATCAAGGTTAAACCAATCGTGGTAATGACAGAGCCCGTTACGATAGATGGGAAAAGATTGGCAACTTTTGAGAAAATGCCTGAAATCAGAACTACATAAATCCCAGAAACGATAAGGGCACCAAACATAGCACCGCTACCGTGACTTTGACCAATCATAATCAAAGGAGCGACGGATTGGAAGGCAACTCCGAGAACGACTGGTAGTCCAATACCAAAGTATTTGTTGAGTTGGAGTTGGAGGAAGGTCGCCACCCCACACATGAAGATATCGGTAGAAATCAGGTAGGTCAATTGCTCAGCTGAATAGCCCAGAGCTGTCGCAATCATGATGGGAACCAGGATGGATCCTGAGTACATGGCTAGTAAGTGCTGTAAGCCAAGAACGGCTGCTTGTGAGTGTTTTTCTTGTTTTTGCATTAGAGATCTGCCTCCTTAAATACGACCTGACCATTTTCAAAACGATCCAAACGGGCCAGTGATAGGACGGGATATCCTGCTTTTTCAAGCAAATCACGACCATCTTGGAAAGATTTTTCAATCACAATACCAATCGCTTCAACTTTTGCTCCAGCTTGTTCGATGATTTGGATCAAGCCTTTGGCCGCTTGGCCATTAGCAAGGAAATCGTCAATAATCAAGACCTTGTCTTCTGGTGAGAGGAATTTTCCAGCGATGGAAACGGTGCTGGTCACCTGCTTGGTAAAGGAGTAGACTTGGGCAGTTAAGATGCCTTCGTTCATGGTGATGTTTTTAGCTTTCTTGGCGAAAATCATGGGAACATTCAAGGCTTCGGCAGTAAAAACGGCTGGGGCAATGCCTGACGCTTCAATGGTCACGACCTTGGTAATGCCAGCAGAAGCAAATTTTTCCGCAAATACCTTACCAATCTCTCGCATCAAGCTAAAGTCAACTTGGTGGGTTAAAAAGGAATCCACCTTGAGGATATTGTCCCCCAAGATATGCCCATCCTCGAGGATGCGCTCTTCTAATAATTTCATAAGACCTCCTAAAGTCTAAAAGCAAGTTTACTTGTTGGTTAAATATTTCTATAGTGAACCAGTTTGCTAGTACTATATATTTGATAAAACTAGTACGAGCGAAGCGAGTTTTATCAAATATTCCCCGCCGTAGTGGTATCATAGACAATAATCTTGTTATTGTCTATGACGGGATTTTTGAGACTTTTGGCTCAAAAATTAGGGATGAAATTCCGAAGGAAGTTGCTCCCGTCCGCACTAATTAAGGGAAATATTAAAAATATTTAGTTTACACTTAAAGGCGTGATTTAACAAAAATATTCAAAAAGGACCTACTTAATCCCCTAAGTAAGTCCCCAAAATAGGCATGGCCAAAACCATACCTTCAGCTGACATACTCATTGTTAGGTGTTCCGGCACCTTGTAGAAACGTCGTGCCAATTCACGACATAAACAAGTAAAATGATATTCAATTTTAAATAGGCTGACGCCAATGTTTTTATTTTACACTAATTAACTTTATAAATAAAATATTTTGTTAATGTTTAGATATAAAAAACGAACAAATTGAAGAAAAAAGAGCAAAAGCTCAATTGTAAGCTAACATTTATACCCAATGAAAATCAAAGAGCAAACTAGGAAGCTAGCCGCAGGTTGCTCAAAACACTGTTTTGAGGTTGCAGATGGAAGCTGACGTGGTTTGAAGAGATTTTCGAAGAGTAGCTGACGTGGTTTGAAGAGATTTTCGAAGAGTATTAGAAGATTTTTTCATCATAAAAGGCACATTATCAGGATTTTTCAAGACCTGATAATATGCCTTTTTCTGATTTGAAAGATTTTTTCCAGTCTCTATTTTTCTATTCACTAAATCTTAAAAAATAACCATCAGGATCCAAAATCGCAAATTCATGAGGGTAAATAAAGCTATCTCCCACTCGAAATTCTCTTTTGGTCAGCGGACGATGGATAGGATAGTCAGCTTCCAGCAGTTTTTGGTGGAGCTGAGGGACATCTTCAATGCCGAAGGAAATATTGACACCGCGCCCGAAAGGATAGGTTAGTTGGGCTAATTCTTCTGTGATGCCTTCTTCTAGCATAAGTTGGCAGTCTTCAAGCGAGAGGAAGAGAAATTTCTCCTCTGGACGCTCGTATTCGACAGAAAATCCCAGCAAGTCGCAGTAGAAGTGGCGTGACTTTTCGAGGTCAGATACTACAAATTCAGGAATGACAGCTTGATAGTCCATTAGCTTTCTCCTTAGAGTTCAATTTCCAATACAATCGGCGTATGATCTTGACGCGCACCTGAGTCAATCATGTCAGACTTGGTCACCTTGTCAGCGACGCGGTTGCTGGTGAGCCAGTAGTCGATTCTCCAGCCTGTATTGTTGATTTTAGAAGTCTTGCTGCGTTGCGCCCACCAAGTATAACGTTCTGGGACATCGCCGTGAAGATGACGGAAGGTGTCGGTAAATCCAGTTGCCAAAAGGTTGGTAAAGCCAGCACGCTCCTCATCTGTAAAACCAGGTGAACGGCGGTTGCTGGCAGGATTTGCAAGGTCGATTTCCTTGTGAGCTACGTTGTAGTCTCCAGTCGCAAGGACTGGTTTTTCTTTGTCTAGTTGAGCCAAATACTCAGCGTATTTGATATCCCAGACTTGGCGTTCTTCCAAGCGTTTGAGACCGTCGCCAGCGTTTGGTGTGTATACTTGGGTCACGAAAAATGTATCAAATTCCAAGGTGATGATGCGGCCTTCCAAGTCCATGGTAGAAGGGGCACCGATTTCTGGGAAGCTAATCGTTGGTGTGAGTTCTTTCTTATAGAGGAACATAGTTCCAGCGTAGCCTTTGCGGGCAGGTTCTTGAGAGGAACGCCAAGTGTTTTCATAACCTGGGAAGAGTTCTTCAAGTACTTCTAGGTGTTTTTTTGTAGGCCCTTTTGCAGAAAGCTTGGTTTCCTGGATAGCGATAATATCAGCATTTTCGGCTACCAAGGTTTGTAGGACTTCTTGGGACAATTTTGCACGTGCTGAGTCGCTCGTTAGGGCTGCGTTTAGGGAATCAATATTCCATGAGATGAGTTTCATAAAGTTACCTTTTTCATTCAGATTACAGACTATATTATACCAAAAAAAGGCGCATTTCCCCAACGTATGGTTTGAAAAATCACCCTCTTTCGTTTATAATTAAGAATGATTTTATGAAAGGGAGTGAAAATAGATGAAATTCTATTCTTATGACTATGTCCTCAGCCAAATCGGTCAGCAAAATAGCATCATGATTGGTTTAGGGATTGTTTTATTAGCTGTGACAGGATTTTTGGCTTTTAAGGCTTATCATGATAAAAAGGGGACCAAGTTTCGTGAGTTGGTCATGATTTCAGCTTTGACCTTATTAGCTCTCCTTTTGGTCAGCATCACGACTTATCAAAACAATCAAGTTTCTAACAATAAATTTCAAGCTTCACTTCATTTCATCGAGCTTGTTTCCAAAGATTTGGGAGTTGACAAGTCGGAAGTTTATGTCAATACTTCTGCAGACACGGATGGAGCACTCCTCAAGGTGGGAGATCGCTATTATCGTGCCCTAAACGGAAGTGAGCCAGACAAGTATCTCTTAGAGAAAGTCGAATTGTATAAAACAGATGCAATTGAACTGGTGGAGGTGAACAAATGACACTCAATTATATCGAAATTTTAATCAAACTAGCCTTGGGACTCTTTTCTCTGGTTTTCGTGATTAATGTGACAGGAAAGGGCAACCTAGCGCCTAACTCAGCAATAGACCAAATTCAGAACTATGTACTTGGGGGGATTATCGGCGGGGTGATTTACAATAGCGCCATCAGTATCCTTCAGTATGCAGTTATCCTGATTATGTGGACCATTCTGGTCTTGACTCTCAAATGGCTCAACAATAATGTTTACTTTGTGAAACGTTTGATTGATGGGAAGCCAACCCTGCTCATCAAAAATGGGAAGATTGATCCAGAAGCCTGCCGTTCGGTTGGTTTATCAGCAGCGGATGTAGCTCTTAAGCTTCGTAGCCAGGGAATTTTCCAAATGAAACAAGTCAAACGCGCTGTGCAGGAGCAAAATGGCCAACTCATCGTAGTCCAAATGGGAGATGAAAATCCCAAGTATCCTGTTGTCACAGATGGCGTCGTCCAAGTAGAAATTTTGGAGTCCATTGGTCGGAGCGAAGAATGGCTGCTTGATAACCTCAGCAAACAAGGATATGACAATGTGGCCAATATCTTTATCGCTGAGTACGACAAGGGTGTCGTAACAGTCGTAACCTATGAATAAGAAAAACCTGAGGTCCTTGCCTCAGGTTTCCATTTGCAATCAGAAAGGGAGTTTATGTCCATTATTCAAAAACTCTGGTGGTTTTTCAAATTAGAAAAGCGCCGTTATCTAGTCGGAATTGTGGCCCTGGTCTTGGTTTCCGTCCTTAATCTTATTCCCCCCATGGTTATGGGGCGGGTGATTGACGCCATCACTGGGGGACAATTAAGCCAGCAGAACCTGCTTTTGAACCTCCTTTATCTGCTTCTTGCAGCTTTGGGTATGTACTATCTACGCTATGTTTGGCGCATGTATATCCTTGGCACCTCCTACCGTCTGGGGCAGATTATGCGATCTCGCTTGTTTGAGCATTTCACAAAAATGTCGCCAGCCTTTTATCAGACCTATCGGACGGGGGATCTGATGGCACATGCCACCAATGATATCAACGCCTTAACCCGTTTAGCAGGTGGTGGTGTTATGTCTGCGGTGGATGCTTCCATCACGGCACTGGTGACTTTGCTGACCATGCTTTTTAGCATCTCATGGCAGATGACCTTGGTTGCCATTCTGCCCCTGCCTTTCATGGCTTATGCGACCAGTCGTCTAGGGAGAAAGACCCACAAGGCTTTTGGCGAATCACAGGCTGCTTTCTCTGAACTCAATAACAAGGTGCAGGAGTCTGTATCAGGTATTAAAGTGACCAAGTCTTTCGGTTATCAGGCGGATGAGCTTGAGTCCTTTCAAGCAGTCAATGAATTGACCTTCCAAAAGAATCTCCAAACCATGAAATACGATAGTCTCTTTGACCCCATGGTTCTCTTGTTTGTTGGCTCGTCCTATGTCTTAACTCTTTTGGTCGGCTCTTTGATGGTTCAGAAAGGGCAAATCACCGTTGGGAATCTGGTTACCTTTATCAGCTACTTAGATATGTTGGTTTGGCCTCTTATGGCCATTGGCTTTCTCTTTAATATTACTCAGCGAGGGAAGGTTTCTTACCAACGGATTGAGGATCTTTTGTCTCAGGAATCACCTGTAAAAGACCCTGAGTTTCCTTTAGATGGTATTGAAAATGGGCGCTTGGAGTATGCCATTGACAGCTTTGCCTTTGAAAATGAGGAGACACTGACGGATATTCACTTTAGTTTAGAAAAAGGGCAAACTCTGGGCTTGGTTGGACAGACAGGCTCTGGGAAAACGTCCTTGATTAAGCTCCTCTTGCGTGAATACGATGTGGATAAGGGAGCTATTTATCTAAACGGTCACGATATTCGGGATTATCGTCTGACAGACCTTCGCAGTCTTATGGGATATGTCCCTCAGGACCAGTTCCTCTTTGCGACCTCTATCTTAGACAATATCCGCTTCGGCAATCCTAATTTGCCCCTTTCAGCGGTCGAGGAAGCGACTAAACTAGCTCAAGTTTACCAAGATATTGTAGACATGCCTCAGGGATTTGATACAGTTATCGGTGAAAAAGGGGTCAGTCTATCTGGTGGGCAAAAGCAGCGTCTGGCAATGAGTCGGGCTATGATTCTAGACCCTGATATCTTGATTCTAGATGATTCCTTATCAGCCGTGGATGCTAAGACGGAGTATGCGATTATTGACAATCTCAAGGAGACGCGGAAGGATAAGACAACCATTATCACAGCCCATCGCCTCAGTGCAGTTGTCCATGCAGATTTGATTTTAGTCCTGCAAAATGGCCGAATTATCGAACGGGGCACGCACGATGACTTGCTAGCTTTAGATGGCTGGTATGCCCAAACCTACCAGTCTCAGCAGTTGGAAATGAAAGGAGAAGAAGATGCAGAATAAGCAAGAACAATGGGCTATATTGAAGCGCTTGATGTCCTATCTCAAGCCCTATGGCCTCCTGACCTTTTTGGCACTCAGTTTTCTCCTTGCGACGACGGTCATTAAAAGTGTCATTCCCCTTGTAGCTTCCCACTTTATCGACCAGTACCTCAGCAATCTCAATCAGTTTGCTATTACAGTTTTATTAGCCTACTATGGCCTCTATATCCTACAAACTCTGGTTCAGTATGTTGGAAATCTTCTCTTTGCGCGGGTGTCCTACAGTATTGTAAGGGATATTCGTCGCGATGCCTTTGCCAATATGGAGAAGCTGGGCATGTCTTATTTTGACAAGACGCCAGCAGGCTCTATCGTTTCTCGTTTGACCAATGATACCGAGACCATCAGTGATATGTTTTCAGGGATTTTATCCAGCTTTATTTCAGCAGTTTTCATCTTTCTGACAACTCTCTATACCATGTTGGTGCTGGATTTTCGTTTGACAGCTTTAGTCTTGCTCTTTCTACCCTTGATTTTTCTGTTGGTCAATCTCTACCGGAAAAAGTCAGTGAAAATCATCGAGAAAACCAGAAGTCTCTTGTCAGATATCAATAGTAAGCTGGCAGAGAATATCGAGGGGATCAGGATTATCCAGGCCTTTAATCAAGAGAAGCGCCTGCAGGCAGAATTTGATGAAATCAACCAAGAACACTTGGTCTATGCCAACCGATCTGTAGCCTTGGATGCCCTCTTTTTGAGACCTGCTATGAGTTTGCTGAAACTCCTAGGCTACGCCGTTTTGATGGCTTACTTTGGTTACCGTGGTCTTTCTATCGGGATAACGGCCGGAACTATGTATGCCTTTATCCAGTACATCAACCGTCTCTTTGATCCCCTTATTGAGGTAACGCAAAACTTTTCAACCCTGCAAACGTCTATGGTATCTGCAGGCCGTGTCTTTGCCTTGATTGACGAGACGACCTATGAGCCTCTTCAAGAGAATGGGCAAGCTAAAGTCAAAGAAGGCAATATCCGTTTTGAACATGTGTGTTTCTCATATGATGGTAAACACAAGATTCTGGATGATATTTCCTTTTCAGTTAACAAGGGCGAAACCATTGCCTTTGTAGGTCATACAGGTTCGGGGAAATCTTCCATTATCAATGTCCTCATGCGTTTTTATGAATTTCAGTCAGGCCGAGTTCTCTTGGATGGTGTGGATATTAGGGACTACAGTCAGGAAGAGCTGAGAAAGAACATCGGTCTAGTCTTGCAGGATCCCTTCCTCTATCACGGGACTATCAAGTCCAATATCGCCATGTACCAAGATCTTAGTGATGAAGAGGTACAGGCTGCGGCTGCCTTTGTGGATGCAGATTCCTTTATTCAGGAGCTTCCGCAGGGTTATGATGCACCTGTGTCTGAGCGTGGTTCGAGCTTTTCTACTGGACAGCGTCAGCTTCTTGCCTTTGCTAGAACTGTTGCCAGTCAGCCTAAAATCTTGATTTTGGATGAAGCGACAGCCAATATTGACTCGGAGACAGAAAGTCTGGTTCAAGATTCTCTGGCTAAAATGAGACAGGGGCGGACGACTATTGCCATCGCTCATCGCCTTTCAACTATCCAAGATGCCAACTGTATCTATGTTTTGGACAAGGGGCGCATCATCGAGAGTGGAACCCATGAGGAACTCTTGGCCTTGGAAGGAACCTATCATAAGATGTATAGTTTGCAGGCAGGGGCTCTTTCCTAAAGAAGAATTCCTCTAAATCACAGATTTCTTGCACCGCCTTTTCCATTTTGTGGTATAATGAAAAATGTTGACAAATAGTATAATAAAAACAAAGGAGAAACAGCATGCTGAAATGGGAAGACTTGCCCGTGGAAATGCAATCAAGCGAGGTTGAGTCTTACTACCAGCTTGTCTCTAAAAGGAAGGGTTCGCTGATTTTCAAGCGTTGCCTGGACTGGGTTCTGGCCTTGGTTTTACTACTTTTGACTTCTCCCATCTTTCTTATCTTGAGCATTTGGATCAAGTTGGATAGCAAGGGACCTGTCATTTACAAGCAAGAGCGCGTGACCCAGTACAACCGTCTGTTCAAGATTTGGAAGTTCCGTACTATGGTGACGGATGCGGATAAAGAAGGAAGTCTGGTGACTTCTGCTAACGATAGCCGTATTACCAAAGTGGGAAATTTCATTCGCCGTGTGCGCTTGGACGAACTACCTCAGCTGGTCAATGTCCTTAAAGGCGAGATGTCCTTTGTAGGTACAAGACCTGAGGTGCCACGTTACACCGAGCAGTATAGCCCTGAAATGATGGCGACCTTGCTCTTACCAGCCGGAATCACCTCTCCAGCTAGTATCAACTACAAGGATGAGGACACGATCATCAGTCAGATGACAGAGAAAGGTCTGTCGGTTGACCAGGCCTATGTCGAACATGTCCTCCCTGAAAAGATGCGCTATAATCTCGCCTATCTCCGAGAATTTAGTTTCCTTGGAGACATCAAAATCATGTTTCAAACCGTGTTTGAGGTACTAAAATAAAGTAGTCATGAGAAAATGAGTACAGATAAAAGGAGCAAATCAATGCCAAATTACAATATTCCATTTTCACCACCCGATATTACGGAAGCTGAAATTGCTGAAGTAGCGGATACCCTACGTTCTGGTTGGATCACAACAGGTCCTAAGACAAAAGAACTGGAGCGTCGCTTGTCCCAATACACACAGACACCTAAGACTGTCTGCCTCAACTCTGCGACAGCCGCTCTTGAGTTGATTTTACGTGTTTTGGAAGTGGGACCTGGTGATGAAGTCATCGTTCCAGCTATGACTTATACAGCTTCATGTAGTGTCATCACACACGTAGGAGCAACACCTGTCATGGTGGATATCCAAGCAGATACGTTTGAGATGGACTATGACCTTCTTGAGCAAGCTATCACTGAGAAAACTAAGGTGATCATCCCAGTAGACCTTGCAGGGATTGTTTGCAACTATGACCGTTTATTCCAAATTGTGGAGAAGAAACGCGATCTCTTTACTGCTTCAAGTAAGTGGCAAAAGGTCTTTAACCGTATTGTGCTTGTCTCTGATAGTGCCCATGCTTTGGGATCAACTTATAAAGGACACCCTGCTGGCTCTATCGCTGACTTTACTTCCTTCTCATTCCATGCCGTTAAAAACTTTACAACGGCTGAGGGAGGAAGTGCGACTTGGAAGGCCAATCCAGCGATTGACGATGAAGAAATGTACAAGGAATTCCAAATCCTTTCCCTTCATGGTCAGACTAAGGATGCTCTTGCTAAGATGCAATTGGGTTCATGGGAGTACGATATCGTAACACCAGCCTATAAGTGCAACATGACGGATATCATGGCTTCAATTGGTTTGGTACAATTGGATCGTTACCCTGGTTTGCTACAACGTCGTAAGGACATCGTGGATCGCTATAATCGTGGCTTTGCGGGTACTCGTATTCACCCACTGGCACACAAGACTGATACTGTCGAATCTTGTCGTCACCTCTACATCACCCATGTAGAAGGTGCTAGTCTAGAAGATCGTAATCGTATCATCCAAGAATTGGCCAAGGCGGGAATTGCAAGTAACGTTCACTACAAACCGCTTCCGCTCTTGACAGCCTATAAGAATCTTGGCTTTGATATGGCAGATTATCCAAAATCCTATGCCTTCTTTGAAAATGAAATCACACTTCCTCTTCACACTAAATTAAGCGATGAAGAAGTTGATTACATCGTTCAGACTTTGGTGAGAATTTCTGAAGAAATCCTCGGTTCTGGAAAATAATCATAAAAAAATCTTGACAAAGATAGAACAATAACATATAATATTCTCAATAAATCAGAAAAGTAGTTATTTTTGATCTTCAGGGAGCCTGTGGTGGTTGTGAACAGGTGGTTGAAAGTAGTGAAAATGGGCTGATTTTAAAAATGAATTTGAAACAATGAAAATTCGGTGCGCACACCTTACAGTGCAACTTGTTGTTAGACAAGGCAGAGATGTAAAGGGGAATAGTCCCTTTATAATTGAGGTGGCACCGCGTTACCAACGCCCTCACATGGAAGTAGATTCCGTGTGTGGGCTTTTTCTTTCGGTCATTTTGTTTATCTTTTATTAGGGCCTTAAGTCGCTTTGATGAACTTATACTTAATGAAAATCAAAGAGCAAACTAGGAAACTAGCCGCAGGCTGTACTTGAGTACGGCAAGGCGACGTTGACGTGGTTTGAATTGGATTTTCGAAGAGTATTGAGTTCTATCTGTAGCTCCTTGCCTACTACTAAAAGCAAACAAAAAGCCGAATTAATATGGAAAGAGGAAAAATTTTATGACAACTAAAGGATATTTTGGACAATTTGGTGGTAGTTTTGTACCGGAGCCGATTCAGGCTTTGTTGGATGAGTTGGAAGTGACATTTGACAAGTACAAGGATGATCCAGAATTTTTGGCAGAATTTCGCCATTACTTGAAGGATTATTCTGGTCGTGAAACACCACTCTATTTTGCGGAAAGTTTGACAGATCACTTAGGTGGTGCTAAGATTTATCTTAAACGTGAAGACCTGAACCACCTTGGTTCTCACAAGCTCAACAACGTTTTAGGACAAATTCTTCTTGCTAAACGTATGGGCAAAAAACGTGTTATTGCGGAAACAGGAGCTGGTCAACACGGTGTTGCGACAGCAGCGGCTGCAGCCAAGTTTGGTATGGCCTGTGATGTCTACATGGGTGCAGAAGATGTGGAGCGTCAAGGTCTCAATGTCTTCCGTATGGAGATGATGGGAGCGACCGTTCATGCAGTTGAAACAGGAACACGTACTCTGAAGGATGCGGTTGATGCAGCCTTTGGAGCATGGATGAATGACCTTGAAGCTTTCTACGTTTTAGGTTCTGCTGTGGGACCTCACCCTTATCCAACTATTGTTCATGAATTCCAAAAGGTCATCAGTGAAGAATCTCGCCGTCAAATTTTGGAAAAAGAAGGCCGTTTACCAGACTACGTCATTGCCTGTGTAGGTGGTGGTTCTAATGCTATCGGTGCTTTTTCACAGTATGTGGCTGATGAAGAAGTCAAATTGGTTGGGGTCGAAGCTGCCGGTCACGGACTTGACACAGACAAGCACGCAGCCACTATGACAAAAGGTAGTGTCGGAATTGTCGACGGTATGAAGACTTATGCAGTCTTTAAGGAAGATGGAGAGCTAGCGCCAGTTTACTCTATCTCAGCTGGTTTGGACTATCCAGGGGTTGGCCCAGAACACGCCTACTTTAAAGATTCAGGCCGCGTAGAATACGTAGCAGCGACAGATGAAGAAGCTGTTCAAGCCTTGCTCCTTCTAAGCAAGACTGAAGGGATTATCCCAGCGATTGAAAGTTCGCACGCAATCGCAGAAGCGGTTAAACGTGCACCGAAACTAAGTAAAGATGAGATCATCATCATCAATGTCTCTGGTCGTGGAGACAAGGACGTAGCTGCGATTGCAGACTACCTAGAAGCTAAAAAATAAAAGATGGAAAAATTACAGTCTTTTCTCTCACAGAGAGCTTGTGGTTGCTGGAAACAAGCAGAGAAAGCTGTAAGGTTGGGTCCATTTGAAACGAGAGAAGAAAACATAATTCTCAAGGGAGTGCCCTTTATCGCACAGCCTGTTACAGGAAGGTTCTGAGACAGGAATGAGAGATAGGGGAAATCCTATAATTGAGGTGGCACCGCGAATTTCGTCCTCACGCAAGTTATTTTGCGTGGGGATTTTTATATATTTATCGTAGATATGGTCATCAGTTTTAAATTATGCTTCATCATTAGATAGATTTCTATAAAATATTTGCTAACGAAGTGAGCATTGACCCGCTATTTCCCGCTATAGTGGTATTCTAGAGAAGCAAAGATGCTTCTCTAGAACGGAATTTTTGAGAGTAAAATAGTTCGGGGAACTATTTTAGCCTGAGCCTAGAAATTAATGAGCGAGGAGCTCGAAAATTAGGGATGAAATTTCGGAGAAAGTTGCTCCCGTCCGCACTATTTAAGGGAAATAGAAAAAAGACCAAAAATTAAAAATAAGAAATTGAAAGGGAAATTGCAATGGAACGAATCATTCATGGAGATGTCTTATCACCAATCTTGGCTTATATGCGCCTAAAGGGGCAACACAAGGTGATCTTAGAGAGTATTCCGAGAGACAAGGAAACCGCTCGTTTTTCTATCCTAGCCTATAATCCGGTTTTTGAGATTAAGTTTGAAAATGGAGTCCTTTATCAAAATGGTCAAGTGATTGATCGGGATCCCTTGGATTTCCTTTATGAAGTGACTCATAAGAGCCAGCACCATTCAGACCTCCCTTTTGGTGGGGGAGCTATTGGCTTTGTCGGTTACGATATGATTTCTCTTTATGAAGAAATTGGCCAAATCCCTGAGGATACCATTGGAACGCCAGACATGCATTTCTTTGTCTATGAGAGCTACATGGTTTTTGACCACAAGAAAGAAAAAATTCATGTCATAGAGGATGCTCTTTATAGCAATCGCAGTCAAGAAGACTTGGAAAAAGCCTTGAACCAAGTGCTTGAGGAATTACGCATTCCTGCTCCAAATGAATTTGAAGATTTGGATCTATCTCCGCTGGACTTCAAACCGCATATCGCTCCTCAGAAGTTTGAGGAAATGGTCGAAACAGCTCGCGACTTGATTCGTAATGGTGACATGTTCCAATGCGTACTCAGTCAGCGCTTCTCAGCAGAAGTTACTGGAAATCCATTTGACTTCTACAGAAATCTCCGCGTGACCAATCCTTCTAATTACCTCTATTTTTATGATTTTGGGGATTATCAAATCATCGGTGCCAGTCCAGAAAGTTTGGTTTCAGTTAAAAATGGCATCGTGACAACCAATCCGATTGCCGGTACACGGCCAAGAGGGGCTACGGATGAAGAGGACAAGGCCTTGGCGACAGACCTGCTTTCTGATGAGAAGGAAACAGCAGAACATCGAATGTTAGTAGACTTGGGGCGTAACGATATCGGTAGAATTGCTGAAACGGCAAGTGTCCAAGTCACCAAGTATATGGAAGTGGAGCTCTTCCGCTATGTCATGCATTTGACCAGCGTGGTCAAGGGACGTTTGCTTCCAGAACTCACTGCCATGGATGCCTTGAAAGCTACACTTCCAGCTGGAACAGTTTCAGGAGCACCAAAGATTCGGGCCATGAGACGGATCTATGAACTGGAGACGGAAAAACGAGGCGTATACGCAGGAGCAATCGGCTACTTGTCTGCGACGGGCGATATGGATTTCGCCATTGCCATCCGAACTATGATTCTCAAGAATCAAACAGCCTATGTGCAGGCTGGGGCAGGGATTGTCTATGACTCTATTGCCCAAAACGAATACCAAGAAACCATTAACAAGGCTAAATCTATGACTAGAATTGGAGAACTAAGACCATGATTTTATTGATTGATAACTATGATTCTTTTACCTATAACTTGGCGCAGTACATTGGGAATTTTGCAGAAGTGCAGGTCTTGAGAAATGATGATC
Organism: Streptococcus sp. SR1; assembly: GCF_000526075.1. NCBI lineage: Bacteria > Bacillati > Bacillota > Bacilli > Lactobacillales > Streptococcaceae > Streptococcus > Streptococcus sp. SR1. The sequence goes on from NZ_JATR01000014.1 coordinate 42,570, forward strand.
CCAAGCTGTATGAAGAAGCTGAAAAAGCAGATGGTCTGGTCTTTTCTCCCGGTCCTGGTTGGCCGGTTGATGCTGGAAAGATGGAAGACATGATTCGTGATTTTGCTGGGAAGAAGCCGATTCTAGGGATTTGTTTGGGACACCAAGCCATCGCAGAAGTCTTTGGTGGGAAGCTAGGCTTGGCTCCAAAAGTCATGCATGGGAAACAGAGCCATATCAGCTTTGAAGCGCCATCTGTTCTCTATCAAGGCATTGAGGATGGTCGTCCAGTCATGCGTTATCACAGTATTTTGATTGAAGAAATGCCAGAAGACTTTGAAGTGACAGCTCGTTCGACTGATGACCAAGCTATTATGGGAATTCAACACAAAAGCCTGCCGATTTATGGCTTCCAGTACCATCCAGAAAGTATCGGAACGCCAGATGGCTTGTCTTCTATTCGGAATTTTATCGAGAAGGTTGTAAAGTGAGGAAACTAGGATGAAAGAGATTATTGAAAAACTAGCAAAATTTGAACATTTATCAGGTGTGGAAATGACGGACGTCATTGAGCGTATCGTAACTGGGCGTGTAACCGAAGCGCAGATTGCTTCTCTCCTTTTAGCTCTTAAGATGAAGGGGGAAACACCGGAAGAGCGCACAGCCATTGCACAAGTCATGAGAGGGCATGCCCAACATATTCCAACTGAGATACATGATGCAATGGACAACTGTGGTACAGGTGGGGACAAGTCTTTCAGCTTTAACATTTCAACAACTGCGGCCTTTGTCTTGGCTGGTGGTGGCATTCACATGGCTAAGCACGGTAACCGTTCGATTTCTTCTAAATCAGGTTCGGCAGATGTCCTTCAAGCATTGGGCATCAATCTTGACCTCAAACCAGCTGAACTAGGTAAGGTCTTTGATAAAACTGGCATCGTCTTTCTCTTTGCTAAAAATATGCACCCAGCTATGAAATACATCATGCCAGCGCGTTTGGAACTAGGAATTCCAACGATCATGAACTTGACTGGTCCCCTGATTCACCCAATGGCTTTGGAAACACAGCTGCTTGGCATTAGTCGTCCAGAACTGCTAGAAAGTACAGCTCAGGTTTTGAAAAATATGGGTCGCAAACGTGCCATCGTGGTTGCTGGACCAGAAGGGCTGGATGAAGCTGGCTTGAACGGAACAACCAATATTGCTCTTCTTGAAAATGGCGAAATTACCTTATCCAGCTTCACTCCAGAGGATTTGGGGATGGAACGCTACGCTATCGAAGATATTCGTGGAGGCAATGCTCAGGAAAATGCAGAAATTTTGCTCAGCGTTCTTCAAAACGAACCAAGTCCATTCTTGGAAACGACAGTATTGAATGCTGGTCTTGGTTTCTATGCTAATGGTAAGGTAGCTAGTATCAAGGAAGGAGTAGCCTTGGCCCGTCGAGTAATTGCTAGTGGTAAGGCCCTAGAAAAACTCAGACTGTTACAGGAGTATCAAAAATGAGTCAGGAATTTTTAGCACGAATCTTAGAGCAGAAGGCGCGTGAAGTCGAGCAGATGGAGCTGGAGGAGATCCAGCCCTTGCGCCAGACCTATCGCTTGGCAGAATTTTTGAAGAATCACCAGGACCGTTTACAGGTAATCGCTGAGGTCAAGAAAGCTAGTCCTAGTCTGGGAGCTATCAATCTCGATGTGGATATTGTGCAACAGGCCCAGACTTATGAAGCGAACGGCGCAGTGATGATTTCGGTTTTGACAGATGAAGTTTTCTTTAAAGGGCATTTGGATTATCTACGAGAGATTTCTAGTCAGGTACAGATTCCGACACTCAACAAGGACTTTATCATCGATGAAAAGCAAATCATCCGCGCTCGCAATGCCGGTGCGACAGTTATCTTGCTTATTGTCGCTGCCTTGTCAGAAGAACGTCTCAAGGAACTTTACGACTACGCGACGGAGCTTGGTCTGGAAGTCTTGGTGGAAACCCACAATCTAGCTGAACTAGAAGTAGCCCACAGACTTGGTGCTGAGATTATTGGTGTCAATAACCGTAACTTGACCACCTTTAAAGTCGACTTAGAGACCAGTGTAGATTTGGCTAAATACTTTAAAGATGATTGCTTGTATATTTCTGAATCGGCTATTTTCACAGGGCAGGATGCGGAACGAGTAGCACCATACTTTAACGGAATTTTAGTGGGGACAGCTCTCATGCAGGCTGAAGATGTGGCCCAGAGAATCAAGGAGTTGCAGATTGACAAAGGTTAAAATTTGCGGATTATCGACCAAAGAAACAGTAGAGACAGCTGTATCAGCAGGGGCGGACTACATCGGTTTTGTCTTGGCACCTAGTAAAAGGCAGGTGACCTTGGAAGAGGCTGCTGAGCTGGCAAAGCTCATTCCTTCCGATGTAAAAAAAGTTGGCGTATTTGTTTCACCAAGTCGAGCTCAACTGCTAGAAGCAATTGAAAAAGTTGGCTTGGACTTGGTTCAAGTTCATGGTCAGGTGGCAGATGAGTTGTTTGAAGATTTGCCTTGTAGCAGTATTCAGGCCGTGCAGGTGGATGGAGAGGGGCATGTCCCCAATTCTCAGGCGGATTATCTCCTCTTTGATGCCCCTGTGGCAGGGAGTGGCCAGACCTTTGACTGGGGTCAACTAGATACGACGGGACTAGCTCAGCCCTTCTTTATAGCAGGTGGGCTTAAGGAAGACAATGTAGCAAAAGCAATTCAACACTTTACTCCCTATGCAGTAGATGTATCGAGCGGAGTGGAGACAGATGGACAAAAAGATCATGAAAAGATTAGAAGATTTATAGAGAGGGTAAAGCATGGCATATCAAGAACCAAATAAAGATGGATTTTACGGAAAATTCGGCGGACGTTTTGTCCCAGAAACATTGATGACAGCAGTTTTGGAGTTGGAGAAGGCTTACCGTGAAAGTCAGGCATACCCCAGTTTCCAAGAGGAATTAAACCAGCTCTTGCGCCAGTATGTAGGACGTGAAACGCCTCTTTACTACGCAAAAAACTTGACCCAGCATATTGGCGGAGCCAAGATTTACCTCAAACGGGAAGACCTCAACCATACAGGAGCTCACAAGATTAATAATGCCTTGGGGCAAGTTCTTCTGGCTAAACGTATGGGCAAAAAGAAAATTATCGCTGAAACAGGTGCTGGTCAGCATGGTGTAGCAACTGCAACAGCTGCAGCTCTCTTCAACATGGAATGTACCATCTACATGGGTGAGGAAGATGTCAAACGCCAAGCCCTTAATGTCTTTCGTATGGAGCTTTTGGGAGCTAAGGTTGAGGCCGTGACAGATGGTTCGCGCGTGCTCAAAGATGCGGTCAATGCAGCCCTTCGTTCATGGGTGGCCAATATCGATGATACCCACTATATCCTTGGTTCTGCCTTGGGGCCTCATCCTTTCCCGGAAATCGTTCGTGACTTCCAAAGTGTCATCGGTCGAGAGGCTAAACAACAGTACCGTGACTTGACAGGTCAAGATTTGCCAGATGCCCTAGTAGCCTGTGTTGGTGGTGGTTCTAATGCTATCGGTCTCTTCCATCCATTTGTAGAAGATGAGTCAGTAGCCATGTATGGGGCTGAAGCAGCAGGACTTGGTGTGGATACAGAGCACCACGCAGCTACCTTGACCAAGGGTCGTCCAGGTGTTCTTCACGGTTCCCTCATGGATGTGCTCCAAGATGCCCATGGTCAAATTCTTGAAGCCTTCTCTATTTCAGCAGGTTTGGACTATCCTGGTATCGGTCCAGAACATTCTCACTACCACGATATTAAACGTGCCAGCTATGTCCCTGTGACAGACGAGGAGGCCTTGGAAGGATTCCAACTCTTGTCTCGTGTGGAAGGAATTATCCCAGCTTTGGAATCAAGCCATGCGATTGCCTTTGCAGTGAAATTGGCCAAAGAACTTGGACCAGACAAGTCGATGATTGTCTGCCTATCCGGTCGTGGGGACAAGGATGTAGTTCAAGTCAAAGATCGCTTAGAAGCAGATGCAGCAAAGAAGGGAGAAGCTCATGCCTAAGACACTAACAGAAAAATTAAATGCTATCAAAGCAGCAGGAAAAGGAATTTTTGTTCCTTATATCATGGCTGGGGACCACGAAAAAGGTTTGGATGGACTAGGAGAAACAATCCACTTTTTAGAAGATTTGGGTGTCTCTGCTATTGAAGTGGGCATTCCCTTTTCAGACCCAGTTGCAGATGGACCTGTGATCGAAGAAGCAGGCTTGCGCAGTTTAGCCCACGGGACCTCTACCCAGGCTTTGGTTGAAACCTTGAAAACCATTCAGACTGAGGTGCCACTTGTCATCATGACCTACTTTAACCCCCTCTTTCAGTACGGTGTGGAGAAATTTGTCAAAGATCTGACAGATACAGCGGTCAAGGGCTTGATTATCCCAGACGTGCCTCATGAACATGCCAACTTTGTGGAGCCTTTTTTGGCAAACACAGATATCGCTTTAATTCCCCTAGTTAGTTTGACGACAGGACTTGAGCGTCAGAAAGAGTTGATCAAGGGAGCGGAAGGCTTTGTCTATGCCGTTGCCATCAATGGGGTAACAGGGAAATCAGGAAATTACCGTGCAGACTTGGACAAGCACTTGGCTCAACTGCATCAAGTAGCTGATATCCCAGTATTGACAGGATTTGGCGTATCTAGTCAGGATGATGTGGAACGCTTCAATGCGGTGTCCGATGGCGTTATCGTTGGTTCGAAAATTGTAAAAGCTCTCCACCAAGGAGAGCCGATTGAGGATTTTATCAAACAAGCAGTAGCTTACCAAAAATAATCAAACAAGCAGCAAGTAAGAGGAAAGGCACAAAAGGAAGTCTTTCCTTTTTCTTTTGCAGGAGAAAAACTAGGATCCCCGTCGCAGAAGCAAACTGAATCAAGATCAGTAGTTCAGTCATACTAAAGACGAGTGCACAAGATGCTAGAAAGAGAAAATCCCCTGCGCCCATGCGAATATCGATAAAATGAGCCAACATTCCAAGGATAAGGAAGAAGACCATGACTAGATTCCAACCAGAGCAGGCCATGAGGATTAGGTGGAAAGTCATCCAGACCAGTAAGGGATATTCCTGATGGCGAAAGTCGTAGATGCCCAAGGTCAAACCAGCAGTGATTAGAATGACTTGTCCCAAGGAAAGTAATCCCCAATAGTAAAGCAGAAAAATGAGCCCTAAGACTAATTCAAAGAGGGCATACCAGACTGGATAAGTAGCCTTGCAGTAACGACAGCGAAAGCGATTGAAGACCTGCGAGAGAATTGGAATCAAATCTAAGGGACGCAAGCGAGTCTGACAGGAATCGCAGTGACTAGCAGGTTGGATAATGGATTGCTCAGGAAAACGGTCGATGAGCAAACCAAGAAAGGAAGCGAGAATGCTCCCGACAAGAAAAAAATAAATATCAATCATACTTATCTATTCGTAAAAAATAGTAGAAGTAGTATAATAAAGAAACATAGACAAGATAGTGAGGTCAAGATGATGATTCGTTTTGAAGAAAAGATGAGCACAGAAAACGCTCAGCTCGTATGCCAATGGTCCAACTCCCTTGGAAAATCCTTTCAAGAACAATGGATGGGACCAATGATTCCTTTCCCCTTGACAATTCAAGTCTTTCAAGACTTGGAAGGAATCTTTTCAATCTTTGAAGGACAAGAGTTTGTGGGGCTTATCCAGAAAATCAGGCAAGAAGACAGCAATCTTCATATTGGAAGATTTTTTATCAATCCTCAGAAACAGGGGCAAGGCTTAGGTAGCCAGGCTTTAAGGAAATTTGTTAGTTTAGCATTTGAAAATAGAGATATAGACAGTATCTCTCTAAATGTCTTCGAGGCAAATCAAGTAGCCAAGCACCTCTATCAAAAAGAAGGATTTGAAATCGTTCAAATGGTTGAAACACCTATACGAAAATACATCATGAAAAAGGGGAGATAGAAGCAAAAAAGTGGCTAGGAAAAGTCTTTGAAATCTGAAAAACGCACAGTATCCAGTTTGAACAACCTTGATATTATGCGTTTTATTGTGGGAAGATTTACTTCGTTTTCTCCTGAAATTGAGTTCCTGTCCAGTCTTCCTCTTGTATTAAATTTTTAATCAAACTCAACATATTTCTGTTTAAATAACTTAATTTTATCATTACAGTAATTGGTTAAATCTTGAGCTTTTTCAAGTGTATACCCTTTTTCAGAAACTGTTTTGACAGTTTTATCATCAAAATAGTAGCCAGTCAAACCAATGATTTCTTCTGATAATGTAAGATAGTAGCCTGTTTCAATTCCCTCGTCTAGATTTTTGGAAAATGACTTCATCAAGCGTCCGAAGAGAGACTTTTTCGTCTTTTCATCACTGGAATAATTCCCTAAGTTTGTTGAAATTAAGCCAGGATGGTAAGAATTGATGGTGATATTTGAACCTCTTAAAAAGAAATCCCTTGCTAGATAGCGTGTCATCCAAATAGTGTAAAGTTTGGAATTATTGTAGGCCAAACCAGGATTGTAGTTCGTCTCAAATCCAAAGTCTAAATCCTTAACCTTAGCAAAATGATGCATATAGGAAGAAGTATTAATGACACGGCCGTCAGACGCTTTTTCTAACAAGGGACCTAGCTTAGTTGTTAAAATATAGGGAACCAGAACAGATAACATAAAGGTCAACTCGACATTTTCAGCACTCGCTTTTCGTTCTTTTCCAGCATAAAGGCCTGCATTGTTAAACAAGACATCAATACTTTGAAATTCTCTCTTGATTTCCTCTACAAATCGATAAACATCATCTAATTTTGAAAAATCTGCAAGGTAGCTAGAAACTCTGCCTCTCAAGGAAACGGTCCTAACCTCTTGAAGCGCCAGCTCAAGTTTTTGAGGATTTCGACCATGGAGGATGACATGATGCCCTTCACTAGCCAATTTCTTTGCCAAATGTTTACCGATACCGTCAGTAGCACCTGTAATCAGAATAGTTTTGACCATCTTAGTCCTCCAAGAAAGCAATGACTTTTTTTGAAAACTCCTCTGCATATTGGAAGATCGAACCGTGACCAGCATTTGGATAGATGATCAGCTTACTATTTTCGATTTTTGCATGCATATCGTAAGAATTTTCCGTTGGAACCTGCATATCCTTGTCCCCGTTGACGATTAAGGTTGGTTGGATGATAAATTTTAGGTCGTCTTGCGAATCTTTCCCCCAACGTTTAATAGCTTTGAGTTGAGTTAGGAATCCTGATAGGTTCATATCTTTATCCGCAAATTCCTTTGTTCTCATACCCATTCGTCCTAGGACTTTCAAGGCTTCAATTCTCCCTTGATCATCATGATTATAGAAGATATAGCGTTTAGGATCGATGCGCTCGAGTCCAGCTTTAAACATATAACTAAAGGTTTTCCCTGTGACCTTATCGACCTCTTTTCCACCTCGAGGTCCTGTTCCAGCCAAAATCAAACGGTTCACTAGAGTAGGCTTGATTCGGATGATTTCTTGGGCAATCATACCTCCCATAGAAAGGCCAAGAAGATTGATTTTATCGTAACCAAGCGCTTTTACAAAGTCAATTGTCTGCTCAGCCATTCCAGGAATAGTCGGAGCAACTTTGCCCTGACTGGCTCCTACTCCAGGAAGATCGACTACAATGACATGGTGCTTTTCAGCAATCAAGTCTAAGAGTTTAGGATCCCAGTTATCGAGAGTTGCTGCCAAATGGACCAGCATCAGAAGAGGTAGTTTTGATTTGCCTTTACTAAGTTCGCGATAAGCGATTTTGTTCCCGTCGACCGTGATGTATTGATTTTTAGTTGTAAGATATGACATTGTGTTTTCCTTTTTATTTCTTAAAGCTGAGGACTGTTTTACCACGAGAGCGACCATTAGCGACTTTGTCTAAGGCGCTATTTACCTCTTCAAAGGGATAAACTGTATCGATAGATGGTTTGATTTCTAATTTACTAAAGAGGTCAGCTACCTCTTGTAATTGAGCGCCATTGCTTTCTACAAAGATAAAATGGTAGTGGACACCATATTTTTCCGCCATCTTATCAAATTTGCGACCTGCCAAGCCAAGAATCATCTGTTTCCATTTTGGTAGGTTCATGCGTTTGGCAAAGGCAGCGTTTGGCATGGCACGAAGTGAAACAAGATGACCACCTTTTTTCATGATAGACATTTGTTTTTCAGTTTCAGCTCCACCGAGAGTATCGAGGACATAATCCACCTGGCTAACAGTTTTTGTATAATCCTCTGTTTTGTAATCGATAAATCTATCTGCTCCTAGTTTCAAGACACGCTCTGCACTATCTCCAGAACCGTTGGTAATGACTTTCAAACCTTTTGCTTTGGCAATCGGAATGGCCATTCCACCAACTCCTCCAGTCCCACCAGAAATAAAGATCGTTTTCCCAGCTTGAGCGCCCATGAGGTCAAGAGCCTGCATAATGGTCAAGGCAGTAAGAGGAACAGCAGCAGCTTCCTCGTCTGATAGATAGTCTGGAACTTTGGCTAAGGCTTGGCTATCGACAGCTACGTATTCTGCAAAGGCGCCGATATGATCAAGTGGCAGACGTCCAAAGACACGATCTCCTACCTGAAAGTTGTTAACTTTCTTGCCAATGCTTTCAACGATTCCAACCACTTCGTTACCTGCAGTTTGAGGAAGTTTGTATGGAACAATCATCTTAACCTCACCACGAGAGATCATATTATCGAGAGGATTAACGCCGGCTGCGGTGACTTTAACTAAAACTTCTTTGTCTGTAATACTTGGTTTAGCGATTTCTGTGATGTTCAGTGTGATATTGTTTTTGTTATAAGTAGTGTGTTGTGCAACTTTCATGTGTTTTCTCTTTTCTTTTTTAATATAATTCAATAGACTTGTATTTGATACAAGTTCATGTTGTCTCCAGTAAAAACTGACTTGCTATCAAATCAGTTTCGGACTTGTTTGGCTTGTTTATATAGATTGTCAATGACATCTTCTAAAGTTTGATTTGCTAATTCCTTCTCTAATTGAGATTCGGCACTAGCGAAAAGCGGTGAAACTGCTCCTTGGATATGTTTTCCAACAGGGCAATCAGGATTGCTATTTTGATGAACAGGGAATAAACTAATGTGATTGATTTCTTGAGTAGCATAGTAGATCTCTAGTAAAGTCATTTTCTTTGGAGACTTACTGAGTTGATAACCTGTTTTTCCTTGCTGGGAATGAATCAAATCTGCATTTTTCAATAAGGCAATCACCTTTCGAATGTAACTAGCGTTGGTCCCGACGCTCTCAGCCAGTGCTTGTGAACTTAAGGTATCCTTGCTTTCACTAATCATGGTTAGGATGTGCAAGGCTACTGAAAATTTCGTATCCATATAAACTCCTTTAGATAACTTGTATCTGATACAAGAACAAGTATAGCACAAATAAAAAGAAAAGCAAGACTTTTGTTTTAAATTAAAAAAAATTTTTTGAAGAGTGTCATCAGATTAGAGATGTTTGGTAAGAAAGTTCATAATCAAATGGGAGGATAAACTTGTTTTAAAGAAACAGAATCTCCCCTCTCTGCTTGATTAAACATATCTTAGTTTGTGCCTAGTAAACTTTGTTTCATAATCTAATTATATGTTATTTCATTCCGTTTTTTTGTTCTTTTCAAAGCGTTATGAGGACTTGAAACTTATTTTATAATTTTTAATTAGTAAAATGTTGAATTATAGTGAGTATTGTGTCACAATAGATAGTATATAAATCATTAATAGAATAGAAATAATACTTTCTTACCTTTACAAGTAGTATTGGTTACACATTTTTTCGTCTCAATTGTACTTATCTCTCAAGTTTAGTTAATTTTTATTAGCTTTGTTTTCGAATCAATAAAACAAATTTTAGAAGTGCATAAGACAAGATGGTGACATTACTACAGTCATTTCTAGTCACCATATGTTGCTGGCACAGGCTGTTTGTAGTGTTGGCTATTTACTAGTCAGTTTAATCGGAGTGTTTAATTTTTATTGTTGAAAGGTTTTTATATGGCGAAAATTCTATCTTTAGGTCTGACAGGTAAGAAATTACTTGCTCAGGGGTTCTTGTTTGTTCTGCTAGGTCTCATCTTGATGGTCACGGGGACTTGGTTGCCAGTAAAGGTTATTCGACTGGTTCTGTTTTTAGCTTGGATAGCAACGGTCTTAGATTTAGTATTACGTATTTTCAAAAAAAGTCAGTCAACGGACACCTTGGGAGTTGCACTGGTTAAATTGTTAGTGCTGGGATATTTGCTTGGCTCCAATCTTGCGACGGATGTGCCGATTTATATTTTGGCTCTTGTGATTGGAGTTTATCAGATTTTTCATGCTAGTATTAACCTTGTCACCTATGTTCTCTACCGCAAAAACAAAATTCGACCTCGTTTTCGTCTCTTACTAGATGGACTCGTACTAGTTTTTCTTGGTGGGACTAGTCTTTTGTCCTCTACGGGAAATTCTGTCTTTCAACTCTTTGTTTTAGGGGCTTATTTTTTCCTTTATGGTGTGTCCAATATCCGTGACGGTTTCTTGTTTGAGGAGGAAATTGGGAAAAACCATCTCAAACGTCGTGTAAGAATTAGCTTACCTATTGTCCTAGCCGCTCTCATCCCTGCAAGTACTTTAGCAAAAATCAATAAATTCATGCAGGAAAATGCTGATGAGAGAGAGGATATCCATCTTGGAATGGTGAAGTCTGGTAAGACAGCGGAGCTTGAAATTTTTATTCATACAGCTGAGACCTCTCTGTTTTCGGCAATTGGTCATGTGGATATCTGCTATCAAGGCCGTGTTATTTCTTATGGCAACTATGATCCGTCTTCTGAGACCTTATTTGGCATGGTAGGAGATGGTGTCTTATATTTCTGTGATCGTGACAAGTACATTGACCTATGTAAACGCGAGAGTCAAAAAACGCTTTTTGGTTATGGGATAGATTTGACGCCTGAAATGGAAAAAGCAGTTCAGAAAAAGTTGGCTGAATTGAAACAACTGACGATTCCATGGGAGCCAAGTGCAGATAAAATCATGACAGGTGATGGTAAGGAAGACTACATCTACGCTTATAAAATCAGACATGAGACAGATGGGGAACTTTATAAATTTATCAAATCTAAGTTTAAATCCTACTTTGTCTTATCTACAAACTGTGTGCTCTTGGCTGATACCATAGTCGGTCAGGCTGGCACCGATATCCTCTCACCCAAAGGATTTATCGCTCCAGGAACTTACCAAGCCTACCTTGACCGAGAGTTTGAAAAACCAAATAGTATAGTCGTATCTAAACATGTTTATTAAGGAGAATTTATGAACTTAGTTAAAAAATATACCCCGTTAATCCTTTTTATAGGGCTGGTTGCTCTTGTAATTCTGAATGCATCGAGCTTTATATCAGGAGCAATCTCTCTTTTTGATGTAACATCAACCTTGATTTATGGTGCTGTTATTGCTTTTGTGCTTAATGTTCCTATGAAAAAAATTGAACAGTACTTAGTTAAATTGAAGGTAAAGGCAGAGTTGCGTCGTCCGATTGCCATGGTACTTGTTTTCCTAGCTCTTATCTTAATCGTGATTGCTCTTTTGGTTTTGGTGCTGCCAACCCTAGCTCAGACTATTAGTCAGCTGGGAACAGTCCTTTCAACAGTCCTTACTCAACTTGGGAAATTGCTAGGCAGCTCGGAATTTGTAACCAAAGACATGTTGTCAACTATCGTATCAGGCATACAGGGACAATCTAGTTCTATTAGCCAAGCTTTGATAGGTTTTTTATCAGGTCTGACTAGTAATATCGGCAATATTTTTTCAAGTTTGATGAATGCCTTTTTGATTATAGTCTTCACCTTTTTATTTTTATCCAGTAAGGAACATTTGGCAGCGATGACGAGTCGACTTCTAAAAGTTTTTCTTCCAGAGAAGGTGGTGATAAAGTTGACTTACATTGGACAAGTAGCACTAGAGACTTATGACCAATTTTTGATGAGTCAGCTGATTGAAGCAGTTATCATAGGAGTTATGATAGCGGTTGGTTACAGCATGTTTGGGATACCCTATGGAGTAATGACAGGTATCTTTGCAGGAGTGCTATCGTTCATTCCTTATGTAGGGCCTATGATTGCTTGTGTTGTGGGAGCGATTTTTATCTTCACAGTGAGTCCTACTCAAGCCTTACTTTCTCTTCTTCTATATCAAGTTATACAGCTGATTGAAGGAAACCTTATTTATCCTAGAGTTGTAGGTCAGTCTATTGGTTTGCCAGCTATTTTCACGCTTGCGGCTGCTAGTATTGGAGGCAATCTCTTTGGCTTACTTGGGATGATATTCTTTACACCGATATTTGCTGTTATCTATCGATTGGTTAAGGAATTTGTCGTTGCAAAGGAAAATCAGCTAGATTAAGAAAAACTAAATTTAATAAGATATACTGAGAAGAGAGTGAGAGATTCTCTTCTCTTTTATTTTTAAATACTTTTCTACAAAAAGCTATTAGACGTTAAAAAAAGCCTTGGTTTCAAGGCTTATTTCTGTTGATTTAGATGTGCCCCCTGCAGGGCTCGAACCTGCGCCCCATAGCTTAAGAGTCTACTGCTCTACCAACTGAGCTAAGGAGGCAACAGAAAAAGCTGAGAATGTAACTTCCCAGCTATTTTAATATGCCCAAAATGGCAGCTAGATTATTTACGAAAGGCATCAAGGATATAGGTGAAACCAACAATTAAAAATGCAAAGGCAACGACATAAACGACAAAGACACTTGTAGCTACTGGATTGAACAAAATCACTAGACCTAGTAAAAATGCAAGCAACGCTATCCACATGATATGGTTGCCAATAATAGGGAAAATCAATCCCAGACGATTGCCTTTAAAGAAAACTATAATGGCTTCTACAATTAACCAAATTCCTAAAATAGTTGGAATGACAACTGGCAGCGTCACAAAGCCATAGGCAACGAGGTAAAGAGCTAAGAGAAGATTAACAATCCCTTGGAAAAGATGAGCTGGTGAGCGAAGCTCTTTTGGTACAGAGAAATAGCCTAAAATAGCTGCTATAGAAGAAACCAGTAAACCAAATGCAATCCACCAGCTGTAAGCAACAAGATTAGCTACTGGGTTTGTAAATAGGAAAAGTCCTAAAAGGACAAAAACAACTCCTGCAAGGAATAGCAGTAAACGATTAGAAAATTTCATTTCAATACCCCCTATATAGTATAGTATAGTTTGATAATAAAAATATTATACACCTTTTTAGAGGAAATGTCAATAAACAAAATGGAAAATTTGGAAGTTTCAGTCTGATTTATGAAAAGAAAATCAGTTTTTATTATTTTGAAAATAAAAAGAGAAGATAAAATTTGTCTTCTCTACATGAAAATATTGTATGGAATCAAAGCAAAAGTAACTGGCTTTACACTATTTGTAAAGATGTAATTTGATTCAAAAAGAAAAGATAGATTTAAAATGTGGGACAAATGATGGGGTAAATCAGTTATAGACAAGCAAAAAAAGCCTTGATTTACAAGGCTTTTTCCTGTTGTATTTAGATGCCCCCTACAGGGATCGAACCTGTGACCCACGGATTAAGAGTCCGCTGCTCTGCCAGCTGAGCTAAGGAGGCAAAGAAAAAAGCTGTATTGGTGCCGAAACTTCACGGTTTGTATTGAACCCGCGCAATTAAGCAGGTGGGCAACTCGCTCTAACTGAAGCTGTTTCCGTGTGAGACGGCCTACATGCTGTTAGAAGACTTTTGTTTCCCTAATAATACAAAAAATAGTCGGTCAACACTTAAGTGTGAAGTCGTACACCACAGCGTTTCTATGTTTATATGATACCACTTTTTCAAAAAAAATCAAGAGGAAAATGCAATTATTTGAAAAGGATTTCACAAGTCCCGTAATTTATCAATGGTTTCCTTGCGTTGAGCTAAAGCCCGTTCGTATTTGCCAGTATCTTCCGGAGTGAAGTAGTGCTGATCTTTAATTTTTTCTGGCAGATAGTCCTGCTTGACCCAGTTTCCAGGATAGTTGTGCGGATAGAGATAGTTTTGCGCATTCCCTAGTTCCTTGCTTCCACTGTAGTGGCCATCGCGCAGGTGGCGCGGAATAGGTAAATGACCTGATGTTTTGAGGTCAGCAAGGGCCTTGTCCATGGCCACATAGGCTGAGTTGGATTTTGGAGAGAGGGCCAAGTCAATCACGACATTGGCAATGAGAATGCGAGCTTCTGGGAAGCCAATCTTTTGAGCAGCATCTAGAGCAGTTACAGTATGAATCTGAGCTTCAGGATTGGCCAAACCGATATCTTCATAAGCGATGACGGTCAAACGACGAGCGAGACTGGGCAAATCTCCAGCCTCAATCAAGCGGGCCGCATAGTGGAGACTGGCATCCACATCTGAGCCGCGGATGGACTTTTGCAGGGCTGAAAGGACATCATAGTGACCGTCCCCATCCTTGTCCATGGGAATGTAGCTTCGTTGCAGGCTATTTTCCATGATATCAAGAGTGATATGGCGGGTGCCCTTGTCATTTTCGGGAGTAGAGAGAACAGCCAAATCTAGTGAATTAAAGGCAGAACGGAGGTCTCCATTGGTAGAGGTTGCGATGAAATCCAGCGCATCCCCATCTAGCTCAACTGGGAAGTCAAAACCACGCTCAGGGTCAGTTAGAGCGATTTGAATCGCCTCTTTGACGTCTTGATTGGACAAGGGTTCTAATTCAAAAATCTGAACACGGCTACGAATGGCAGGAGTGACAGAAAAGAAGGGATTTTCAGTCGTTGCGCCAATCATGACAACCAGACCACTTTCCAAGAGTGGCAGAAGAAAGTCTTGCTTTGTCTTATCCAGACGATGAATCTCGTCTAGTAACAGGACTAATCCTCCAGAGAATTTAGCCTCTTCAGCGATTTCTTGGAGACGTTTTTTGCTGTCAACAGTGGCATTGAAGGTCCGAAAGGCATACTTAGTAGTCCCAGCGATGGCTGAGGCAATACTGGTCTTGCCGATACCCGGAGGTCCATAGAGAATCATGGAGGACAGGCGGTTAGCTTCCACCATGCGGCGGATGATTTTTCCAGGTCCGACCAGATGTTCCTGACCAATGACCTGGTCGATGGTTTTAGGGCGCATGCGAAGCGCGAGATTGTCAGGCATAGCAGTCCTTTCTAACATGGATTTTCTGATGTATATGTGGTAAGATGGTAGTATCTATTTTAGCATAATTCCGAGCAATCGGGGCGATTTAAGAGTCACATAGAAAGAGGACAAAATGGCAACATATGGATTTTTAGATGTTTTAGAGGAAGAATTGGACAAGAACTTTCCTTTTGACTTTGAGATTAGCTGGGATAAGCGCAACCATGCGGTAGAAGTGAGTTTTCTATTGGAAGCACAAAACGCTGCAGGTGTGGAGATGGTGGATGAGGACGGAGAAGTTTCGTCAGACGATATCCTCTTTGAGGAGGCAGTCCTTTTCTACAATCCCGCCAAGTCAACAGTCAATAAAGAAGACTATTTAACGGTCATCCCTTATCTACCTAAGAAAGGTTTCTCTCGCGAGTTTTTAGCTTATTTTGCGCTTTTCCTAAAAGATACTGCCGAGGTTGGGCTGGATGCCCTCATGGACTTCTTGGAAGACCCAGAAGCAGAAGAATTTGTCATGGAATGGAACCAAGAAGTCTTTGAAGAAGGGAAAGTCGGCTTGGAAGAGGGAGAGTTTTATCCTTATCCGAGGTATTAGGAGTTTGACATGGGAATAGAGATTTCTGATTTTACAGGTTGCAAGATTGCTTTGTTTTGTGGGGATAAGCTCTTGACTATCTTACGCGATGATAAGGCAAGCATTCCCTGGCCCAATATGTGGGAGTTACCAGGTGGTGGTCGAGAGGGTGATGAAAGTCCTTTTGAGTGCGCAGCGCGTGAAGTTTTTGAGGAACTGGGGATTCATTTGACTGAAGATTGTCTGCTTTGGAGTAAGGTTTACCCAAGTATGCTTTTTGAGGGGAAGGAGTCGGTCTTTCTAGTTGGCAAGTTGGCTCAGGAACAGTTTGACCAGATTGTCTTTGGTGACGAAGGACAGGGCTACAAACTGATGAATATTGACGAATTTCTTGGCTCAGATAAGGTTGTCCCCCAGTTGCAGGATAGAGTGAGGAATTATATGGAGGAGAAATATGCTAACACTTGAGAGAGCAGGGGCAGAGGATTTAGAAACGATTATTGCCATACAAAGAGCCAGTTTTAAGGCAGTCTATGAGAAATACCAAGATGAGTATGATCCTTATATGGAGAACCGCGAACGAATCAAGTGGAAACTAGTAGAACGTCCTAATAGCTATTACTACTTTGTGAAAGAAAAGGACGAAATTATCGGTTTTTTACGAATTCAGACCAATGAAGAGTTGACGGAGGCTTGGTTGGGAACGGCAGCGATTTTGCCCCAGTACCAAGGAAAAGGGTATGGATCTGAGGGACTGAGCTTGCTGGAAAAAGAATTTCCAACCATCACACAGTGGGATTTGTGTACGGTATTACAGGATGCGGGCATGGTCGCTTTTTATGAGAAAAATGGCTACCGCAAAACCCATATCGAACCTGAAAAAGAAGGTATGGATATGGTCTACATGAAAAAATTGATTGACAAATAGAAAGGATGGTTCGGTTACATTTCTAAACTGAACCCGCCCTAAACAGTGTGCCAAAAAGATAAACTTCTCTTAGACCTAAGCGTTTTCAGAGAATTTCCTATTTTGGCTTTGTGTTTTACGGGCTTGGTATCTTAATTATGGAAACATGGCAAGAGTTAAAAGTTACAGTTAAGCGTGAGGGAGAGGAGCTGGTCTCTAATCTCCTGATTGAGCTAGGTGCTCAAGGTGTTGCGATCGAAGACAGTATGGACTATGTGGGAAATGTGGATCGCTTTGGTGAGATTTTCCCTGAAGTCGAACAGCAAGAAGAAATTGTAGTGACAGCCTACTATCCGGATACGGTTGATGTGGCAGTGGTTGAGGCGGATTTGCAGGCTCGTCTAGCAGAATTGACAGACTTTATGGATTTGGGTGAGGTCAAGATGGGGACGACTGCCTTGGCTGAGGAAGACTGGGCAGATAACTGGAAGAAATACTATGAGCCAGCTCGTATCACTCATGACTTGACCATCGTACCGTCTTGGACAGACTATGAGGCGACTGCGGGAGAGAAGATTATCAAGCTAGATCCTGGTATGGCCTTCGGGACAGGAACCCACCCAACGACTAAGATGAGCCTCTTTGCTTTGGAGCAGGTTCTTCGTGGTGGCGAAACGGTGCTAGATGTGGGTACTGGTTCAGGAGTACTTTCCATTGCTAGCTCGTTGCTTGGTGCCAAGGAAATCTTTGCCTATGACCTAGATGATGTGGCGGTTCGTGTTGCTCAGGAAAATATTGAACTCAACCTTGGCATGGAAAATATCCACGTTGCTGCTGGAGACTTGCTTAAGGGGGTTGAGATTGAGGCAGATGTGATTGTAGCTAATATCTTGGCGGATATCCTCATTCATCTGACAGAGGATGCTTATCGCTTGGTCAAGGATGAAGGCTACTTCATCATGAGTGGCATTATCAAGGACAAGTGGGACATGGTGCGAGAGTCAGCTGAGTCAGCTGGATTTTTCCTCGAAACTCACATGATTCAAGGGGAATGGAATGCCTGTGTCTTTAAGAAGACAAAGGATATTTCAGGTGTGATTGGAGGCTAGGATGCAACAGTATTTTGTCAAAGGAAGTGCTATCTCACCTATCACTATCGAGGACAAGGAAACCAGTAAGCACATGTTTCAGGTTATGCGCCTGAAAGAAGGTGATGAGGTTGTTTTGGTCTTTGATGATGGTATCAAGCGCTTGGCGCGCGTGCTGGATGTGGAATCCCGTCAGTTTGAATTGGTCGAAGAGTTAGATGACAATGTGGAATTGCCAGTCCAAGTGACCATCGCATCTGGATTTCCCAAGGGAGACAAGCTGGAGTTTATCACTCAAAAAGTAACCGAACTGGGTGCCAGCCAGATTTGGGCCTTTCCTGCCGATTGGTCGGTCGCTAAATGGGATGGCAAGAAATTGGGTAAAAAGGTTGAAAAACTAGAAAAAATCTCCCTTGGAGCAGCCGAGCAAAGCAAGCGAAATCTTGTCCCAAGAATTACCCTTTTTGAGAAAAAGGCAGACTTTCTAGCCCAACTCGACCAGTTTGACCGCATCGTGGTGGCTTATGAAGAATCAGCAAAAGAGGGAGAAGCCGCTGCGCTTCTGCAAGCAGTCACTGGTCTTGAAAAAGGAGCTAAGTTGCTCTTTATCTTTGGTCCAGAAGGTGGTTTATCACCTGCGGAAATTGAAAGTTTTGAAGCCAAAGGAGCTGTTCTTGCAGGACTTGGTCCCCGCATTCTAAGAGCAGAAACAGCCCCGCTTTATGCCTTATCAGCCATTAGTGTATTATTAGAATTAGAGAAATAAGAGGAAGAAAATGGAACAAAAACACCGTTCAGAATTTCCAGAAAAGGAACTTTGGGATTTAACTGCCCTATACCAAGACCGTGAGGATTTCTTGCGTGCAATCGAGAAAACGCGCGAAGATATCAACCAATTTAGCCGTGATTACAAAGGTAATCTTCACACTTTTGAGGATTTCGAGAAGGCCTTTGCTGAATTGGAACAAATCTACATTCAGATGAGTCATATCGGCAATTACGCCTTTATGCCTCAGACGACAGACTATAGCAATGAAGAATTTGCCAATATTGCCCAAGCTGGGATGGAATTTGAAACAGATGCCAGCGTAGCCTTGACCTTCTTTGACGACGCCTTGGTGGCAGCAGACGAGGAAGTCTTGGACCGTTTGGGTGAATTGCCTCACTTGACGGCAGCCATTCGTCAGGCCAAAATCAAAAAAGCCCACTATCTAGGGGCTGATGTGGAAAAGGCTTTGACAAATCTGGGTGAAGTTTTCTACAGTCCACAGGATATTTATACTAAGATGCGAGCTGGGGACTTTGAAATGGCTGACTTTGAAGCCCATGGCAAGACCTACAAAAACAGCTTTGTGACCTATGAAAATTTCTACCAAAACCACGAGGACGCTGAAGTTCGTGAGAAATCTTTCCGTTCCTTCTCAGAGGGACTCCGTAAGCACCAAAATACGGCTGCGGCAGCCTATTTAGCCCAAGTCAAGTCTGAAAAACTATTGGCTGATATGAAGGGCTACGACTCGGTTTTTGACTATCTTCTAGCTGAGCAAGAAGTGGACCGTGCTATGTTTGATCGCCAGATTGACCTTATTATGCAGGAATTTGCACCAGTCGCTCAGAGGTATCTCAAGCATGTTGCCAAGGTTAATGGTCTAGAAAAGATGACTTTTGCAGACTGGAAGCTAGACTTGGACAGTGCTCTCAATCCTGAAGTGACTATTGATGACGCCTATGATTTGGTCATGAAGTCAGTAGAACCTTTGGGACAAGAATATTGTCAGGAAGTTGCCCGTTATCAAGAAGAGCGCTGGGTGGACTTTGCTGCTAACAGTGGCAAGGATTCTGGTGGATATGCGGCGGATCCATATCGCGTGCACCCTTATGTCCTCATGAGCTGGACAGGTCGTTTGAGCGATGTCTATACCTTGATTCATGAGATAGGACATTCTGGTCAATTCATCTTTTCAGATAATCACCAAAGTTACTTCAACGCCCATATGTCGACCTACTACGTCGAAGCGCCGTCAACCTTCAATGAATTGCTTTTAAGTGATTATTTGGAACATCAGTCTGACGATCCGCGTCAAAAACGCTTTGCCCTTGCTCACCGTTTGACAGACACCTACTTCCATAACTTTATTACCCACCTCTTGGAAGCAGCCTTCCAGCGCAAGGTTTATACATTGATTGAAGAAGGTGAAACCTTTGGAGCAAGTAAACTCAACAGCATCATGAAGGAAGTCTTGACGGACTTCTGGGGAGATGCCATTGAAATTGATGACGATGCGGCTCTAACTTGGATGCGCCAAGCTCACTACTACATGGGCTTGTATAGCTATACCTACTCAGCCGGACTTGTCATCTCGACTGCTGGTTACCTTCATCTGAAAAACTCTGAGAATGGAGCTAGAGACTGGCTCACTCTTCTCAAATCAGGTGGCAGTAAGACACCACTTGAGTCAGCCATGATTATCGGAGCCGATATCTCAACGGACAAACCACTTCGTGATACCATCCAGTTCTTGTCAGACACAGTTGACCAGATTATTGCTTATAGTGCTGAGTTGGGGGAGTAAATTAAAAGAGTCTGGGACAAAAGTCTAACCTTAAATATAAAAAGCGAACAAAACGAGTTATCTGACACTCAGAATACTGTCTTGTTCGCTTTTTTTCTAATCTATCGATTTTAAAAATTTATAATAAAGAATTCCTAAAATCAAAATTTTTTGTCCCAGCCTCTTAAATTATCCCCAAAAGCTATCTTCTTCAGCTTGATCTGAAGAGAAGAGCCAAACTTCTTTGATTTTTCCGTCTTCAATACGGAAGAGGTCAATCCCGTTCATATTGAGTTCAGTACCATCAGCACGTGTTCCGAGAAAAGTAACATTAGCTGCGATTAAATCCTTATTGTCAGAAACCCAATTTGTTATCACCTTAAAGGTTCCATTAGTTTTCTCAGCAAATGTAGCTAGGTGAGATCCTAGCTTGTCCTTACCAACAACTGAACCAGATATACTATGATTACCAGGTTGATGCCAGACAATATCATCTGCCATCGTTTCAAAGACACCAGGAAAGTCACCAGCAATTAAAGCTTGGTTATAAGCATTGAAAATTTCTAAGTTTGTTGACATATCTATTCTCCATTTCTTTTTTATGGTATAATTGTAACAGTTAAAATCAAAAAAACAAGTAGACACTTTTTCGATAGCTGGTATCAAAAGTGGTACTATTATTAATACTAAAAGATAAATTTTTTAAAAAAATAGAAAGAAGATATTTTATGCCAAATAAAGTGAGTGAGTATGGTATTTGTCCATTTGCGACAACGCAAAGGGTTTTAACAGGGAAATGGGCACTGGTAATCATTTATCAGTTGAGTACGGGTACCAAACGATTTAAAGAATTGCAGAGATTATTGCCTGGGATTACTCAAACTATTTTGACCCGTCATCTCCGTCAATTAGAAAAGGATAAGATTGTTCAACGAAAGGTCTATGCCGAAGTTCCCCCACGAGTTGAGTACAGCTTAACCGAAATGGGGCAGGAATTCAGAGTTGTTTTAGATGCTGTCGAAAACTGGGGTCTGGATTATATTAAGTTGCTAAATGCTAATGAGATAGGCAACTGATAAGTCCCATAGAGGGAATGTATTTTTTATCGCATCCCTCAATTAAAAGACAGTAAAGCAAACCAGTAAATTTCCAGTCAATTTTCTTGAAACCCTTTCCTTCTTTTGATAGACTAATACATAGTTTAAAAAAAGGAGATTTATCATGAAAAAATTTATTGCTGAATTAATCGGTACATTTATGCTTGTGTTCATCGGAACAGGAGCTGTTGTTTTTGGAAATGGTCTTGAAGGTCTTGGCCACCTTGGAATTGCTTTTGCCTTTGGTTTGGCCATCGTAGTCGCAGCTTTCTCAATCGGAACTGTTTCGGGTGCTCACTTGAACCCAGCTGTTTCGATCGCTATGTTTGTAAACAAACGTTTGTCATCTTCAGAACTTGTAAACTACATCCTTGGACAAGTAGTTGGAGCTTTCCTTGCGTCAGTTGCAGTATTCTTCCTCTTGTCTAACTCAGGTATGTCGACTGCTAGTCTTGGCGAAAATGCCTTGGCAAACGGTGTCACTGTCTTTGGTGGATTCTTGTTTGAAGTCATCGCAACTTTCTTGTTTGTCCTAGTTATCATGACTGTCACTTCAGCAAGCAAAGGTAATGGTGCAATCGCTGGTTTGGTCATTGGTTTGTCATTGACAGCTTTGATCCTTGTGGGCTTGAACATCACTGGCCTTTCAGTAAACCCAGCTCGTAGCTTGGCACCAGCTGTCTTGGTAGGTGGTGCAGCCCTTCAACAAGTATGGATTTTCATCCTTGCCCCAATCGTTGGTGGCGTTCTTGCAGCTCTTGTTGCGAAAAACTTTCTTGGAACAGAAGAATAATTGAAACTCAAAAAGCCTTGCTCCTCATCTTGAGGAATAGGGCTTTTTCGTATGATACTCTTCTAAAATCTCTTCAAACCACGTCAGCTTCACCTTGGATTATATATGTGACTGACTTCGTCAGTCTTACCCACAACCTCAAAGCAGTGCTTTGAGCTGACTTCGTCAGTTCTATCTACGACCTCAAAGCAGTGCTTTGAGCAACCTGCGGCTAGCTTCCTAGTTTGCTCTTTGATTTTCATTGAGTATGAGTTTAGCGATTGTCAATTTTCTCTGGATAAAGGTCGTGCTGGAAGAGACGTTGTTCTGCCAAGCCTTCATACTTAGTTCCTGGCTTACCGTAATTGTAGTAGGGGTCGATTGAGATGCCACCGCGCGGAGTGAATTTTCCCCAGACCTCTAAATAGCGAGGGTCTAGCAAGTTGACCAAGTCTTTCCCGATGGTATTGATACAGTTTTCGTGGAAATCTCCGTGATTTCGGTAGCTAAAAAGGTAGAGTTTGAGGGATTTTGACTCGACACAGAGCTTGTCAGGGATGTAGGAAATATAAATAGTCGCAAAGTCTGGCTGAGCAGTGATTGGACACAGTGAGGTAAATTCAGGACAGTTAAATTTGATGAAATAGTCATTTTCCACATGACGATTGTCAAAGGATTCCAGGACTTCTGGTTGATATTCGAAAATGTAGTTGGTTTCTTTGTTGCCGAGGAGGCTAAGGTTTTTCATTTCTTCTTGTTGTGACATGATTTTTTCTTTCTAATTTAAACACCACGTTGGTTGTCGTAGAGGAGGGTATGGAGTTGAGGAAGGACGCGGACATTGCCCCAGCTATCGTCAGTAGCGACACGTTTCCAGAGTTCTTTGAGTCGGTCTAGTTGGTCTTGGACAATATTACCTGTAGCCTTGGGCTCAGGATTTCCTGCTGATAAGAAGAGGACATCTGGTTGGTAACGTTCTTGAATCCCTTTGGCAAAGGCCAAATCTGCATCGTCAAAGACAGGGATTTTAAAGGTGACCTTATCTGGATCCAGTTGGGAAACGATAAAGTCTAAGGTCTCAAAGTTGACTTCCATCTTGGATGAAGGAGGTTTGGGACTCAGAGTAACTTGGTCGATATCTTTTAACCAATTTTGCCAGCGGGAGCCTTGGGTCTCAACAGCTAGAGTGACACCGCGTTCCTTGAGCTTGGTGACGAGTTGAGCCATGTTGGCTGCTAGGATAGCAGGATTTCCCCCAGACAGGGTGACGTAGTCGTAGCTTCCTAGCTTATCTAAGGCAGCAATGACCTCGTCAGCCGTCATGCGAGTTGGTTTTTCAGAACCATCCCAAGTAAAGGCGGAGTCACACCAGTCGCAGTGGTAGTCGCAACCAGCAGTGCGGACAAACATAGTTTTCTGCCCGATAGCACGGCCTTCACCTTGAAAGGTTGGGCCGAAAATTTCCAGAACAGGTAGTTTGAGGACACGTTCCTTAGTCATCTAACCACTCCCGTCTAAACTCCGCAAAGGCAGTCGGAGTCTCATAGAGGCGAATGTATTCCAAACGGAGACCGCGCTCGTCTGGCAACTCTTGACTCATGGTTTGGAAAATCCAGTAAACCATGTTTTCAGCAGTCGTGTTCATATAGGGTAGAGTTTCGTTAAGATAGCGATGATCCAAGTGGGGTTCTAAGTAGTTCTTGTAGATCGCTTTGATATCTCCGAAATCGTAGGTCATGCCCCGTTCATCTAAAAATCCACTGACAGCAATCTGCAGATGATAAGTGTGTCCGTGCAGGGACTTGCATTTTCCCTCATAGTGAAAGAGGTGGTGGGCAGCATCGAAGGTGAACTCTTTTGATACCAAGGTTCTGTGAGGATTGTAGATAAGAGATTCCCCAGTTTCCTGTTTGATTTCTTTGGGAGCAAAAAACATTAGCTCTCTCCTTTCTGTGAGAGATAAACATCAAGGCCATGCTGGCGTAGGTGGCAGGCTGGGCAATCTCCACAGCCACTTCCGATTATCCCATTGTAGCAGGTCAAGGTCTTTTCACGAACATAGTCAAAGGCACCGAGTTGATCGGCTAACTCCCAAGTTTCAGCCTTGTCTAACCACATGAGAGGTGTTTGGATAACAAAGTCGTAATCCATGGCAAGGTTGAGGGTAACATTGAGAGATTTGACAAAGACATCTCGGCAGTCAGGATAGCCTGAGAAATCTGTTTCGCAGACACCTGTCACGATGTCTTTAATGCCTCGTTGCTTGGCAAGAACTGCTGCAAAGGACAGAAAGAGATGGTTGCGGCCGTCAACAAAAGTATTGGGAACCTCTCCCTCTTTTTGCTCAATTTCCAGATCGGAGGTCAGGGCATTTTCAGTGATTTGCCCCAGTAGAGACATATCTAGGATGTGATGACGAATGCCTTGTTCCTTAGCGATTTCTTCAGCAACTTGAATTTCGAGATGATGGCGTTGACCGTAGGCAAAAGTGACGGCTTCGACTGTTTCATAGTGTTCTTTAGCCCAAAAGAGGCAGGTTGTGGAATCTTGACCGCCGCTAAAGACGACCAAGGCTGATTGACGTTTCATAGTACTCCTTCCAAAATGGGAAATGTTCAGAGCACGCAAAAAGCTCCCTTGAGGGGAGCTAAAAAATACCAAGTAGAGGTTTTTTTTAGCGATGGCATGTCCCAAACATCGTAATATTCTACCTACAGTTTAGCATATTTTTTGAAAAATGGCAAAGGGCAAGAAAAAAGAGACCAAATAAAGTACTTGGTCTCTCGTTTGATTAGCTCAATTCAGCAACGATGGCCTTGATCTGTTCTGCAGTATGAACACCTGCAACTTGTTTCACCACTTGGCCGTCTTTTTTGAAGAGAAGGGTTGGGATAGACATGATTCCAAAAGCACGAGCTGTGTTTGGATTTTCATCAACATCCATTTTAACGATTTTCAAGACATCTTCTGAAAGTTCTTCAGACAATTTGTCCAAGATTGGACCTTGCATACGACATGGGCCACACCAAGTTGCCCAGAAGTCTACCAAGACCAAACCGTCTTTTGTTTCTTGTTCAAATGTTGCATCTGTAATTGCTTTTGCCATTGTATTTCTCCTTTTTTAGTTATATTGGCTTAAATCTTGTTTCATGAGATAGAAGAAGACATCTCCATAAGTCCCATGGTAGTCCAAATCATGACCATTATAGGTCAATTTTTGAACTGGGTAATAGTCTGCGACACCGATAAGGCAAGCTTGTTGAGAACGTTCAAAGTCTTGGTAAGACTCGAACGTCATGGTTCTCTCTTGTTTGCTGGTGTCTAGATAGGTAATTTCGATCATATTAAACTCCTTTGTTCAATCTTGACTTTATTGTACTCCTTGAAAAGAGGAATGTCAAGAAAAATGATTGCGCACGCAACTTTTTTAAAAATACTCATTAAGGCAAGAAATCAAGACTGGTTTCCAATCTTTCTTCGACGGCCTTTTGTAGATAAGCCAGGGTTGTTTGTCCCTCGTCAGTCAGACAGATAAAACTGGCCCGTCTATCCTGATCGCAACATCTGCGACTAAGCAAACCGCAGTTTTTCTCTTCTAATCTAGCCACCATTCGAGAAACAGCGCTTGGGCTGAGATGGAGCTTATCTGGCAGGTCAATTTGTCGTAGAGATTTTTCTTGGGCTAGATTCAGATAGTAGAGCAGGTAAAACTCTTTCAAGTTCAGCCTTTGTTCACTCTGCTGAGCAATAGTTTCTTCCAACAAGGCTTCCATTTCTTTTTGACGGCGATTGTAGTCAAACCATTTTTCTAAGTAGGTCATTGCTTTCTCCTTTCTTTTCAAAGTAAAAATCACAAAATCATTACTGATTATCTTTATAACACAAGATGATTGCGCATGCAATGATTATACTACTTTTAACTAATCTTTGCAAGAAAGAAGAATTTCGATATTTCCTTGAAATTTTCTGAAAAAAGAGTAAACTGGTATGCAAGAAGTCTATTTCGTGGAGTTTAGAATGAAATTATATGTTCAATTAATGATTCTCTTTGTGATTTCATTGATCGGTGAGGGAATCTCCAGTTTCTTTCATCTGCCCATCCCAGGCAGTATTATCGGCTTGATGATTCTCTTTCTAGCCCTGCAGTTCAAGTGGTTAAGGACCAGGCATGTCAACATGGTGGGGAATTTTCTGCTGGCCAATATGACCATTCTCTTTTTGCCGCCAGCGGTGGGAATCATGGAAAAGTTTGATGTGATTGCTCCCTATCTCTTGCCCATCGTCTTGATTGTCTTTTTTGCGGCTGTCATCAATATTATCCTCATAGCAGTGGTAGTTCAGTTCATCAAGAGACGATTTGAGGGAGATTATGAGAAAGGAGATGCCAAATGAGTGAATTTGTTTCCAATCCCCTGTTTGGGCTTGCCTTGTCTATCCTTGCTTATCTAGTGGGGATGTTGATTTACAGACGTTTTCCCCATCCTTTGACAACACCTTTGCTTTTATCGGCAATTTTCATTATCATCCTTCTTAAGGCGACGGGTATTTCTTACCAGGATTACTACCAAGGTGGGGTTTATCTGAACAATTTGATAGTCCCATCGACAGTGGCTCTAGGGATTCCGCTTTATAAGAGCTTTCACTTGATGAAGCACCATGCACGGAGTATTCTCTTTGGTAGTCTGCTAGCAGTCGTTGTCAATACTAGCTTCACTGCCATAGTTGCGAAAATCTTTGGCATGGACTTTTTCCTAGCCATTTCTCTCTTTCCAAAGTCAGTGACAACCGCCATGGCAGTGGGAATTACAGAAAAATTGCAGGGGTTGACGACTGTGACCTTGGTCGTCGTAGTGGCAACTGGGATTTTAACCAGTGTTATTGGACCAACCCTTTTGAAGTGGTTGAAGATTGATGATCCAGTGGCTGTCGGACTTTCTCTTGGAGGAACAGGTCACGCAGTTGGAACGGGAACGGCCTTTCGATACGGTTCTGTAGCAGGAGCCATGGGTGGCTTGGCTATCGGTGTTACCGGTATTCTCTATGTCTTTGTCAGCCCTATTGTAGCCAGTTTGATATTGAGTTAAAGAAAAACCCAGCTTTCTAGCTGGGCATTTTTTATTGCAAATTAACCTTGTTTTTCAAGATGTAATAAGTACCGAGATAGTAGATAACTGATAGAAAGAGATCGCGCAGAATTTCTGTACCAATCATCATGTTAAAGTTATTTTCAATTCGGAAAAAGAGAGAAACATAACCAATGACGATGGCAATGACGATATAGGCTAGAATTCCCATAGCTGTTCGATACTCATTAAAGAGTTGCCCGATTGAGATTGCGAGGTAAATGGACAAGATCCATGTAATCGAACCTGCTAGAAGAGACAGGGCATAGAGCCAACCGTAGCTGAGGTAAGGGGAAATGAAGTTATAGAGGTAAGTGAAGTCTTTTTCTATCGGTGTTAAGAAGAAGATAATCAGTACACTCAAGATAAAGACGATATAGCTTAAGATGGACCAGACAAGACCACCTAAAAGTTTTGCGATGATGATTTGGTGCTCAGAGACAGGCAAGGTCAGGGTCAAATACCCTTGGCGGTCATAAACACTCCCCTTGAATCTTCGGATGATTAAAAAGATTGTTGCAATCCAAAGAGTGACGCTGAGTCCTCCAAAGACTAGTACCAAAAAGAAGATGAAATAAACAGCATTGTTAGAATTGTAACTCTGGCTAAGGCTACCAAGAAAAGCTCCAATCAAAACTGAAATTGCAAGCACAGCTCCATAGAGCGCTAAATACCATTTATTGACATTTTTAAATTCATAACGAACTAGATTCCAAAACATAATAATCTCCTTTGCTTAGGCTTTAAATTCCTGGCGGAAGAGCTGGTCAATTGATTCACCTGACTCGTAACGAATATCATCAACATTTCCTTGGCGAACGACTTTTCCGTCTTTGAGGAAGATAATCTCATCCAAGATTGGCTCAATATCTGAAATCAAGTGGGTTGAAATCAGGACCGTAGAAGTTGGGGAATAGTTGTTGATGATGGTATTGAGGATATAATCACGAGCAGCTGGATCCACACCTCCGATTGGTTCGTCCAGAACGTAGAGGCGGGCTTCACGGCTCATAACGAGGATTAGTTGGACCTTTTCCTTGTTTCCTTTTGATAATTTCTTTAAGCGACTATTTTCATCAATGCCAAGGTCTGCAAGCAGATGTTGGGCGCGTTCAAGATTGAAATCTTGATAGAAGGTTTTAAAGTAAGTCAGGGCTTCTTTAACCTTCATTTGCTCATTGAGATAAGTTGTGTCTGGTAGATAAGAGACAATCGCCTTGGTAGCAGGACTTGGATCCTGTCCGTTAATGAGGACACGTCCTTTATTTGGTTGAAGGAGGCCATTGATCAGTTTGATCAAGGTTGTTTTCCCAGAACCGTTTGGCCCGAGGAGCCCGACAATCTTTCCGGCTGAGATCTCTAGTGAGATATTGTCAAGTGCCGCAGTTGCTCCATATGATTTTGATACATTTTCAAGTGCTAGTAGTGTCATAGTCTTAAACTCCTTTAATATAGTCGCTTAATACATTTGGCAGTTCTTCTTCTTTGTAGCCAAATTGAAGCATGCAAGAGACGAAGTGTTGCAGTTGCTCCTCGGAAAGTTGTTTGCGGGACTGAAGGATGAGGTCCAAATCCTCGGTGACAAAACGACCAGTTGTCCGTTTGCTGTATACAAATCCTTCACGTTCGAGGTCAGACAAGGCGCGCTGAATGGTATTAGGATTGACCCCAGCCTCGCTCGCCAAATCTCTCACGGTAGGGAGCTGTTGATTGGGTTCCAGTTCATGGGAAACAATCTGTAGTTTAATTTTTTCCATAATCTGTAAATAAATGGGTTTTGTATTATCAAATGACCAGGACATCATAGTCTCCTTTCTTTATCTTTATTGTTCTAATCAAATAATACAATAAAACAAAAAACTTGTCAAGTAAAAATAAGAATTGTTTTGGGAATTGCTCAAAAAATGGTATAATGAAAAGAAAACGACAAGGAGGGAAATGCATGCGTTGTCCAAAATGTGGGGCTACCAAGTCTAGTGTTGTTGATAGTCGACAAGCCGAAGAAGGAAACACCATCCGTCGAAGACGTGAGTGCGACGAGTGCCAGCATCGTTTTACAACCTATGAACGAGTAGAAGAAAGAACGCTGGTTGTCGTCAAAAAAGACGGTACGCGAGAACAATTTTCGAGAGATAAAATCTTTAATGGGATTATCCGCTCAGCCCAGAAGCGTCCTGTGTCAAGTGATGAAATCAACATGGTGGTCAATCGTATTGAGCAAAAACTCCGTAGTCGCAGTGAGAATGAGATCCAAAGTGAATACATTGGAGCCTTAGTCATGGAGGAATTGGCAGAACTGGATGAGATTACCTATGTTCGTTTTGCCAGTGTTTACCGTAGCTTTAAGGATGTTAGTGAGTTGGAGAGTCTGCTCCAGCAGATCACCCAGTCCTCAAAAAAGAAAAAGGAAAAATAGATGAAGCCAAATGACCGTTTTTCTTTTCTAAAGAATAATCGGGTGTCGCAAGATA
Source organism: Streptococcus sp. SR1 (assembly GCF_000526075.1). Classification (NCBI taxonomy): domain Bacteria; kingdom Bacillati; phylum Bacillota; class Bacilli; order Lactobacillales; family Streptococcaceae; genus Streptococcus; species Streptococcus sp. SR1. The sequence goes on from NZ_JATR01000014.1 coordinate 72,319, forward strand.
CCTCTTCTCTGGTGCAGTGCTACCTCCCGATTATCGGTCAGGAGGCACTGAGCCTCTATCTATACGCCATTACCTTTTGGGATGGTGGGCAAAAGGAACACCTTTTTGCCAATATTCTTAATCATTTGAATTTCGGGATGAATACGCTCCTCCAGTCTTTTAAAATCTTATCTGCTTTGGACTTGTTGACTCTTTACCAGAAGGGGGAAGTCTATGAATTGCAGCTTCATTCTCCCCTTTCCAGTCAGGAATTTCTAAGTCATTCTGTCTATAGCAGATTATTAGAGAAAAAGATTGGGGATACAGCTGTTTCTGCTATGAAGCAGGCTCCAAGTGAGGGAGAAGCACTTTCTGTTTCTTTGAGCCAAGTCTTTCCGACCCTGACTGAAGAAGTGACCCCAAGCGAGTCTAAAAGCAAGTTAAAAAATGATTTTGACTTGGAACATTTCCAGCGCCTGATGGCTCGAGATGGCTTGCGTTTTGAAAATGAGCAAGCAGATGTTTTGGAATTGTTTGCCATTGCAGATGAAAAAAAATGGACCTGGTTTGAAACCTATCAATTAGCCAAGGCGACTACAGTGGCTCAGGTTATTTCAGTCAAACGCATGCGTGAAAAGATAGCGCAAAAACCAGCATCTTCTGACTTTAGCCCAAAAGAAATGACCATTATCAGGGAAGCCAAAAATAAAACTCCCCTGGAATTTTTAGCCGAAATCAAACAAACACGTAAAGGAAACATCACCCAAAGTGAAAGAGAACTCCTTCATCAGATGGCGTCTTTAGGCTTGTTGGATGAAGTCATCAATATCGTCTTACTTTTAACCTTTAACAGGGTTGATTCGGCCAATGTCAATGAAAAATATGCTATGAAAGTCGCCAACGACTATGCCTATCTCAAGATTCGGACAGCTGAGGAAGCCGTGCTTCGGATTCGAGAGCATCAGCAAAAAGGGCAAGAGGAACAGAAAAACAAGGCCAGCTCAACTAAGACAAATGTTCCTAAGTGGAGTAATCCAGAATACAAGAATCAAACCAGTGAGGAAACTCGTCTGGAACTAGAACGCAAAAAACAAGAAATGTTAGCCCGATTAGAAGAAGGAGGAGACTAGATGGAAAGTGTTGGTGATGTAATCAAACGTCAGACAAGTCGTTTTCAGTATCAGGACTTGGTCCAGCAGATCATGAAGGACCCCGATGTAGCGGCTTTTATCCAGAAAGAATCCCTCAGCCAAGAGGAGTTAAATCGTAGCATCTCCAAGTTCAACCAATATATCACAGAACGGGATAAGTTTCTTCGTGGGGATGCTGACTATATAGCTCGTGGCTACAAGCCTATCTTGGTCATGAATCATGGCTACGCGGATGTATCTTATGAGGAAACACCAGAACTAATCGCGGCTGAAAAAGAAGCGGCCATCAAGAATCGTCTCAAGTTGATCAATCTACCAGCAAGTCTCAAGAAAGCGAAATTGGCTCAGATTGACCTAGATGACTTAGGACGTTTGCCTATTTTTGAAAGACTCTATGCCTTTGTTGACCTTTACCCAAGTATCCGAAAAGGTCTCTATCTTTACGGAGATTTTGGTGTCGGTAAGAGTTTCATGATGGCAGCCCTGGCTCACGACTTATCTGAAAAACGTGGTGCTTCAACAACCATTCTCCACTATCCAAGTTTTGTCATTGATGTAAAAAATGCCATCGGTGAAGGATCTGTGAAGACCTTGGTGGATGACATCAAGTTAGCAGAAGTCTTGGTCTTGGATGATATTGGTGCAGAACAGTCTACCCCTTGGGTGCGTGATGAGATTCTCCAAGTCATTCTCCAGTACCGCATGCAGGAAGATTTGCCGACCTTCTTTACTTCCAACTTTAATTTCCAAGATTTGGAAAAACATTTTGCCAAAGGAAAGAATGGAAATGACGAGACTTGGGAAGCTAGACGGGTCATGGAACGGATTCGTTATTTGGCTGAGGAGACAAGACTAGAAGGAGAAAATCGCCGATGACAGAAACTATTAAACTGATGAAAGCTCATACTTCAGTTCGTCGCTTTAAGGAGCAAGAGATTCCTCAAGAACACTTAAATGAAATCTTGACTGCTGCTCAAATGGCGTCTTCTTGGAAAAATTTCCAATCTTACTCGGTGATTCTTGTGCGCAGTCAAGAGAAGAAAGATGCCCTATACGAACTGGTTCCTCAGGAAGCCATTCGCCAGTCAGCAGCCTTTTTGCTTTTTGTCGGTGACTTGAACCGAGCTGAAAAGGGAGTAAGCCTCCATACAGATACTTTCCAACCCCAAGGAGTGGAAGGTCTCCTCATCACCTCTGTGGATGCTGCGCTTGCTGGGCAAAATACCTTGCTTGCTGCTGAGAGTCTGGGATATGGTGGTGTGATTATCGGTTTGGTCCGTTACAAGTCAGAAGAAGTGGCAGAGCTTTTTAATTTGCCTGACTATACCTACCCTGTCTTTGGGATTGCACTCGGTGTGCCAAATCAACAACATGATGTCAAACCAAGACTGCCTTTGAACCAAGTGGTATTTGAAGAAGAATACCAAGAACAGCCAGTTGAAGCGATTTCGAACTATGACCAAGTGCAGGCAGACTATGCTGGTGCGCGTGCGACGACCTCTTGGAGTCAACGTTTGGCAGAGCAGTTTGGTCAAGCCGAACCTAGTTCAACTCGGAAGAATCTAGAACAGAAAAAGTTATTGTAGAAAGTGAGAAAACATGGCCTTACCAACTGTTGCCATTGTAGGACGTCCCAATGTTGGGAAATCAACCCTATTTAACCGAATCGCTGGTGAGCGAATCTCAATCGTAGAAGATGTCGAGGGTGTGACACGTGACCGTATCTATGCAACGGGTGAGTGGCTCAACCGTTCTTTCAGTATGATTGATACTGGAGGGATTGACGACGTCGATGCTCCTTTCATGGAGCAAATCAAACACCAGGCAGAAATTGCCATGGAAGAAGCAGATGTCATTGTTTTTGTGGTGTCTGGTAAAGAAGGCATTACAGATGCAGACGAGTACGTAGCTCGCAAACTCTATAAAACCCATAAGCCTGTTATCTTAGCAGTTAACAAGGTTGACAATCCGGAGATGCGAAATGATATCTATGATTTCTACGCTCTTGGTTTGGGCGAACCTCTACCAATCTCGTCTGTACACGGTATCGGTACGGGTGATGTACTGGATGCCATCGTGGAAAATCTACCACATGAAGTCGAAGAAGACAATCCAGATGTCATTAAATTCAGCTTAATTGGCCGTCCAAACGTTGGGAAATCAAGTTTGATCAACGCCATTTTGGGAGAGGACCGCGTGATTGCTAGTCCAGTAGCTGGAACAACGCGCGATGCCATTGATACCCATTTTACTGATGCTGATGGACAAGAGTTTACCATGATTGATACAGCTGGTATGCGTAAGTCTGGTAAAGTCTACGAGAATACAGAAAAATACTCTGTTATGCGTGCCATGCGTGCCATTGACCGTTCAGATGTGGTCTTGATGGTCCTTAATGCCGAAGAAGGTATTCGTGAGTACGACAAACGTATCGCAGGTTTTGCCCATGAAGCGGGTAAAGGAATGATCATCGTGGTCAACAAGTGGGATACTCTTGAGAAAGACAACCACACCATGAAGAACTGGGAAGAGGATATCCGTGAGCAGTTCCAATATCTGCCTTATGCGCCGATTGTCTTTGTTTCAGCTCTTACCAAGCAACGTCTCCATAAACTGCCTGAGATGATCAAGCAAATTAGCGAGAGTCAAAACACACGTATCCCATCAGCAGTCTTGAACGATGTCATTATGGATGCCATTGCTATCAATCCAACACCGACAGACAAAGGAAAACGCCTCAAGATTTTCTACGCAACCCAAGTAGCAACCAAGCCACCAACCTTTGTCATCTTTGTCAATGAAGAAGAACTCATGCACTTCTCTTACCTGCGTTTCTTGGAAAATCAAATCCGCAAGGCCTTTGTCTTTGAAGGAACACCGATTCATTTGATCGCAAGAAAACGCAAGTAAGTCTTGCTTGTTTTCCTATAAAAATAAATTGAAAGAAGACTTCATAGTCTTCTTTTTTCTATCTAAAAGGGGAGAAAAGAACCTGCCAAATTGGAGGAGAATCTGTCATCAAATTTCAATCATTTTCCTAGCTTTTCTAATCTATTTGTAATGAAAATGCACTTTTTTTGTAAAAATCAAAATGCTATAATTCCTTAAATCAATTTTCCTTTATCAGGGAGGTTATTATGAAAAAAAGCAGATTATTTAAACATAGTTTGTTGGTTCGCTTGCTTGGGTTGCTGATGGTCTTTCTCTTCTTGTCAGCATTCACAGCACCTGAAAAACCTGAGTACGGGATCTATGACCCGGATCATTATTTAACGGATGAGACTATAAGTCAGATTCGGGAATTGAATAATGTAAATAGTAAAAAATCAGAAAAATTCCAGATGGGTGTTTACGTTGTGAAAAGCCTAGATGGAGAAACAATCGAGACTGTAGCCAATGAAACAGCTAGGGCTTGGAAAATTGGCTACTCGGGAGACAATCACGGTGTCTTGATTGTGGTAGCAGTCCAAGATAGAAAATCACGGATTGAAACCAGTAATAATGTGGCCGGTAAGATCACTGACTATCAGACCAATAGATTTTTGAAAACAGCACGACCTTACTTTCAAAAGGGAGACTACAGTAATGGAGTTCTTTCTATAGCAAACAATCTCAACTACATGTTTTATAGTGGATCGAGTACGCCTGCTTCAAGTTCTAAAAGTAGTTACGACTATACCACCAACTCTAGTCGCTTAAGGGAACTTGAAAGGTATGCTGGTGAGAGGAGTTCTTCGAGACGTCATCGAAAAAGCAGTTCGAGCGACGGAGTTATCGTATTTGGAGTTCTCATTTACTTCATCGTGATGATTATCGGATTTATATCTGGAGGTCGTGGTGGAGGTTCACATGGCGATGATTCTGGCGGTGGCTGGTGGGGCGGTGACTCATCAGATTCAGGATCCTCTTGGTCTGACTCAGGCTCCGACTCATCTGGAGGCTGGGACGGCGGTGGCTTTGATGGCGGTGGTTCGTCTGATGACTGGTGAGTGATCATATATTGCTCAAACCAATTTCTCCATGCAGTAAGGTGACTCCTTTGCAACAGTTCACTCCTTAATTAAAAATAAAAACAAAGTTTGGAAAATTGATTTAAAATCTGAGTATTTTCTCAGAAAAGTTGATAAAAGAAAGTGTTAAGGTTTTGATATGAAACAAAATAAAGTAATTCTCTATATAGTGGCGATTTTCTTTGGACTACTAGTTCTGGGAAGTTGTTCCCCAGTGACGACCTATAATGGTCTGGTTGGTGAACAGACTAAAGTGGAGCAGGCACAGGCCGATGTCTCTACAGCCCTCCAACGTCGTTCGGACCTAATTGGTAACTTGGTGGAGTCCGTTAAAGGACAAATGAATCATGAAACCGAAGTCTTTACCAAGATTGCGGATGCTAGAGCTAAAATCGGCAGTAGCTCAGTAACATCGGAAGAAAACCAAAAGGCTCAGGGAGAGCTGAGCTCTGCTCTTTCCCGTTTGATTTCTTTGACGGAGAATTATCCAGAACTCAAGAGCAATCAAAATGTTGAGCAACTGATGGTGGAACTTTCAGGAAGTGAAAATCGTATCTTTGTAGCACGTAAGGATTATAACAAGGTCGCAGCCGAGTACAATCAAAAGTTGAGAAGTTTTCCAACGGTGCTCTTTGCAAATATGATGAACTTTAAAGAAGCTGAAACCTTCAAGGAAACAGAAGAAGCCAAGACAGTTCCTAAGGTTGATTTTGGAACCTCTTCATCAAGTCAATAAAGTGAATCGACTATGAATAAAGGGATTTCTCTAGTATGACTAGTGATTTCAAACTCAAACCTGGAAAGCCTTTTCCAGGTTTTTTTGGTATAATAAATGGGAAGAGACAGTGACTGAAATGGAGGTCTGCTATGGAGAAAACAAAAGCCTTTCTTGAAGCGCACTACAAGAGATATATTCTTACGATTTGCTTTCTCTGGTTTCTCATGTTCTTTCTTCCTTGGGATTGGCAAATAGGAGGAGTTTCAGTATATTATTTCGTTATGAAAAAACTCTTCGTGGTCTTTGGTGTTTTATCTATCCTATACTCGGTGCTGATTAAAAAAATCAGTCTTCTCATCTTTGGTATCATCTTTTGCTTGGCCTTCTGGATTAATCTCTTTTGGTCTTTTGGTATATTGCCAGTGTTTTTAGGAAATTAAACATAAAATAATGATGGACTAGACTAGCTTCTAGCCCTTTTTTCCCCTTGTAAAACAAGGATTCTTTCTTGAAAAATAATAGTAAATATGCTAAAATGAAAAGAACATTCTAAAATATTCAGAATCTAAAGTAAGGAAAATCATGGCTAATATTTTAAAAACAATTATCGAAAATGATAAAGGAGAACTTCGTCGTCTAGAAAAGATGGCTGATAAGGTTCTTAACTATGAGAGCCAAATGGCCGCAATGTCGGACGAAGAACTAAAAGCAAAAACTGACGAATTTAAAGAACGCTACAATAAGGGGGAATCACTTGATTCGCTGTTATATGAGGCTTTTGCGGTAGTCCGTGAAGCAGCAAAACGTGTCCTTGGGCTTTTCCCTTATAAAGTTCAGGTCATGGGTGGGATTGTTCTTCACCATGGTGACGTTCCAGAGATGCGTACTGGTGAAGGGAAAACCTTGACGGCGACCATGCCGGTGTACCTCAATGCCCTTGCAGGTAAAGGGGTTCACGTAGTTACTGTCAACGAATACCTGACAGAACGTGACGCGACTGAGATGGGTGAATTGTACTCATGGCTCGGTCTGTCAGTAGGGATTAATTTAGCAGCCAAATCTCCAATGGAGAAAAAAGAAGCGTATCTCTGTGATATTACCTACTCAACCAACTCAGAGATTGGTTTCGACTACCTTCGTGACAATATGGTCGTTCGTGCAGAAAACATGGTACAGCGTCCGCTTAACTATGCCTTGGTCGATGAGGTTGACTCGATCTTGATCGATGAAGCCCGTACTCCTTTGATCGTTTCAGGTGCCAATGCAGTTGAGACTAGCCAACTCTACCATATGGCGGATCATTTTGTGAAGTCTTTGGATAAGGATGACTATATTATTGACATTCAGTCTAAGACGATTGGTTTGTCTGATTCTGGGATTGACAAGGCTGAGAGCTATTTCAAACTGGAAAATCTCTATGATGTCGAAAACGTAGCTCTTACCCACTTTATCGATAATGCCCTCCGTGCCAACTATATCATGATTCTTGATATCGACTATGTGGTTAGTGAAGAACAAGAAATCTTGATCGTCGACCAATTTACAGGTCGTACCATGGAAGGTCGTCGTTACTCTGACGGCTTGCACCAAGCGATTGAAGCCAAAGAAGGTGTGCCAATCCAAGATGAGACTAAGACTTCAGCTTCTATCACCTACCAAAACCTCTTCCGTATGTATAAGAAATTGGCAGGTATGACAGGTACTGGTAAAACAGAAGAAGAAGAATTCCGCGAAATTTACAACATTCGTGTTATCCCAATCCCAACCAACCGTCCAATCCAACGTATCGACCACTCAGACCTTCTCTATGCCAGTCTTGATGCGAAATTTAAGGCTGTAGTTGAAGATGTAAAAGCTCGTCACCAAAAAGGTCAGCCGGTCTTGGTAGGTACAGTTGCAGTTGAAACGAGTGACTTTCTTTCTAAGAAACTGGTAGAGGCAGGTGTTCCTCACGAAGTCTTGAATGCGAAGAACCACTACAGAGAAGCGCAAATCATCATGAACGCTGGTCAGCGTGGCGCAGTTACTATCGCAACCAACATGGCCGGTCGTGGTACCGATATTAAGCTTGGTGAAGGGGTTCGTGAACTTGGTGGACTTTGCGTCATTGGTACAGAACGTCACGAAAGTCGCCGTATTGATAATCAGCTTCGTGGACGTTCAGGGCGTCAAGGGGACCCAGGTGAGTCACAATTCTACTTGTCTCTTGAAGATGATTTGATGAAACGTTTCGGTTCAGAACGTTTGAAAGGTGTCTTTGAACGTCTTAACATGTCTGATGAAGCCATCGAATCTCGCATGTTAACGCGTCAAGTGGAAGCAGCTCAAAAACGTGTCGAAGGAAACAACTACGACACTCGTAAGCAAGTCCTTCAATACGATGATGTTATGCGTGAACAACGTGAGATCATCTATGCACAACGTTATGATGTCATTACTGCAGATCGTGACTTGGCACCAGAAATCCATGCTATGATCCGTCGTACAATTGGACGTATCGTGGATGCACATGCACGTTCTAAGGAAGATGAAAAACTGGAAGCAATCTTGAACTTTGCTAAATATAACTTGCTTCCAGAAGATTCAATCAGCCGTTCAGATCTTGCAGGTCTGTCAGATCAGGCCATCAAAGATGAACTTTTCCAACGTGCCTTGAAAGTTTATGATAGCCAAGTTGCCAAACTTCGTGATGAAGAAGCAGTGAAAGAGTTCCAGAAGGTCTTGATCCTACGTGTTGTAGACAACAAGTGGACAGACCATATCGACGCCCTTGACCAGTTACGAAATGCTGTTGGTCTTCGTGGATATGCCCAAAACAACCCTGTTGTAGAATATCAAGCAGAAGGTTTCCGCATGTTTAATGACATGATTGGATCAATTGAATTTGATGTGACCCGCTTGATGATGAAAGCACAAATCCACGAACAGGAACGTCCTCAAACTGAACACAATATCAGTACAACTGCGACTCGTAATATCGCAGCGCAGCAGACTCAGCTTCCAAAAGATGTGGACTTGAGCCAAATTGGACGAAATGATCAGTGCCCATGTGGCTCTGGTAAGAAATTCAAGAACTGTCATGGTAAGAGACAATAATATGAGATAAGATACAGGCGGATACCTGGTAAAAATCATTTTTTGCTTGGTGTCCGTTTGCTTTATAAGGAGATGAATCATGGTATTTACAGCTAAAAGTCCTAAAATTAACATCGAAGAAGTTCGCGCCTTGTCTAAATTAGAGGGGGCGGCTCTTGCGAGAAAAAACCAACGTGATCAGGAATTGGAAACCATCATCCGTGGGGAAGATCAGCGTATTCTCTTGGTGATTGGACCATGTTCATCTGATAATGAAGAAGCGGTTCTCGAGTATGCCAAACGTCTATCTACTTTGCAAGAAGAGGTCAAAGATCGTATTTTTATGGTCATGCGTGTCTATACGGCTAAACCTCGTACCAATGGAGACGGCTATAAGGGCTTGATTCATCAACCAAATGCTAAAGAAGCACCTAGCTTGATCAATGGAATCAAGGCTGTTCGTCATTTACATTACCGCGTTATTTCTGAGACTGGCATGACAACAGCGGATGAGATGCTTTATCCTGAAAATCTTCCGCTGGTGGATGATTTGATTTCTTATATGGCTGTTGGAGCTCGTTCTGTAGAGGATCAACAGCACCGTTTTGTAGCGAGCGGAGCAGATTTCTCAACAGGATTCAAAAATCCCACATCTGGAAATCTCAATGTTATGTTTAACGGGATTTATGCAGCGCAAAATAAACAGAGTTTCCTCTTCCTCGGTAAAGAGGTGGAAACAACGGGGAATCCATTGTCCCACGCAATTCTTCGCGGTGCCTTGAATGAATACGGGAAAAATATTCCTAACTACTACTATGACAATTTGATGGATACCATTGCCCAGTATGAAAAGATGGGCTTAGAAAATCCCTTTATCATCATTGATACCAATCATGACAATTCAGGCAAGCAGTACATGGATCAAATCCGTATCGTTCGTCAGACCTTGATTAACCGTGACTGGAATGAGAAAATCAAGAAATACGTTCGTGGTTTTATGATTGAGTCCTATCTAGAAGATGGACGTCAAAATGAACCTGAAGTTTTTGGTAAGTCCATTACAGATCCGTGTCTAGGCTGGGACAACACAGAAGCACTTGTTCGCGAAATTTACCAAACGCTAGGAGAGTAAGATGGCATTTATCGAAAAAGGTCAAGAAATTGATATTGAAGCAATCAAGGCTGAGACCCAGTTGTCACCTGAAGCCTTGCGAAAAAAAGAAGCCCGTGATAGAGAGTTGGCAGCCATCATTTCGGGTGAGGACGACCGAATCCTTTTGGTGATGGGGCCTTGCTCTTCGGACAATGAAGAAGCAGTACTCGAATATGCTCGCCGCTTAGCAGACTTGCAGAAAAAAGTTGCGGATAAAATCTTTATCGTGATGCGTGTTTATACAGCTAAACCTCGTACCAATGGAGATGGCTATAAGGGTTTGGTTCATCAGCCCGATACTTCGAAAGCTCCAAGCTTGATTAATGGCTTGCAAGCCGTTCGTCAACTGCACTACCGTGTGATTACGGAGACTGGATTGACAACAGCTGATGAGATGCTCTATCCGTCAAATCTCGTTTTGGTTGATGACCTGGTCAGCTACCATGCTGTTGGGGCTCGTTCCGTGGAAGACCAAGAACACCGCTTTGTAGCCTCTGGGATTGATGCTCCAGTTGGGATGAAAAATCCAACATCTGGGAACCTCGGGGTCATGTTTAATGCCATCTATGCGGCTCAAAACAAGCAAACCTTCCTTTACCATGGCCAAGAAGTGGAAACTTCAGGAAATCCCTTGGCCCACGTTATCCTTCGTGGCGCCATGAACGAATATGGTAAAAATGAACCCAATTTCTATTATGAAACCCTCTTAAATGCCATCAATCGCTATGAGACCATGGGACTTGAAAATCCCTTCATTATCATCGATACCAATCATGACAATTCAGGCAAGCAGTATATGGAACAAATTCGCATTGTTCGTCAAGCCTTGCTGAATCGTGATTGGAATGAAAAGATTAAAAAGACGGTTCGAGGCTTTATGATCGAATCATACCTAGCAGATGGCCGCCAAAATCAACCAGAGGTCTTTGGCTGCTCCATAACTGACCCTTGTCTAGGTTGGAAAAATACAGTAGCCTTGGTAGACGAAATTTATACTACCTTAACAAAATAAGTGAAAAGGATGGAGTTGGGGGAATCTCAACTCCTTTTGTGAGTATGATAGTTGGACACGGAATTGATATCGAAGAATTAGCTTCGATAGAAAACGCAGTTACACGACGTGAGGGCTTTGCTAAGCGCGTGCTGACACCTAAAGAAATGGAGTGTTTTGCCAGTCTTAAAGGGCGCAGACAGATTGAATACTTGGCAGGCCGCTGGTCGGCTAAGGAGGCCTTTTCCAAGGCTATGGGGACAGGAATTGGCAAACTGACCTTTCAGGATTTGGAAGTCTTGAACAATGAAAGAGGGGCGCCTTATTTTAGTCAGGCACCATTTTCAGGAAAGATTTGGCTGTCGATCAGCCATACAGATCAGTTTGTGACAGCCAGTGTCATTTTGGAGGAAAATCATGAAAGCTAGTCTACATAGACCAACCAAGGCTCTGATTCGTTTGGGAGCTATTCGACAAAATATACAACAAATGGGAAGTCATATCCCTAATGGTACGCTCAAATTTGCAGTAGTCAAGGCTAATGCTTATGGACATGGGGCGGTAGCTGTTGCAACGGCGATCCAGGATGTTGTTGATGGATTTTGCGTTTCCAATATCGATGAAGCTATCGAGTTGCGTCAAGCAGGTATAAACAAGAAAATCCTCATCTTAGGAGTTTCTGAGCTAGAAGCTGTTTCCCTAGCTAAAGAATACGACATCACCTTGACAGTGGCAGGGTTGGAGTGGATTCAAGCTCTCTTATCTAGGGAGAATGACCTAGCAGGCTTAACAGTTCACCTCAAGATTGACTCAGGAATGGGACGGATTGGTTTTAGAGAGGCCAGTGAGGCTGAGCAGGCTCAAGACTTGCTCAAACAACATGGTGCGCGTGTTGAGGGGATTTTTACCCACTTTGCTACTGCAGATGAGGAATCAGATACTTATTTTAATGCCCAGTTAGAACGATTTAAAGCTATTTTGGCAAGTATGAAGGAAGTTCCAGAGCTGGTTCATGCCAGCAACTCAGCAACGACCCTCTGGCATGCTGAAACTATTTTCAATGCGGTCCGTATGGGAGATTCCATGTATGGTCTCAATCCAAGTGGAGATGTCTTAGACTTGCCTTATGACTTGACACCAGCCTTGAGTTTGGAGTCTGCTCTGGTCCATGTCAAGACAGTGCCAGCTGGAGCTTGCATGGGCTATGGAGCCACCTATCAGGCGGATAGCGAGCAAGTCATCGCGACCGTGCCAATCGGTTATGCGGATGGTTGGACACGAGATATGCAAAATTTCACTGTCTTGGTAGATGGACAAGCTTGCCCAATCGTCGGACGGGTTTCTATGGACCAAATCACCATTCGCTTGCCTAAGATTTATCCGCTCGGAACAAAAGTAACACTGATCGGCACTAACGGGGACAAGGAAATCACAGCTACTCAGGTAGCGACCTATCGTGGAACTATTAACTATGAGGTGGTTTGCCTCCTCAGCGATCGCATTCCTCGAGAATATTATTAAAAAAGAAAGGAGTGGAGCATGAATCTACATCAACCCTTGCATGTCTTGCCTGGCGTGGGACCAAAGTCAGCAGAGAAATACGCCAAACTAGGAATTGAAAACTTGCAAGACCTCTTGCTCTACTTTCCTTTCCGTTATGAAGATTTCAAAACCAAGCAGGTCCTAGATCTGGAAGATGGCGAAAAGGCGGTTCTGTCTGGTCAAGTCGTGACACCTGCTAGTGTACAGTATTATGGTTTCAAGCGCAATCGCCTGCGTTTTAGCCTCAAGCAGGGAGAAGTCGTTTTTGCGGTGAATTTTTTTAACCAACCCTATCTGGCTGATAAGATAGAATTGGGAGCAACTCTTGCTGTCTTTGGGAAGTGGGACCGTGCCAAGGCCAGTTTGACTGGGATGAAGGTCCTAGCTCAGGTGGAAGATGACCTCCAACCTGTTTATCGTCTGGCTCAAGGAATCAGTCAGGCCAGTCTGGTCAAGGTCATCAAAACGGCCTTTGATCAGGGGTTAGACCTCTTGATTGAAGAAAATCTTCCCCAGTCTTTGCTGGATAAATACAAACTCATGTCCCGTTGCCAGGCTGTTCGCGCTATGCATTTTCCTAAGGATTTAGCAGAATACAAGCAGGCCCTTCGCCGGATCAAGTTTGAAGAACTCTTTTATTTTCAGATGCAGTTGCAGTCACTCAAGTCTGAAAATAGAGTTCAGGGAAGTGGTCTGGTTCTGAATTGGTCCCAGGAAAAAGTATCGGCTGTTAAAGAAAGTCTGCCTTTTGACCTGACCCAAGCTCAAGAAAAGAGTTTGCAGGAAATTTTGACCGACATGGAGTCCGACCACCACATGAATCGTCTCCTGCAAGGAGATGTGGGGAGCGGAAAAACGGTGGTTGCTGGTTTGGCCATGTTTGCGGCGGTGACGGCTGGCTACCAGGCAGCCCTCATGGTGCCAACAGAAATCCTAGCAGAGCAACACTTTGAGAGTTTACAGAACCTTTTTCCAGACTTGAAACTCGCTCTCTTGACAGGTTCCTTAAAAGCTGCAGAAAAAAGAGAAGTTTTAGAGACCATTGCCAAGGGTGAGGCTGACTTTATTATCGGAACCCACGCTCTGATACAGGATGGGGTTGATTATGCTCGTCTTGGTTTGATTATCATCGATGAGCAGCACCGTTTTGGTGTGGGCCAAAGGCGTATTTTACGGGAAAAAGGGGACAATCCTGACGTTCTCATGATGACAGCGACGCCCATTCCACGGACGCTGGCTATCACAGCATTTGGCGATATGGATGTTTCTATTATTGACCAGATGCCAGCAGGTCGGAAGCCTATTGTGACTCGCTGGATTAAGCATGAGCAGTTGCCTCAGGTCTTGACTTGGTTAGAGGGGGAAATCCAAAAAGGTTCGCAAGCCTACGTCATCTCTCCCTTGATTGAGGAATCTGAAGCTCTGGATCTGAAAAATGCCATTGCCTTATCAGAAGAGTTGACGGCTCATTTTACTGGTAAGGCAGAAGTAGCCCTCCTACATGGCAAGATGAAGAGTGACGAAAAAGACCAGATTATGCAGGAGTTCAAAGAGAGAAAAACGGATATTCTGGTTTCGACGACGGTTATCGAGGTTGGGGTTAATGTTCCCAATGCGACCGTCATGATTATCATGGATGCCGATCGCTTCGGCCTCAGCCAGCTTCACCAGCTCAGAGGTCGTGTTGGTCGGGGGGACAAGCAGTCCTATGCTGTTCTTGTGGCTAATCCCAAGACGGATTCTGGGAAAGATCGTATGCGCATCATGACAGAAACGACTAATGGATTTGTCCTTGCAGAGGAAGATTTGAAAATGCGTGGTTCTGGTGAGATTTTTGGAACCAGACAGTCTGGGTTACCAGAGTTTCAAGTAGCGGATATTATCGAAGATTTTCCGATTTTAGAAGAAGCCAGAAAGGTTGCCAGCTACATTAGTTCGATAGAAGGTTGGCAAGAGGATCCGGAGTGGCGCATGATTGCTCTCCACTTAGAAAAGAGAGAACATCTGGATTAAGCCTTTTCTAAGAAATCTATAAGCTAGCTTTTAGATTTGGTTCTTATACTAGAGTCATCAAAAAGAAACGAGGATTCTCACATGACTATTAAAGTAACCTACCAAAAGAAATTCCAAACCGTCAAACTAGAGAAAGGAGTTAGCACCTATTGATAACCAAAGAGCGGAAACGCTCTTTTTATTTTTATAAAATAGTCGACTATAAATCAAACTTAGTCGAGTGATAAAAAGATATTAGTCTCCAAGCCTATTTACTCTTTGACTGAAGCTTGATATAATTGCCCCATATGAGTAAAGAGGAGTGAAAAGAATGTTAGAAACAAGAACGATTGCTATCCAAGATAGGTATGGAGAACGATTTCAGCATTGTTGGGGATGTGGTCCCAAGAATGATTTAGGCTTACATTTAAAAACCTATCCAAGTATAGATGGAAAGAGTTGTATTAGTCGGATAAAGCTTGAAAATGCTTATACTGGTGGAGTTCCATCAAATGTCTTTGGAGGAATGATAGCGACTATTTTTGATTGCCATGGCACGGCCTCAGCAGCTTGGTTTGCCCATCATCAAAAAGGGTTGGAACTGACGAAATCAACTGTGATAGGACGTTTTATTACTGCTCACTTGGAGATTGATTACCTTAGTCCTAGTCCAATTGAAGATGAAATTGTGGTCACTTCTACTCTGGAGGAATTAGGGGAAAGAAAAGCAATTATTGCTATGGAGATGACAGTGGCTACTAAAGTCCGTGCCAAAGCCAAAATGGTAGCAGTTGCTGTGAAGGATCATATGTAAAACGGAAGATTAGAAGTTTAAGATTTTAAAACTACTTTCAGACGATCAGTTTCAGGGAGGAGAATTTAAAATCACTTTCTGTTTACCATTCTTTCTTGCATTGCTTTCCTAGATATGCTAGAGTTATGATAGCGATTACAAAACTAAAGGAGCATGCTATGAAAAATCCAGCTTTGTTAGAAGAAATCAAGACCTATCTAGGACGGGATGAGGTTCCAGAAGATTTTGATGCTTTCTGGGATGAAGAGGTCAAAAAAGTTTCATCTCTTCCAGCCTACCAGTTGGAGGAAAGAGATTTCCATATTTCCCAAGTCAAGTGCTATGAGCTCACTTTTGAAGGAACCAATGAAGGTAAGGTCTACGCACGCGTCGTTCTTCCAAAGAGTGAGGGTAAAGTTCCCCTAATCTTCCATTTTCATGGTTATATGGGGCGTGGCTGGGACTGGGCTGACATGCTGGCCTATACTGTGGCTGGTTACGGTGTTGTTTCCATGGACGTTCGTGGTCAGTCGGGCTATTCTCAAGACGGCTTGCGCTCTCCACTAGGAAATACGGTTAAGGGGCACATCATCCGTGGTGCTGTGGAAGGTCGGGATCATCTCTTTTATAAGGATGTCTATCTGGATATTTACCAGTTGGTTGAAATTGTTGCTAGTCTGCCTCAGGTAGATGAGAATCGGCTTTTCAGCTATGGTGCCTCACAAGGTGGGGCTTTAGCCCTAGTTGCAGCAGCGCTCAATCCTCGGATTCAGAAAACAGTTGCCATCTATCCTTTCTTGTCTGATTTTAGACGAGTGCTTGAGATTGGCAATACCAGCGAAGCCTATGATGAACTTTTCCGATATTTCAAGTTTCACGATCCCTTCCATGAAACAGAGGAGGAAATCATGGCGACCCTTGCCTATATCGATGTGAAAAATCTTGCCCATCGCATTCAAGGTGAGGTCAAGATGATTACGGGCTTGGATGACGATGTTTGCTATCCTATTACCCAGTTTGCGATATACAACCGTCTGACCTGTGACAAAGCCTATCGCATCATGCCAGAGTATGCTCACGAAGCCATGAATGTTTTTGTCAATGACCAAGTTTATAACTGGCTCTGTGGCAGCGAGATTCCTTTTAAGTACGTAAGATAATGAATGAGAGAGCCCAGGAGCTCTCTTTTTTATGTCCAAAACCTGAAAGTACTTTTAGATAATTTAAAATATTAAAATATTCTTAAAAGTAAAATCTATTCTGTGAGAACATAGATATAAATATAAGACTTTATTGTATAATAAAGGAAAAGTCACTTGTGAAAGGAGGAAAAGGCTGCTGGACGCTTAAAGAATGGCTCAGCAGAAATGGGAGAGGATTGGGAGCTCTCATTAAGTTGGATACTTTCTTGTAAAACTTGTCTCTTGAAGAGACAATAAAAATTTTTAAAGAAAAAAGAAAGCGCTTTATTTTATGAAAAATGAAAGGACAAACATGAATTACAAATCTTTAGATCGGAAACAGCGATACGGAATTCGAAAATTTGCAGTCGGGGCGGCATCGGTAGTGATTGGTACAGTAGTATTTGGAGCAAATCCAGTCTTAGCTCAAGAGCAAGCCAATGCAGCAGGAGCCAATACAGAAACTGTCGAACATGGTCAAGGTTTATCAGAATTGCCAAAAGAAGTGTCCTCGGGAGATCTTGCTCACTTGGATAAGGATTTGGCTGGTAAATTGGCAGCAGCTCAAGACAACGGCGTTGAGGTGGACCAAGACCATTTGAAAAAAAATGAGAGTGCAGAATCAGAAACCCCATCCTCTACCGAAACCCCTGCAGAAGAAGCAAATAAGGAAGAGGAATCAGAGGATCAGGGGGCTATTCCTCGTGACTATTACTCAAGAGATTTAAAAAATGCTAATCCTGTCCTTGAAAAAGAAGATGTTGAAACCAATGCAGCAAATGGTCAGAGAGTTGATTTATCAAGTGAACTAAATAAACTAAAGCAACTAAAAAATGCTACAGTTCACATGGAGTTCAAACCAGATGCATCAGCTCCACGCTTTTACAATCTCTTCTCGGTATCCAGTGACACCAAGGAAAATGAGTACTTTACTATGTCGGTCCTTGATAATACAGCTCTTATTGAAGGGCGTGGCGCTAACGGAGAGCAGTTCTATGATAAGTATACAGATGCTCCTTTGAAAGTTCGCCCTGGACAATGGAATTCTGTGACCTTTACTGTCGAACAACCGACAGCAGAGTTACCTCATGGTCGAGTTCGTCTCTATGTGAACGGTGTCTTATCTCGAACTAGTCTCAAATCTGGTAACTTCATCAAAAATATGCCAGATGTTAATCAAGCTCAACTTGGAGCAACCAAACGGGGCAATAAAACAGTTTGGGCATCAAATCTACAAGTTCGAAACCTAACTGTCTATGATCGTGCTTTAAGCCCAGATGAAGTTCAAACACGGAGTCAACTATTTGAAAGAGGCGATTTGGAGAAGAAACTTCCAGAAGGTGCGAAAATCTCTGAGAAAGAAGACGTCTTTGAAGGCGGAATGCATAACCAACCAAATAAAGATGGAATCAAGAGTTATCGTATTCCAGCTCTGCTCAAGACAGATAAAGGAACTTTAATCGCTGGTGCAGATGAACGCCGTCTCCATTCGAGTGACTGGGGTGATATCGGCATGGTCATCAGACGCAGTGAAGATAATGGTAAAACTTGGGGAGATCGAGTAACTATTACCAACCTACGTGACAATCCAAAGGCTTCTGATCCATCAATCGGTTCACCAGTGAATATCGATATGACCCTGACTCAAGATCCTGAAACCAAACGCATTTTTGCCATTTATGACATGTTCCCAGAAGGAAAAGGAATCTTTGGAATGTCTTCGCAAAAAGAAGAAGCCTACAAAGAAATCAATGGTAAAACCTATCAACTCCTCTATCGAGAAGGTGAACAGGAAGCTTATACTATTCGAGAAAATGGTACAGTTTACACTCCAGATGGTAAAGCAACAGACTACCGTGTTGTTGTAGAACCTGTTAAACCGGCCTATAGCGACAAGGGTGATCTATACAAGGGTGACCAGCTACTGGGCAATATCTACTTCACAACAAACAAAACTTCTCCATTTAGAATTGCGAAGGATAGCTACCTATGGATGTCTTACAGCGATGACGACGGGAAGACCTGGTCAGCGCCTCAAGATATTACTCCGATGGTCAAAGCCGATTGGATGAAATTCCTAGGAGTAGGTCCTGGAGTGGGGATTACCCTTCGTACTGGACCACATAAAGGTCGAATCGTCGTTCCTGTCTATACGACCAACCGGGCTAACCACCTCAATGGCTCTCAATCATCTCGAATCATCTACTCAGACGACCATGGTAAGACTTGGCATATGGGTGGTGGTGTCAACGACAATCGTACACTTTATGATGGTACAGTAGTCGATTCAAGTACCATGAGTAATTATTATGCTCAAAATACAGAAGCTTCAGTTGTTCAGTTAAACAATGGGGACCTCAAACTCTTTATGCGTGGGTTGACAGAAGATCTACAGGTTGCAACCAGTCATGATGGTGGTCTAACTTGGGACAATAACGTTGAACGCTACGATGTGCCAGACGTTTATGTTCAAATGGCTGCGACTCACACGGTTCAAAATGGCAAAGAGTATATTCTATTAGCAAATGCAAATGGTCCAGGTCGTAAAAATGGTTATATTCGAGTGGCTCGTGTAGAAGAAGATGGCCAGCTAACTTGGTTGCACCACCATTTGATTCAAGAAGGTGAGTATGCTTATAACTCACTTCAACAAATCGGACCAGATGAATTTGGACTTTTATATGAACACCATGATCCTGGAGGTGTTCCATACACACTTTCCTTCAAGAAGTTCAACTGGGATTTCTTGACCAAGGAAAGAATTTCTCCTAAAGAAGCAAAAGTGAAATATGCTATCCAAAAATGGCCAGGTATCATTGCTATGGAGTTCGATTCGGAAGTATTGGTAAACAAGGCTCCGACCCTTCAATTGGCAAATGGCAAGACAGCAACCTTTATGACCCAGTACGATACAAAAACACTCCTATTTACAGTGGATCCAGAGGATATGGGGCAAAGGATTACAGGTCTAGCTGAGGGTGCAATTGAAAGTATGCATAATTTACCAGTTTCTTTAGCTGGCTCTAAACTAAGCGATGGTATTAATGGCAGTGAAGCTGCTATCCATGAAGTTCCAGAGTTTACAGGTGGTGTTAATGCAGAAGAAGCGGCTGTGGCAGAGGTACCAGAGTACACGGGACCATTGGCAACAGCAGGTGAAGAACCAGCTCCAACAGTAGAAAAACCGGAATTCACTGGTGGTGTAAATGCAGAAGGAGCGGCTGTGGCAGAGGTACCAGAGTACACCGGTCCATTGGCAACGGTAGGTGAAGAACCGGCTCCAACGGTAGCAAAACCAGAATTCACAGGTGGTGTCAATGCAGTTGAGGCAGCAGTCCATGAGATTCCTGAGTTTAAAGGAGGAGTGAATGCAGTTCAAGCAGCCTCAAACGAGGTTCCAGAATATAGCGGAGGTGCTAACTTTGTCTTGGCAGCTTCAAATGACCTGCCAGAGTATAAGGGTGGAGTCAATGGCGCTGAGGCAGCAGTCCATGAAGTGCCAGAGTACAAGGGAGACACCAATATAGTATTGGCAGCTGCAGACAACAAACTGTCTCTAGGCCAAGATGTGACCTATCAAGCGCCAGCAGCTAAACAAGATGAACTTCCAAATACGGGAAGCAAGGAAACCAGCTCACTAATTTCCCTTGGCCTTGCGGGCGTCCTCTTATCACTTTTTGCATTTGGAAAGAAGAGAAAAGAATAATAAGCAAGAGCTTTTTGAGTAAGTTTCAGAAGAGATAGCAGGTTTTCAAGCCTGCTATCTTTTTTGATGACATTCAGGTTGATTCGAAATCATAAGAGGCCTGAAACTACTTTCAGGAACGGCTGTTCTATAAAATACTTTTGAAACTGAAATCTATTCTATCACAAGCTATTGAAAGCGCTTAACAAATAATATATAATAAGCCCATAAGAACAAGAAAGGGAGGAAAGAGGATGCCACAGATCAGCAAAGAAGCCTTGATTGAACAAATCAAAGATGGAATCATTGTCTCTTGCCAGGCACTTCCTCACGAACCGCTTTATACAGAAGCGGGAGGAGTCATTCCCTTGCTAGTCAAAGCGGCTGAGCAAGGTGGAGCAGTCGGTATCCGAGCAAACAGTGTTCGCGATATCAAGGAGATCAAGGAGGTTACGAAACTCCCGATTATCGGGATTATCAAACGTGACTATCCGCCACAGGAGCCTTTCATTACAGCTACGATGAGAGAAGTGGATGAACTGGCTGAACTAGATATTGAGGTCATTGCTCTGGATTGTACCAAACGTGAACGTTACGATGGTTTGGAAATCCAAGACTTTATCCGACAAGTCAAAGAAAAATATCCGCATCAACTCTTGATGGCTGATACCAGTACTTTTGAAGAAGGAATTGCAGCGGTTGAAGCAGGTGTTGATTTTGTTGGAACAACCCTATCAGGTTATACCTCTTATAGTCCGAAAGTAGATGGTCCAGACTTTGAACTGATCAAAAAACTGTGTGAAGCAAGTGTGGATGTCATCGCTGAAGGGAAGATTCACACACCAGAACAAGCCAAGCAAATCCTTGAATATGGAGTGCGAGGTATCGTTGTTGGTGGAGCGATTACTAGACCAAAAGAGATTACGGAACGCTTTGTTGCCGGTCTTAAATAACACAATCTCAAAACAGAGGAGAGTGGTCGATGCGTCGGATAAAATGAAAACGTATACAAATATAAACTTGCTCATTATCCAATATGGATACGCTTAACAATTAGGAGAATACAAATGAAATTTAGAAAACTAGCTTGTACAGTACTTGCGGGTGCTGCGATTCTTGGCCTTGCTGCTTGTGGTAACTCTGGTGGAAGTAAAGATGCTGGAAATTCTGGTAGCGATAGCGGAAAAACAGAAATCACTTGGTGGGCATTCCCAGTCTTCACACAAGAAAAAACGGGTGACGGTGTTGGAACTTATGAAAAATCAATCATCGAAGCTTTTGAAAAAGCAAATCCAGATGTAAAAGTGAAATTGGAAACCATCGACTTCAAGTCAGGTCCTGAAAAGATCACAACAGCCATCGAAGCAGGGACAGCGCCAGACGTACTCTTTGACGCACCAGGGCGTATCATCCAATACGGTAAAAATGGTAAATTGGCTGAGTTGAACGACCTCTTCACAGACGAATTCATCAAAGATGTCAACAACGAAAACATCGTACAAGCAAGTAAGGCTGGAGACAAAGCTTACATGTATCCAATCAGTTCAGCTCCATTCTACATGGCTATGAACAAGAAAATGTTGGAAGATGCTGGAGTTGCAAACCTTGTAAAAGAAGGTTGGACAACTGATGACTTTGAAAAAGTTTTGAAAGCGCTTAAAGATAAAGGCTATACACCAGGTTCATTGTTCAGTTCTGGTCAAGGGGGAGACCAAGGAACACGTGCCTTCATCGCAAACCTTTATGGCGGTTCTGTAACAGACAAAGACGTAACCAAATATACAACAGACGATCCTAAATTCGTCAAAGGTCTTGAAAAAGCTGCTAGCTGGATTAAAGACGGTTTGTTGAACAACGGTTCACAATTTGACGGTGGAGCAGACATCCAAAACTTTGCCAACGGTCAAACTTCATACACAATCCTTTGGGCACCAGCTCAAAACGGTATCCAAGCGAAGCTCTTGGAAGCAAGTAAGGTAGACGTGGTAGAAGTACCATTCCCATCAGACTCTGGTAAACCATCTCTTGAATACCTTGTAAACGGATTTGCAGTATTTAACAACAAAGACGATAAGAAAATCGCAGCTGCTAAGAAATTCGTTCAATTCATCGCAGATGACAAAGAATGGGGTCCTAAAGACGTAGTTCGTACAGGTGCCTTCCCAGTTCGTACATCATTTGGCAAACTTTATGATGACAAACGTATGGAAACAATCAGTAGCTGGACTAAATACTACTCACCATACTACAACACAATCGATGGATTTGCTGAAATGAGAACACTTTGGTTCCCAATGTTGCAATCTGTATCAAATGGTGATGAAAAACCAGCGGATGCTTTGAAAGCCTTCACTGAAAAAGCTAACGAAACCATCAAAAAAGCTACAAAACAATAAGCACTAAGTCAGATTGATTCCCCCCTTTTCCCTGTGCACTATGGTGTAAGAAAAGGGGGACTTTTGTTTGAAATGGTAGGAACTGTCACGAAATTAAAATGAAGTTCTTACATAAGCGAATCTTAAAAAATTTCATTTTGGTTTTAAAACAGTTCAAGAAAATCAAAAACTATTCTATTTGAAAGAGAGGTGCCGACTGTGAAAGTCAATAAAATTCGTATGCGGGAAACAGTGATTTCCTACGCTTTCCTAGCACCAGTGTTATTCTTCTTTGTCATCTTTGTCTTGGCTCCTATGATTATGGGATTCATTACAAGTTTCTTTAACTACTCCATGACTAAATTTGAGTTTGTGGGCTTGGACAACTACATTCGCATGTTTAAAGACCCTGTCTTTATGAAGTCTTTGATCAATACCGTTATCCTGGTTATTGGATCTGTTCCGATTGTGGTTCTCTTCTCGCTCTTTGTAGCATCTCAAACCTATCATCAAAATACCATTGCCCGTTCTTTCTATCGTTTCGTCTTCTTCCTTCCTGTAGTCACAGGTAGTGTTGCCGTAACGGTTGTATGGAAATGGATCTATGACCCCCTATCAGGGATTCTAAACTTTGTCCTTAAGTCAAGCCACATCATCAGCCAAAATATTTCTTGGCTTGGTGACAAAAACTGGGCTTTGCTAGCGATTATGATTATCCTTTTGACAACATCTGTTGGTCAACCGATTATCCTTTATATCGCTGCCATGGGGAATATTGACAACTCACTTGTTGAAGCAGCGCGTGTTGATGGTGCGACTGAATTTCAAGTCTTTTGGAAGATCAAATGGCCTAGCCTTCTTCCAACAACTCTTTACATCGCAATCATTACGACTATCAACTCATTCCAATGTTTCGCCTTGATTCAGCTCTTGACATCTGGTGGTCCAAACTACTCAACAAGTACCTTGATGTACTACCTTTACGAAAAAGCCTTCCAATTGACAGAATACGGCTATGCAAATACCATCGGTGTCTTCTTGGCAGTGATGATTGCCATTGTCAGCTTTGCTCAATTCAAGATCCTCGGAAACGACGTAGAATACTAAAGAAAGGAGACAGTTATGCAACCTACACAAAAGAAACCCTTAACAGCTTTCACTGTTATTTCAACGATTATCTTGCTCTTGTTGACTGTACTGTTCATCTTTCCATTCTACTGGATCTTGACAGGGGCCTTCAAATCACAGCCTGATACCATTATGATTCCGCCACAGTGGTTCCCTAAAATGCCAACCATGGAGAACTTCCAACAACTCATGGTGCAAAACCCTGCTATGCAGTGGATGTGGAACTCTGTATTTATCTCACTAGTAACTATGTTCCTAGTCTGTGCAACCTCTTCTCTAGCAGGTTATGTCTTGGCTAAGAAACGTTTCTATGGTCAACGCATCCTCTTTGCAGTCTTTATCGCTGCCATGGCTCTTCCAAAACAAGTTGTCCTTGTACCATTGGTACGTATCGTCAACTTCATGGGAATTCACGATACACTTTGGGCAGTGATTTTGCCTTTGATTGGATGGCCATTTGGGGTCTTCCTTATGAAACAATTCAGTGAAAATATCCCTACAGAATTGCTTGAATCAGCTAAAATCGACGGTTGTGGTGAGATTCGTACCTTCTGGAGCGTAGCCTTTCCAATTGTGAAACCAGGATTTGCAGCTCTTGCGATCTTTACCTTCATCAATACTTGGAATGACTACTTCATGCAGTTGGTTATGTTGACTTCACGTCAAAACTTGACCATCTCACTCGGGGTTGCGACCATGCAGGCCGAAATGGCGACCAACTATGGTTTGATCATGGCGGGTGCAGCTCTTGCGGCCGTGCCAATCGTAACCGTCTTCCTTGTCTTCCAAAAATCCTTCACTCAGGGTATTACTATGGGAGCTGTTAAAGGATAAGATTCTGCGAAAATTGAATTCAAACTACGTCTGCGTTACCATGCTATACTTAAGTATTGCCTGCGGTTAGCTTCCGAGTTTGTTCTTCGATTTTCATTGAGTATAGGAAAAACTGTCTATCAAAATTCAGAAGAATATGTTATAGACTAAGAGAAATATAGTTTCATAAGTGTCTACAAAATGGAGAGTATGCAGTTACTTCGTGAAGTTTTGTCAGACACTTATCAACTTAATTTATGATTTTAGTTAACTATCAGAAACGAAGGAAACAGTATGATTTTTGACGATTTGAAAAACATCTACTTTTACAAGGGGATTCATCCCAATCTAGACAAGGCTATCGACTATCTCTATCAGCACCGTAAGAATTCTTTCGAACTCGGTAAGTATGAGATTGACGGGGACAAGGTCTTTCTAGTTGTTCAGGAAAATGTCCTCAATCAAGCTGAAAATGATCAATTTGAGCACCATAAGAATTATGCAGACTTGCATTTGCTGGTAGAAGGACATGAATATTCGAGCTACGGTTCACGTATCAAAGATGAAGCAGTAGCATTCGACGAAGCGAGCGACATTGGCTTTGTCCATTGTCATGAAAAATACCCACTCTTGTTGGGCTATCACAATTTTGCAATTTTCTTCCCAGGAGAACCACACCAGCCAAATGGCTACGCAGGGATGGAAGAAAAAGTTCGCAAGTATCTCTTTAAAATTTTGATTGATTAAAAGAATCAGGAGGAGCAAACATGGCACAAAAAGGAGTAAGCCTTATCAAGGCAGCATTTGATACAGATAATTTTCTCATGCGTTTCAGTGAGAAGGTCTTGGATATCGTGACAGTCAATCTTCTTTTTGTCGTCTCTTGTTTGCCCATTGTGACGATTGGAGTGGCGAAAATCAGCCTTTACGAGACCATGTTTGAGATTAAGAGAAGCAGACGAGTTCCAGTTTTCAGAACCTATCTAAGAGCTTTCAAGCAAAATCTGAAACTGGGGCTTCAGTTAGGTTTGCTAGAGTTGGGCATTGTCTCATTAAGCTTTTTAGATCTCTATCTCTTCTGGGGCCAGACAGCTTTGCCTTTCCAGGTTGTGAAAGCTATTTGTTTGGGGATTCTCATCTTCCTCACTCTGGTGATGCTAGCTAGTTATCCCATCGCTGCGCGCTATGATTTGTCTTGGAAAGAAGTGCTGCAAAAAGGGCTTATCTTGGCAAGTTTTAACTTTCCATGGTTCTTCCTCATGTTAGCCATTCTCTTTCTCATAGTGATGGTTCTTTATCTATCCGCCTTCACTCTCCTTTTGGGTGGGTCAGCCTTTATCCTCTTTGGTTTTGGTTTGCTAGTCTTTCTCCAAGCAGGATTGATGGAGAAAATCTTCGCCAAATACCAGTAGGATGGCTTGTTTCTGAAACTACTTTCAATCGTTACAGTTTCTAAAATACAAGTAGAAACTAAAATCTAAGTGTATACAAGATATTGAAAGCGATTTTCACAAGGTGTATACTAAACTTGTAAAAATAGAACTGCTCTCAGCAGAAAAAAGAAATCTTAGGAGAAAATCTATGTCAGATTTGAAAAAATACGAAGGTGTCATTCCAGCCTTCTACGCATGTTATGATGATCAAGGAGAAGTCAGTCCAGAGCGTACGCGCGCCTTGGTCCAATACTTCATTGATAAGGGAGTTCAAGGTCTCTATGTAAATGGTTCTTCTGGTGAATGTATCTACCAAAGTGTGGCAGATCGCAAATTGATTTTGGAAGAAGTCATGGCAGTTGCCAAGGGCAAATTGACTATCATCGCTCACGTTGCCTGCAACAATACCAAAGATAGTATGGAACTTGCTCGCCACGCAGAAAGCTTGGGTGTAGATGCCATTGCAACCATTCCACCGATTTACTTCCGTTTGCCAGAATACTCAGTTGCTAAATACTGGAACGATATCAGTGCTGCAGCACCAAATACAGACTACGTAATTTATAATATTCCTCAATTAGCAGGTGTTGCTTTGACTCCAAGTCTTTACACTGAGATGTTGAAAAATCCTCGTGTTATCGGTGTTAAGAACTCTTCTATGCCAGTTCAAGATATCCAAACCTTTGTCAGCCTTGGGGGAGAAGACCACATCGTATTTAATGGTCCAGATGAACAGTTCCTAGGAGGACGCCTCATGGGTGCCAAAGCTGGTATTGGTGGTACTTACGGTGCTATGCCAGAACTCTTCTTGAAACTCAATGAGTTAATTGCTGAGAAAGACTTGGAAACAGCTCGTGAATTGCAATACGCTATCAATGCAATCATTGGTAAATTGACTGCTGCACATGGAAATATGTACTGTGTCATCAAAGAAGTTTTGAAGATCAATGAAGGTTTGAACATTGGTTCAGTTCGTTCACCATTGACACCAGTAACCGAAGAAGATCGTCCAGTTGTAGAAGCAGCTGCTCAATTGATTCGTGAAACCAAAGAGCGCTTCCTCTAATCCATAAGGAGGTATTTATGACACACTACGTTGCAATTGATATTGGCGGAACCAACATCAAATATGGTTTGATTGATCAAGAAGGCCAACTTGTTGAATCGCACGAAATGCCAACTGAGGCATATAAGGGTGGACCTCATATTTTACAAAAGACAAAAGATATCGTAGCCAGCTATTTAGAAAAAGGCCCAGTTGCAGGTGTTGCCATTTCTTCGGCAGGGATGGTGGATCCTGATAAGGGTGAGATTTTCTACGCTGGTCCTCAGATTCCCAACTATGCAGGAACCCAGTTCAAAAAGGAAATCGAGACGAGTTTTGCGATTCCTTGTGAAATTGAAAATGATGTCAACTGTGCAGGTCTAGCTGAGGCAGTATCTGGTTCAGGCAAGGGAGCGAGTGTCACTCTTTGCTTGACCATTGGAACAGGTATCGGTGGTTGCTTGATTATGGATGGGAAAGTCTTCCATGGATTTAGCAATTCGGCCTGCGAAGTCGGTTACATGCACATGCAGGATGGAGCTTTCCAAGACTTGGCTTCTACGACAGCCTTGGTGGAGTATGTAGCAGCAGCTCACGGTGATCCAGTTGACCAGTGGAATGGCCGACGTATTTTCAAGGAAGCTACCGAAGGAAACAAGATCTGTATGGCTGGGATTGACCGCATGGTAGACTATCTAGGAAAAGGTCTGGCAAATATTTGCTACGTTGCCAATCCAGAAGTAGTCATTCTCGGTGGCGGTATCATGGGGCAAGAAGCTATCCTCAAACCGAAGATTCGCGCAGCCTTGAAGGCGGCCTTGGTACCAAGCCTAGCTGAAAAAACACGATTAGAATTTGCCCATCACCAAAATACAGCAGGGATGTTGGGAGCCTACTATCATTTCAAGACAAAACAATCCTAGTTTGGTTCAACCAAACTAGGATTTTCTAACGCGTTTTTGTCTACGATAGCCATTGAGTTTTTTATTTTCCCAATAGCTATTAAAGATTTTCTCCTTGCTTTCACGATTGATTTCCAAAAAGTAGGCATAAACCAAATCTATAAGGAAGAGCATGGGGAGTTGAGCGGATATCCGTTGAATGTAGGAAGGCTGGCTGTGGCTGGCAACAAGAACGGTTTCTGTATAGGCCTGACTATTTTTGTTTGGAGCGCTGGTAAAGAGGATGGTCTTGGCCCCCATCTCTTTTGCGTCTAATAGACTGTCTAAAATAGAAGGAGTTGTACCAGAAAGTGAGAAACCGAGTACTAGACAATTTTCATCCATGATGCTGGTCGTCCATGCAAAGCCGTCCTGATCGGTTAAGGCTTCACAGACCACACCCAGACGCATGAAACGCAATTTCATTTCACGAGCGACAAGACCGGAACTACCTGTTCCAAAGAAGTAGACACGCTCAGCATCTTCGATTAACTGGGCGACGCGTTCCAGTTGTTCTTCGTCAATCAAATCCTGCGTTTGTTCTCGCATGATACTGTAGCTTCGCAAAACACGTTTGGTAAAAGGACTATGTTTGTGGGAATGAGTGTCCGGTTTACTAGCCTGATGCTGGTATTGAAAGACGAATTCTCGGTAGCCTGTAAAACCACACTTTTTGGCAAAGCGGGTCAATGCTGCTTGGGAGATGTGTAATTTCTGGGTGACTTGCTGAGAAGAAAGATCATCTTGGATCGTTTCAGGTTGTAAAAAATAGCGAGCGATTTCTTGCTCGAGCTCGGTTAATTCTTCAAAATGGAGGTCGATTATGGTTGCGATGTCTGGCTTGTTCATGAGGCTCCTTTTTATGAGTCAAATTCTTAAAGGTTAACGCTTTCCTAACTATTACTATCATTATATCATAGAAGTTAGGATAACCAAATAAAAAGGCATTTTCGGTTGAAAGTCAAAAAATGCTTCGACTTTTCCAAGAGTTTCTCCGTAAAATATGGTACAATGAAATGTACTGAACATCACCTGTTTGCTCTATTGTTTTATATGTAAATAAAGGTGAAAATCGGAAATTTTTCTAGAAAAGAGTCTTAGTTGTATGAGAAAATTCAATAGCCATTCGATTCCTATTCGGCTTAATTTACTGTTTGCCATTGTTATCCTGTTGTTTATGGCCATTATTGGTCGATTGTTATACATGCAGGTGCTCAATAAAGATTTCTATGAAACAAAATTGGCCTCAGCCAGCCAGACAAGGGTAACAACCAGTTCAGCTCGTGGACAGATCTATGATGCGGCAGGGAAACCCTTGGTAGAAAACACTGTCAAGCAGGTTGTTTCTTTCACACGAAACAATAAAATGACAGCAGCTGAATTGAAGGAGACAGCCAAGAAACTTCTCACATATGTGAATGTGACCTCCCCTAATTTGACAGACCGTCAGATTGCAGACTACTACTTGGCGGACCAGGACGTTTACAAAACAACAGTCGAATCCTTGCCAAGTGATAAACGCCTAGATTCAGATGGGAACCGCTTATCTGAAGCGACTCTCTACAATAATGCAGTTGAAAGTATTGACGTGAGTCAACTCAATTATACAGATGACCAGAAAAAGGAAATCTATCTCTTTAGTCAGCTCAATGCCGTTGAAAATTTTGCGACGGGCACCATTTCTACGGATGCCTTGAATGATACCCAAGTTGCTCTCGTTGCATCAGCATCCAAGGAATTACCAGGGATTAGTATTTCAACTTCATGGGATCGGAAAGTCCTAGACACTTCTTTGTCTTCAATTGTAGGTAGTGTATCAAGTGAAAAATCAGGTCTTCCAGCGGAGGAAGTGGACGCTTATTTGAAAAAAGGGTATTCTCTCAATGACCGAGTGGGAACTTCCTATCTTGAAAAGCAATATGAAGATGTTCTTCAAGGCAAACGCTCCGTCAAGGAAATCCACCTTGACAAACACGGAAATATGGAAAGTGTAGAAAATGTCGAAGAAGGAAGCAAAGGAAACAACATCAAACTAACGATTGACCTAACTTTCCAGAATGGTGTAGATGACCTACTCAAGAGCTACTTCAACTCAGAGTTGGGTAACGGTGGAGCTAAATACTCTGAAGGAGTCTACGCTGTAGCCCTCAATCCTAAAACCGGTGCAGTTCTAGCGATGTCGGGTGTCAAGCATAATGTCGAATCCGGTGAATTAAGTTCAGATTCGCTTGGAACGATAACCAATGTCTTTGTTCCAGGATCTGTCGTTAAGGCGGCAACCCTTAGCTCTGGTTGGGAAAATGGGGTCTTGTCAGGCAATCAAACCTTGACAGATCAGCCGATTGTTTTCCAAGGTTCGGCTCCGATCAATTCATGGTATACCTTATCCTATGGCTCCTTCCCTATCACAGCAGTTGAAGCTTTGGAGTACTCTTCTAATACCTACATGGTTCAGACTGCGCTAGGGATCATGGGACAGTCCTACCAGCCAAATATGATAGTCGCAACTGATCAGTTAGAGACTGCAATGGGCAAATTGCGATCAACTTTTGGGGAATATGGACTCGGAGCTTCAACGGAGATTGACCTCCCAGATGAATCTACAGGATTTACACCAAAAGAATTTGATTTAGCCAACTATATTAATAACGCCTTTGGCCAGTTTGATAACTACACACCTATGCAGTTAGCCCAGTATGTCGCAACCATTGCAAACAATGGCGTACGATTGGCTCCTCACATCGTTGAGGGAGTTTATGGAAACAATGAACAAGGTGGCTTAGGCAATCTAGTTCAAGAAACAGCCACCAAGGAACTGAACAAGATCAATATCTCAGAAGCGGATATGGCTCTCTTGCACCAAGGTTTCTATCAAGTTTCGCATGGAACGAGCGCTCTGACAACTGGTCGTGCCTTTTCAAATGGCGCAGCCGTTTCCATAAGCGGGAAAACGGGAACGGCCGAAAGTTATGTTAATGGTGGTCAAAAGGCCAATAATACCAACGCAGTTGCTTATGCTCCGTCTGATAATCCTCAAATCGCGGTCGCAGTCGTCTTTCCTCATAATACCAACCTAACAAATGGTGTCGGACCTTCAATTGCACGAGATATTATCAACCTCTATAACCAACAACATCCAATGAATTAGAAAGGAACTTATGCTGTATCCAACACCTATTGCCAAGTTAATTGATAGCTATTCGAAGCTTCCAGGTATCGGAATCAAAACGGCTACCCGTCTCGCCTTCTATACCATTGGAATGTCTGATGACGATGTCAATGAATTTGCCAAAAACCTTCTATCTGCCAAGCGGGAATTGACCTATTGTTCCATCTGTGGTCGCTTGACCGATGATGACCCTTGCTCGATCTGTACAGATCCGACTCGAGACCAGACAACCATCTTAGTGCTAGAGGATAGTCGCGATGTGGCTGCTATGGAAAATATCCAAGAATACCACGGACTCTATCATGTCTTGCACGGTCTCATTTCTCCTATGAATGGTATCAGTCCAGACGATATCAATCTCAAGAGCCTCATGACCCGTCTCATGGATAGTGAGGTTTCAGAGGTAATCGTGGCAACCAATGCGACAGCAGATGGGGAAGCGACGTCTATGTACCTCTCTCGTTTGCTCAAACCAGCTGGTATCAAGGTCACTCGCCTAGCACGAGGCCTAGCCGTGGGAGCAGATATCGAGTATGCGGATGAGGTCACACTTTTACGAGCCATTGAAAATCGGACAGAGTTGTAGGTGAAGACCAGTTGACAAACTCAATTCATTATACAAAAATCGAGGAGACCGACTTTGTTTTTATCGGTCTCTTTTTATGTTTTTTGAAGATCAGTATTAGCTTCAAGTTTTAAAAAAAAAGTAAATATGATATACTAAAGAACGAGTATTCTATTAGAATTAGGACAAGTAATATGAAACAAACGATTATTCTTTTATACGGCGGACGCAGTGCAGAACGTGAAGTGTCTGTATTGTCAGCTGAAAGTGTCATGCGTGCGGTCAACTACGACCGTTTCACAGTCAAGACTTTCTTTATCAGCCAGTCAGGTGACTTTATCAAAACACAGGAATTTAGCCGGACTCCAGGTCAAGAGGATCGTCTCATGACAAATGCGACTATTGACTGGGGCAAGAAAATAGCGCCAAGTGCCATCTACGAAGAAGGTGCAGTGGTCTTCCCAGTCCTTCATGGTCCGATGGGAGAAGATGGTTCTGTTCAAGGATTTCTTGAAGTTTTGAAAATGCCCTATGTCGGCTGCAATATCTTGTCATCAAGCCTTGCCATGGATAAAATCACGACC
Source organism: Streptococcus sp. SR1 (assembly GCF_000526075.1). NCBI lineage: Bacteria > Bacillati > Bacillota > Bacilli > Lactobacillales > Streptococcaceae > Streptococcus > Streptococcus sp. SR1. Next base: position 104,642 of record NZ_JATR01000014.1, read on the forward strand.
AAGCGAGTTTTAGAATCTGTAGGGATTGCCCAAGTTCCTTATGTGGCCATCGTTGAAGGTGATGATGTGACTTCTAAAATCGCTGAAGTTGAAGAAAAATTGACTTATCCAGTCTTCACGAAACCGTCAAACATGGGTTCAAGTGTCGGTATTTCTAAGTCTGAAAACCAAGAAGAACTCCGTCAAGCCTTAGAACTTGCCTTCCAATATGACAGCCGTGTCTTGGTAGAGCAAGGGGTGAATGCCCGTGAAATCGAGGTTGGTCTTTTGGGCAACTACGATGTTAAGAGCACGCTTCCTGGTGAAGTGGTCAAGGATGTTGCCTTTTATGACTACGATGCCAAGTATATTGACAACAAGATTACCATGGACATCCCAGCCAAGATTAGTGATGATGTAGTAGCTGTCATGCGTCAAAATGCAGAAACTGCCTTCCGTGCGATCGGTGGCCTTGGTCTATCTCGTTGTGATTTCTTCTATACAGATAAGGGCGAGGTTTTCCTAAACGAGCTCAATACCATGCCAGGTTTTACCCAGTGGTCTATGTACCCACTACTTTGGGACAATATGGGAATCAGCTATCCAGAACTAATCGAGCGTTTGGTTGACCTTGCTAAGGAGAGCTTTAACAAGCACGAAGCGCATTTGCTATAAAATGAAAGAAGGGGTAGAAGCCAGAATCGTCACTGTAGGTGATTAGAGTTCTCAGACTTCAACCCTTTTTAAAGGAGTAGAAATGAAACTAACAATCCATGAAGTCGCCCAAGCTGTTGGAGCTAAAAATGATGTCAGTATCTTTGAGGATGCCCAGTTAGAAAAGGCTGAGTTTGACAGTCGTTTGATTGGGACGGGAGATTTGTTTGTGCCCCTCAAAGGTGCACGTGATGGTCATGACTTTATCGAAACAGCTTTTGAAAATGGTGCAGCAGTAACCTTGTCTGAGAAAGAGGTTGCAAATCATCCCTACATTTTAGTAGATGACGTTTTGTCTGCCTTTCAAACCCTAGCTGCCTACTATCTTGAAAAAACAGCAGTTGATGTCTTTGCGGTAACGGGTTCAAATGGTAAAACAACGACCAAGGATATGTTGGCGCACTTGCTATCAACAACCTACAAGACCTACAAAACTCAAGGCAATTACAATAACGAGATTGGACTTCCCTACACAGTTCTCCACATGCCTGAAGGGACAGAAAAGTTGGTCTTGGAGATGGGGCAGGATCACTTGGGAGATATCCATCTTTTGTCTGAATTGGCTCATCCTAAGACAGCCATCGTGACCTTGGTTGGAGAAGCTCATTTGGCCTTTTTCAAAGACCGTTCAGAGATTGCTAAAGGGAAAATGCAAATTGCAGATGGTATGGCTTCGAATTCCTTGCTATTAGCACCAACTGATTCGATTGTAGAGGACTACTTGCCTACTGACAAAAAGGTAGTTCGTTTTGGGCAAGGGGCAGAATTGGAAATCACAGACTTGGTCGAACGCAAGGATAGTCTGACCTTTAAGGCCAATTTCTTGGAACAAGCCCTCGATTTGCCAGTGACAGGTAAGTACAATGCCACCAATGCTATGATTGCATCTTATGTTGCCCTACAAGAAGGAGTTTCAGAGGAACAGATTCATCAGGCCTTTCAGAACCTAGAATTGACCCGTAATCGTACTGAGTGGAAGAAAGCAGCCAATGGAGCAGATATCCTGTCAGATGTCTACAATGCCAATCCAACTGCTATGAAGTTGATTTTGGAGACATTCTCTGCCATCCCAGCTAATGAAGGGGGCAAGAAAATCGCTGTCTTAGCGGACATGAAGGAACTTGGTGACCAGTCTGTTCAACTCCATAACCAGATGATTTTGAGCCTCTCGCCAGATGTGCTGGATACCGTTATTTTCTACGGAGAAGACATTGCCGAATTGGCACAACTAGCTAGTCAAATGTTCCCAATCGGTCATGTATTCTACTTTAAGAAAACTGCGAGCGAAGATCAATTTGAAGACCTAGTCAAGCAGGTTAAGGAAAGCCTCGGTGCCAATGATCAAATTTTGCTCAAAGGCTCGAACTCCATGAATCTAGCCAAGTTGGTAGAAAGTTTAGAAAATGAATGCAAATGATTTTGCCAAGTATCTTCAAAGAATGTTAGCTATTACGGATACTGGATTAACCTTTACAAAAGATCCTTTTGACCGTGAGCGCTATGAGGACTTGCGAAGCCTGTTATCTGAAATGTTGAATCAGGTATCAGACCTCGATACAGAAGAAGTGGCAGAAGTCTTGAAACCAACTTCCGCTTATGCAACTCCTCTGATGGACGTCCGTGCTTGGATTGTTGAGGATGAAAAAGTATGTTTAGTTAGAGGAAAAGGAGAGGATAGTTGGGCTTTGCCAGGTGGATTTGGTGAAGTCGGCTACTCTCCAACCGAAAATATTCTCAAAGAAATTGAAGAAGAAACCGGCTTTACAGCAAAAGCTGAAAGGTTACTTGCAGTTTTTGACACCAATCGTTTCCAACTACAGAGCAAACAATATGCAAAGTTTGTCTTTGAATGCCAACTTCTTGATGGACAATTTCAAGAGAATCAAGAAATTGCTGAGCTTCAATTTTTTGCCATTGACCAATTGCCAGTCTTATCTGAAAAACGCATCACCAAGGAGCAAATGGAGATTCTTTGGCAAGTTTATAAAGGACAAAGAGACCAATATGTCGATTAGTTTGTGCTAGAGAAGTCGACAAATCAAAAAAGGGTGTCTGTAAAGTGCATTTCTGCAATACAAATGATATAATAGGTTGCGAATTTAAGACGCAAGTGTTCTATGAATAGCATAGAATCAAGTTTTTTCAAAAAATTTAAAAGCTGGAGAAAGTGAATTTTTTACTGCCTCTAGCTAGATGAACGAGGAATAGAATATGAATTTGTGGGATAAATTATTTACCACGCAGATATCAGAACCGCCCCAGTTTGAACTCCACTGGTATATTGGTTTGTTATGTTTACTGGCCTTTACTTTCTACGCTTCTTATCGTTTTCGCGACAAAGTGGCTTACCAACGATTTATTCAGATTCTTCAATCTGTTCAACTGATTGTTCTGTATGGCTGGTATTGGGGAAACCATCTGCCCCTGTCAGAAAGTTTACCCTTCTATCATTGCCGTGTTGCCATGTTTGTCTTGCTCCTGATCCCGGGAACCTCTAAGTACAAGCAATACTTTGCCCTTCTAGGAGTCTTTGGAGCAACAGCAGCTCTGGCGTATCCACTATTTGATCCTTATCCGTTTCCACACGTGACCATCCTGTCCTTCATTATCGGACATGTGGCACTTTTGGGAAATGCACTCTTATACTTGTTTAAAAACTATGAAGCTTCCCTGCTCAGCTTCAAAAATGTAGCGGTGATTACCTTCACCTTGAACGCTTTGATATGGGTTGTTAATTTAGTTGTCAGTGGGGATTATGGTTTCTTAACGAGACCGCCACTTGTTGGAAATCACGGACAACTTTTGAATTACCTTATTGTTTCGAGCGTTATCGTGATAGCAATTTGCGTAACAGCAAAATTGCTAGAGATTTTTTTACAGCAAAAATCGGAAGAATTTATTCAAGAGAAGGTCTAAAAAGACCTTCTTTTTTTGATGGGTTATAAATATTATCGAATTGTTGACAAGAACATCAAAAACTTTTTCCAGAAGAAAAATTTTCTAATATGTTCTCAAAAAACATGCAGGAAATTTACGAAAAACTAAGCATGATTAGTTTTTTTGTGTTATAATATTCTTTGAATAGCTATGCCCAAACATAGTTATTAAATAGAAGTGAGAAACTTGGAAGATAGAGAGGATGCGATGTAATGACTAGAGATGGTTTTTTTACAGGCTTAGATATCGGAACTAGCTCCATTAAGGTGTTAGTTGCTGAGCATAGAGATGGCGAAGTAAATGTAATTGGTGTTAGTAATGCCAAAAGTAAAGGTGTAAAAGACGGAATTATTGTTGATATTGAAGCGGCTGCTTCGGCAATCAAATCCGCAATCACACAGGCAGAAGAGAAAGCAGGTATTTCTATCAAGTCTGTCAACGTTGGTCTTCCAGCAAATCTTCTGCAGGTCGAACCAACACAAGGAATGATTCCTGTAACATCAGATACAAAAGAAATCACAGATCAGGATGTTGAAGATGTTGTTAAATCAGCTTTGACAAAGAGCATGACTCCTGATCGTGAAGTGATTACCTTTATTCCAGAAGAATTCATCGTGGATGGTTTCCAAGGAATCCGTGATCCTCGTGGTATGATGGGTGTCCGTTTGGAAATGCGTGGTCTGCTTTACACAGGTCCTCGTACGATTCTACACAATCTTCGCAAGACGGTCGAACGTGTAGGTATCCAGGTTGATAATGTGATTATTTCACCTTTGGCGATTGTGAACTCAGTCCTCAATGAAGGCGAGCGTGAATTTGGTGCGACTGTCATTGACATGGGTGGAGGTCAGACTACTGTAGCGACTATCCGCAATCAAGAATTGCAATTCACCAACATCTACCAAGAAGGTGGAGATTACGTTACAAAAGACATCTCTAAAGTCTTGAAAACATCTCAAAAGATTGCAGAAAGTTTGAAACTGAACTATGGTGAAGCTTATGTTCCGCTAGCAAGTAATGAAACTTTCCAAGTTGAAGTAATTGGCGAAGTAGAGCCTGTTGAAGTGACAGAGAGCTACTTGGCAGAAATTATCTCAGCACGCATCAAACATATCTTTGACCAAATCAAACAAGAGTTGGAAAGAAGACACTTGTTGGATTTGCCAGGAGGTATCGTCCTTATCGGTGGAAATGCAATTTTGCCGGGCGTTGTTGAATTAGCCCAAGAAGTATTTGGTGTTCGTGTAAAACTCTATGTACCAAATCAGGTTGGAATTCGCAACCCTGCATTTGCTCACGTAATTAGTTTATCTGAGTTTGCTGGTAAATTGACTGAAGTCAATCTTCTTGCTCAAAAAGCAGTTAAAGGAGATGAATTCCTTCGTCAAAAACCAATTAACTTTGGCATTCCAAATCAACGTTTGAATCCTGTGGCGCAACCAGGCCCAACGCAGCCAACTCCAGTTGAAACTGTACAGGAAACTCCAGTTGCTCCAAAGGAAGAATTCCAAGCAAGTTCTCAAAGTAAACCGAAGCTAACAGAACGTTTCCGTGGTTTAATCGGAAGCATGTTTGATGAATAAAAGAGGATAAGAAATTATGACATTTTCATTTGATACAGCAGCAGCTCAAGGCGCAGTTATTAAGGTAATTGGTGTCGGTGGTGGTGGTGGCAACGCCATCAACCGCATGGTTGACGAAGGTGTTGCTGGTGTAGAATTTATCGCAGCCAACACTGATGTACAAGCACTTAGCAGTACGAAAGCAGAAACCGTTATCCAACTTGGTCCAAAATTGACTCGTGGTTTGGGTGCTGGAGGTCGTCCAGAAGTTGGACGTAAAGCTGCAGAGGAAAGCGAAGAAGCTTTGACGGAAGCAATCAGCGGTGCAGACATGGTCTTCATCACTGCTGGTATGGGTGGTGGATCTGGTACAGGTGCTGCCCCTGTTATTGCACGTATCGCTAAAGATCTTGGTGCTCTCACAGTTGGTGTCGTGACACGTCCTTTCGGATTTGAAGGAAGCAAACGTGGTCAGTACGCTGTAGAAGGAATCAATGAACTTCGCGAGCATGTTGATACTTTGTTGATTATCTCTAACAATAACTTGCTTGAAATTGTTGACAAGAAAACACCGCTTCTTGAAGCTCTTAGTGAAGCAGATAACGTTCTTCGTCAAGGTGTTCAAGGGATCACTGACTTGATCACGAACCCAGGATTGATTAACCTTGACTTTGCTGACGTGAAGACTGTAATGGCAAACAAAGGGAATGCCCTTATGGGTATCGGTATCGGTAGTGGTGAAGAACGCGTTGTTGAAGCGGCGCGTAAAGCAATTTACTCTCCACTTCTTGAAACAACTATAGATGGTGCAGAGGATGTGATTGTCAACGTTACTGGTGGTCTTGATTTGACTTTGATTGAAGCAGAAGAAGCTTCAGAAATTGTCAATCAAGCAGCTGGCAAAGGTGTAAACATCTGGCTTGGAACATCTATCGACGAAAGCATGAAGGATGAAATCCGTGTGACTGTTGTAGCGACAGGTGTTCGTCAAGAACGACTAGAAAAAGTAGTCGGGTCTGCTACCAACCAACCAGTTGGTCGACCATCAACTAAAACTCCACAAGCACACACATTTGACCGTCAATTCGACTTGGAAGAGACAGCAGAACTGCCTAAATCAAGTCCACGTCGCTTTGAAACCAACCAAGCATCTGCTTTTGGGGATTGGGACTTGCGCCGTGAGTCAATTGTTCGCCAAACAGATCCCGTTGTTTCACCAGTTGAACGCTTTGAAACACCAGTTTCACAAGATGAGGATGAATTGGATACACCTCCATTCTTCAAAAATCGTTAATCAATGAATTTGAAAAAAAACACTGAATTAGTTTTTCAGCAAATTGCTGATGCTAGTCAAAAAGCCAACCGTAATCTAGATGCTGTTTCAGTAATCGCAGTGACAAAATATGTAGATGTACAAACAGCGGAAGCCTTGCTTCCGCTTGGCATCCATCATATCGGTGAAAATCGAGTTGATAAATTTTTAGAAAAATATCAGGCCTTGAAAGATTACCCGGTCACTTGGCATTTAATAGGAACACTACAGAGACGGAAAGTAAAAGAAGTAATCCCATATGTGGATTACTTTCATGCTTTAGACTCTCTAAAATTAGCCCAGGAAATTCAAAAGAGAACAGATCATGTTATCAAGTGTTTCTTGCAAGTTAATATTTCTGGGGAAGAAAGTAAGCATGGGTTTTCAAAAGAAGAATTGCTAGAACTTTTGCCAGAATTGGCTAAGTTAGATCAGATTGAGTATGTTGGTTTAATGACCATGGCTCCTTTTGAGGCAGACAGTGATGAATTGAAAGAAATTTTCAAGGATACGCAGGCTCTGCAAGCAGAAATTAGAGAAAAACAAATCCCTAATATGCCGATGACAGAGCTAAGCATGGGAATGAGTCGTGACTTTAAAGAAGCGATTCAGTTCGGCTCGACCTTTGTTCGAATCGGTACAGCATTTTTTAAATAGGAGAGAGCTATGTCTTTAAAAGATAGATTCGATAAATTTATAGATTATTTTACAGAAGATGGAGAAGACGTGACTAACTACCAGACTCAACAAGAGGAAACAGTTAGCCCAACCATCTCATCTTCAAAAGAATTACCAGCATCTGCTCAGCCGGGATCAGTAAAAGATGCGAATATTACTCGCCTTCATGCTCGTCAACAAGAGTTGGCAAAGCAACACCATCACTCAGATGAGAAAGTGACGATTGATGTTCGTTATCCAAGAAAGTATGAGGATGCAACTGAGATTGTTGATTTGTTAACTGGAAATGAAAGTATCTTGATTGATTTCCAATACATGACAGAAGTACAAGCGCGTCGCTGTCTTGATTACTTGGATGGAGCTCGTCACGTCTTGGCTGGAAATATGAAAAAGGTTGCGAGTACGATGTATCTATTGACGCCTGTCAACGTTATCGTGAATATTGAAGATATCAAACTTCCAGATGAATCACAAGGTGCCGAGTTCGACTTTGATATTAAACGAAATAGAGCAAGATAATGATTTTCTTAATCCGTTTAATCCAAAATGCGGTTAGCATTTACTCCATCATTCTCGTTGCATTTGCTCTTCTTTCATGGTTTCCAAATGCCTATGAAAGTCAACTAGGCCGCTTAGTTATCAGACTTGCTCGTCCAGTTATCGAGCCACTTCGTAAGCTCAATTTACAATTTGCTGGTCTTGATTTTACGGTTTGGGTCGCGCTGATTCTAATCCAGTTTCTTGGAAATATCTTAACACGACTAGTCCTATTACTATGACAGTAAATCGAGCCATTTATCAGCATTTTTCCCAAGATGATATTCCCTTTATTGACAAGGGAATAGAGTGGATAAGGCGGGTAGAAGATACATATGCGCCAGTGCTTACACCTTTTATCAATCCCCATCAGGAACAGATCTTAAGGGTTCTTGCTGGGACATATGGACTGGGTTGCCAAAGTAGTGGTGATTTTCTTCCGACGGAGTCGGTTCGTGTTCTTCTCTATCCAGATTACTTTGAACCGGAAATATCAGATTTTGAAATGACCTTGTTAGAAATTTGTTATCCGAGCAAATTTGAACAACTGAGTCATGGGAAAATATTGGGAACAATCATCAACCAGCTAGGAATTGACCGTAAATTATTTGGTGATATCTTGGTAGATGAAAAGAGAGCACAGATTTTTGTCAATCGTGATTTTATTCCTCTTTTTCAGGATGGGATAAGAAGGATTGGCAGACTTCCTGTATCGCTGGAGGAACGTCCTTTTACCGATAGGATTATATCTAAAATTGACTTTAGAGAACGAGAAATTTTAGTTTCGAGTTTTCGATTGGATGCCCTCTTATCAAGTGCCTTGAAATTATCTAGAAATCAAACTAGTCAACTGATTGAGAAAAAATCTGTCCAAGTAAACTATCATCTGGTTGAAAAATCTGATTACCAGGTTGCCGTTGGAGATTTGATCAGTGTGAGAAAGTTTGGCCGTCTAAAAGTTGTCAAAGACAATGGACAGACAAAAAAAGACAAGATAAAATTAAGCATTCAATTATTATTAAGTAAGTGAGGAAAAGTATGCCAATTACATCGTTAGAAATTAAAGATAAAACCTTTGGTACAAGATTTAGAGGTTTTGACCCAGAAGAAGTAGATGAATTTCTTGATATCGTTGTTCGTGACTATGAAGATTTGGTTCGTAGTAATCACGACAAAGAAACACACATCAAGAGTTTGGAAGAACGTTTGTCTTACTTTGATGAGATGAAAGATTCCTTGAGTCAGTCAGTTTTGATTGCTCAAGATACTGCGGAGCGTGTCAAACAGGCTGCTCAAGAACGTTCGAACAATATTATTCAACAAGCTGAACAAGACGCTCAGCGTTTGCTAGAAGAAGCAAAATACAAGGCAAATGAAATTCTCCGTCAGGCAACAGATAACGCTAAGAAAGTGGCTGTTGAGACAGAAGAGTTGAAGAACAAGAGTCGTGTATTCCATCAACGCCTCAAGTCTACGATTGAAAGTCAATTGGCTATTGTTGAGTCATCAGATTGGGAGGACATTCTTCGCCCAACAGCTACTTACCTTCAGACAAGTGATGAAGCCTTTAAAGAAGTGGTGGGTGAAGTTCTTGGTGAAACTGTATCTTTACAACCAGAGGAAGAGCCTATTGATATGACTCGTCAATTCACACCAGAAGAGGTTGCTGAATTGCAAGCTCGTATTGAGGCTGGCAACAAAGAATTAGCTGAGTTTGAAGCTCAACAAAATCAACAGACAGAAGAAAGTGACCAGCATGAAGAGTCAGTTGAAGTAGAAGCTACTGCGGCAACTGAGGACGATGCAAACAAAGAATCTGTTCTTATCCTATAAAAAATGTGAGAACAAGATCCAACCAACTATATTTTCAGCGAGCGGGAGATGGTGAGAGTCCTGCAATCCCTAGTGGTTAGATTATCCTCTCAAGCAATCCAGTCCGAAAGCAGTAAGACTGGACGTCCCCCACGTTACGGGAAAAGAGGAAAAGAGACCCTGTCTTTTTTCGAACAAAGGTGGTACCACGATTTTCGTCCTTTTTGCGAATCGTGGTTTTTATTTTGTCATTTTAAATTAAAGGAGTAACAATGAAACTTAAAGAAACCCTCAATTTAGGGAAAACAGACTTTCCTATGCGTGCTGGTCTTCCAACTAAAGAACCAGTTTGGCAAAAAGAATGGGAAGAAGCAAAACTTTACCAACGCCGTCAAGAATTGAACAAAGGAAAACCGCATTTCACCTTGCATGATGGCCCTCCATATGCAAACGGAAATATCCACGTTGGACATGCCATGAACAAGATTTCCAAAGATATTATTGTTCGTTCTAAGTCTATGTCAGGATTCTATGCACCTTACATCCCAGGTTGGGATACACATGGTCTGCCAATCGAGCAAGTCTTGGCAAAACAAGGCGTTAAACGCAAAGAAATGGACTTGGTTGAGTACTTGAAACTTTGCCGTGAGTATGCTCTTTCTCAAGTTGATAAACAACGTGAAGACTTTAAACGATTGGGTGTTTCTGGTGACTGGGAAAATCCTTATGTGACCTTGACTCCGGACTATGAAGCGGCTCAGATCCGTGTCTTTGGTGAAATGGCTAAAAAAGGCTATATCTACCGTGGTGCCAAGCCTGTCTACTGGTCATGGTCTTCTGAGTCAGCTCTTGCTGAAGCGGAAATTGAGTACCATGACTTGCTTTCAACTTCCCTTTACTATGCTAACCGCGTCAAAGACGGAAAAGGTGTCCTAGATACAGATACTTATATCGTCGTATGGACAACAACTCCATTCACTATCACAGCTTCTCGTGGATTGACAGTTGGAGCAGATATTGATTATGTATTGGTACAACCAGCTGGTGAAGAGCGTAAGTTTGTGGTTGCTTCAGAATTACTGAATAGTCTTTCTGAGAAATTTGGCTGGGTGGATGTGCAAGTCTTGGCAACCTACCGTGGTCAAGAATTGAATCACATCGTAACAGTCCACCCATGGGATATGGCTGTAGATGAGTTGGTAATCCTTGGTGACCACGTTACGACTGACTCTGGTACTGGTATTGTCCATACAGCCCCTGGTTTTGGTGAGGACGACTACAATGTCGGTGTTGCCAACGGCCTTGAAGTTGCTGTAACAGTTAACGAACGCGGTATTATGATGGAAAATGCTGGTCCTGAATTTGCGGGTCAGTTCTATGACAAGGTTGTGCCGACTGTTATCGAAAAACTGGGTGATTTACTCCTTGCTCAAGAAGAAATCTCCCACTCATACCCATTTGACTGGCGGACTAAGAAGCCAATCATCTGGCGTGCTGTTCCACAGTGGTTTGCCTCTGTATCTAAATTCCGCCAAGAAATCTTGGATGAAATTGAAAAAGTGAAGTTCCACTCAGAATGGGGTAAAGTTCGTCTTTACAATATGATTCGTGACCGTGGCGACTGGGTTATCTCTCGTCAACGTGCTTGGGGAGTTCCCCTTCCTATCTTCTATGCTGAAGACGGAACGCCAATCATGACTGCTGAGACTATTGAACATGTAGCTCAACTCTTTGAGGAACACGGTTCTATCATCTGGTGGGAACGTGATGCTAAGGACCTCTTGCCAGAAGGATTTACTCATCCAGGTTCACCAAATGGCGAGTTCAAGAAAGAAACAGATATCATGGACGTATGGTTTGACTCAGGTTCATCATGGAATGGAGTAGTGGTCAACCGTCCAGAACTCAAATATCCAGCAGATCTATACCTTGAAGGTTCTGACCAGTACCGTGGTTGGTTCAACTCATCACTTATCACATCTGTTGCTAACCATGGCGTTGCTCCTTACAAACAAATCTTGTCACAAGGTTTTGCCCTTGATGGTAAAGGTGAGAAGATGTCTAAATCTCTTGGAAATACCATTGCTCCAAGTGATGTTGAAAAACAATTTGGTGCGGAAATCTTGCGTCTCTGGGTAACAAGTGTGGACTCAAGCAATGACGTGCGTATCTCTATGGATATCTTGAGCCAAGTCTCTGAAACTTACCGTAAGATCCGTAACACTCTTCGTTTCTTGATTGCCAACACATCTGACTTTAACCCAGCTCAAGACGCAGTAGCTTACGATGAGCTTCGTTCTGTTGACAAGTACATGACCATCCGCTTTAACCAGCTTGTGAAAACGATTCGTGATGCTTATGCCAACTTTGAATTCTTGACAATCTACAAGGCCTTGGTGAACTTCATCAACGTTGATTTGTCAGCCTTCTACCTTGACTTCGCTAAAGACGTTGTTTACATCGAAGGTGCCAAATCACTCGAACGCCGTCAAATGCAGACTGTGTTCTATGACGTTCTTGTCAAAATCACCAAACTCTTGACACCAATCCTTCCTCACACTGCAGAAGAAATCTGGTCATATCTTGAGTTTGAAGCTGAAGAATTTGTTCAATTGTCAGAATTGCCAGAAGCAGAAACTTTTGCCAACCAAGAAGAAATCTTGGATACATGGTCAGCCTTCATGGATTTCCGTGGACAAGCTCAAAAAGCCTTGGAAGAAGCGCGTAATGCAAAAGTTATCGGTAAATCACTCGAAGCACACTTGACAGTTTATCCAAATGAAGTGGTGAAAACTCTTCTTGGAGCAGTGGATAGCAATGTAGCTCAACTTTTGATCGTGTCAGAATTGAACATCGCTGAAGGTACAGCTCCAGAAGGCGCAGTTAGCTTTGAGGATGTTGCCTTTACAGTTGAACGCGCTGCAGGTGAAGTTTGTGACCGTTGCCGTCGTATCGACCCAACTACTGCAGAACGCAGCTACCACGCAGTTATCTGTGACCACTGTGCAAGCATCGTAGAAGAAAACTTTGCGGATGCAGTTGCAGAAGGATTTGAAGCCAAATAATCAGAATAGACTGAGAAAGGTCACTAAAATCATAAAAACGCATAATATCAAGAGTTCAAGTACCTTGATATTATGCGTTTTATCATGGGAAAATTTACTAGTCCATTTCCTCAAATGAAGTTCTTCCTGGCCTGTCCGTGTAGATAATTAACATAATCAACTATTCAGTTTTCTCATAATTTTATATTTCTACTAATTATAAAGAGACTGTAGAACTTAAAATTATTTTTTGAAAATCAATATTTATTATAAAATTTTATAAGATTGTTTAATTTTTAGATAAATTATGATAGAATAATACCTATAAAAATTTTAAGGAGATTATTATGAAAACAAATACACTTGCTCGTGTTAACGCTATTTTTGGTCTTATTTCAGGAATTGTATTGCTTTTAGCGCCAGCCATCATGTTTATCATGGCTATTGGAGCTGCTGCGGCAACTGAAGACGCAGATGTAACGGTTGGGACATTGACAGGGCTCTCAATTATTTTGTCATTGGTTAAAATTGCTGTTTTAGTATTGGGAATTGTGGCTATTGTTTATTATAAAGATGATGAACGTGTTACGAATGCACCTTCTGTCTTGCTCATTGTAGGTGGTGCGGTCGGCTTGATTCCATTTTTGGGATGGGTAGGTGGAATTCTAACCATTATTGGTGGTTCACTTTACTTTGGAACATTGAAAAAATTTGTAATTGAAGAGTAGTAGTTTTCCAATTATTTGGACGGGACTATTTCATCGTCTATCGAGAACAATTATGATAGTGTGATAAAGAGAAGACTGATAAGCTCTTCTCTTTTTAGTTGATTTTAACTAGCTTTTTTGTGAAAAATTGTGTAAAATAGAATAGATAAACGAGGGAAACCTCGAAAAATAAAAGGAGAATCCATCTAATGGTAAAATTGGTTTTTGCTCGCCACGGTGAGTCTGAATGGAACAAAGCTAACCTTTTCACTGGTTGGGCTGATGTTGATTTGTCTGATAAAGGAACACAACAAGCGATTGACGCTGGTAAATTGATCAAAGAAGCTGGTATCGAATTTGACCAAGCTTACACTTCAGTATTGAAACGTGCGATCAAAACAACAAACTTGGCTCTTGAAGCTGCTGACCAACTTTGGGTTCCAGTTGAAAAATCATGGCGCTTGAACGAACGTCACTATGGTGGTTTGACTGGTAAAAACAAAGCTGAAGCTGCTGAACAATTTGGTGATGAGCAAGTTCACATCTGGCGTCGTTCATACGATGTATTGCCTCCTGCAATGCCTCATGATGACGAATACTCAGCTCACACTGACCGTCGTTACGCTTCACTTGACGACTCAGTCATTCCAGATGCTGAAAACTTGAAAGTGACTTTGGAACGTGCCCTTCCATTCTGGGAAGATAAAATCGCTCCAGCGCTTAAAGATGGTAAAAACGTATTCGTAGGTGCTCACGGTAACTCAATCCGTGCCCTTGTAAAACACATCAAACACTTGTCAGATGATGAAATCATGGGTGTAGAAATCCCTAACTTCCCACCATTGGTATTCGAATTCGACGAAAAATTGAACGTCGTAAAAGAATACTACCTTGGAAAATAATCTATAAACAGAAAGCCTAGGATTCCTAGGCTTTTTGTTTTTGCTTCTGGTTTCCAACTAGTTGAAAAAATGTTATAAATGATAGTAAAGAGTTACTTAATTGTAAGAAAGAGAGAAAGACGATGGCTTACAGGCTCTTTGTCAACTGTAGTGGGTTGATGAAAAGGGCTAGTAAGGTGAAACGATCTAATCGAGTGGTTAATCTAGGGTAATTAAAAACGATTTATCGTGCTGAAAATTTAGAAATGGCAGTACAAGCTTTAGAGAACTTTATCGCTGAATGGAAGCCAAAGTATAGGAAAGTCATAGAAAGTCTGGAGAATACGGATAATCTTTTAACTTTTTTCTAGTTTCCCTACCAAATTTGGCACAGCATTTATTCGACAAACCTCATTGAGTCTCTCAACAAAGAAATTAAACGTCAAACGAAAAAGAAGGTTCTTTTTCCTAACGAAGAAGCCCTGAACCGTTATTTAGTTACTTTGTTTGAAGATTATAATTTCAAGCAAAGTCAACGAATTCATAAAGGGTTTGGTCAATGTTCTGACACACTTGAAAGCTTATTTGATTAGCACTCCATAACTCTACTTGAGTGTTTACACATAATTATTGACAGTATCTAAAGCGTTTTTAGTGTAATTCGTATATAGTTGTTGACAAAACATTTTAACAGTAAAAGAGTGCGACTTTATTTGTTCACTCTTTTTTTGCGTATAACAGAAAAATTTTTGATAAATAGAATAGTATTGCTACTTATTTATCAAAAATTTACGATGATTAGACGAAAGAATACTTTGCCCCAAAAATAGCATTTAGAAATATTTAGAAGATAAATAATATGTCGCAATGCTCCAAATGGTTAGTTTTCTAAGTGTAAGCTTGTTCTTAGGCAGGCCATTATTCCTTTACTAAAGGTAAAGAAATGGTGACTTTTAAGCCTGGATGATTGTCTAAAAAAACAATTTCACCTTGATGTAATTTAATAATTTGTTTGGTGATAACTGTTCCCATACCATGTGATTCATAATTAGTTGATTTTTGATTTAGCTCAGTAATTTTTTGAGCTGTAATATCTCCTTGATCCGCAATGACGATGAGCACTTTATTATCAGATAATTGATAAGTCAGATCAATCTGGTTAGAGCCGCTGTGCATAATACTATTAAGCAAGAGATTTCTAAAAGCTCTTGCTAATAAAGTTACCTCTCCTTTTACCAACACTGTCTCGGCAGGCAAATCAAAATGAAGTGCAATTGTTTCATAATTATTCAATATATCGGCAATTACTGTTCGTAGGACAGCAACCAAATCAAGATTGGAAAATTCGGAGTGACGCTTTTGGTTATCCAATAAGTAGCTCATATTGAGATTAGAAATCATTTCTTTCATAGTTTGAATCTGATTTTCAA
Source organism: Streptococcus sp. SR1 (assembly GCF_000526075.1). NCBI lineage: Bacteria > Bacillati > Bacillota > Bacilli > Lactobacillales > Streptococcaceae > Streptococcus > Streptococcus sp. SR1. Next base: position 120,235 of record NZ_JATR01000014.1, read on the forward strand.
TTTCCTCTGTCTGCTTTCCTTTGCCATATTGCTGCTCTAACTGACTGTTATAACCTGATATGAGCATAAGAGGATTGCGTAAATCATGACTGACCCCTCTAATCCATTGCTCTTTCATCGTGTTGCTTTCTTCCAAAATATGAGATGTTTCATTGAGAGCCGTCTTAATTTCAGAGAAATTTCCCTTTTCTTTAAGAACGATATTTTGACCTTGAGATAAAGAAGTGACAGCAGTAATAATCGGCTCCATCTCCTTTTTAATACGCAACTTTGATCGGCTTAAAAGAATAAAAATAAGTAAAAGAATAATACCCAAGAAAACAAGTCCCAAACTGAGAAAATTCCTAATAAATTGCGTATTAGCATAGAAATTAAATTTTGCTAAGGAATGCTTTTTAGGATAGCCCAAAACTAAAATTTGCTGATCACGTACATAGGAGAAAACAGGGTAATCTTCTAAATACCAGCGCGAAAATTTCACTATATCAGCATTGGTATAATGTCTTTTGAGCTGTTGAGGTAAACGATAAGATTGGACAATATTGCCATCTTGATTCAGTACCATAGCCCAAGTATTTTGTTTATCCATTTCAATTTTGCTGCTTTTATCAAAATTGAAATTATTCTCTTGACTTGATTGAGCGATTTTAGTGTAAAGTAGTTCCGGTTTTTCCTTTCCATAGAAACTAAAATAGGCTGAGAAAACCAAACCATAAACAAAAACAAGTCCTATGATTAAAGCCAAGATTAATAGAACATACCTGGTTAATAACTTAGTAAAAAATTTAACGGTATCCATTTAATTCACCTTTAGTTTGTAACCCAAACCTTTAACCGTTATTAAGCTTTCTGGTTTAGAAGGATTGGCTTCAATCTTTTGTCGAATCTTACGAATATGAGCCATTAGGGTATTATCATAGCCTTGGTATTGTAATCCCCAGACCTTTTCTAAGAGTTGGTCAAAAGTGACAATGCGATTCTTATTATCATATAGGACCTTAAGAATACTGTATTCCTTAGCTGTCAGCTGAATCTCTAGTTTTCCTTTGGTAATCAAGGCTTGGCTAAAATGCACCTGGCAAGCAGGCAAAATAAGGGTATCTTCCTTTTCGGGATAGGCTCTTTTTAAGATGGAAAGAATACGCAGCTCCAAATCTCTTGGGCGGAAAGGCTTGATAATATAGTCATCTGCCCCTAGCTCAAAGCCCTGATATTGTTTTTCTATATCGGAGATTGCCGACAAAAACAAAACAGGAACCGTTGAAGTCTTACGGATGCCCTTTAAAACTTCAAATCCTGATCCTTCAGGCAGCATAATGTCTAAAATAACTAAATCAAAAGATTTTTCTTCAAATTGCTTCAAAGCTTCTTTTTGTGATTGTACACTTGTTAGATTGCTAAACCCAGCAATGCTCAATGATTCTTGCACTATTTCTAAAATTTCTGGGTTATCGTCTAAAATTAAGATCTTCTTTTCTTTATAATTCATACTATTACCTCAACAAGACTAGTATAACACATTGCTTCCTTGGTCAAGGACTTTAAAGTAAAAATTAAGGAAGAATTAAGGTAATGAACAGGTTAAAATAAAGGAGGTTCATTATAATGAAAATAGCGAAAGGATATAACATCACTCTAAGATTTTTAAAGGAGAAAACAAATGAACAATTATATCGTTGAAACCAACCAATTAAGTAAGGATTTTTCAGGTGAAGTAGCCGTTAATCAGCTCTCTATTCATATTAGAAAAAATGAAATTTATGGTTTTTTGGGACCAAATGGTGCTGGTAAGAGTACTGCTATGAAAATGCTTTTAGGATTGTTGCAACCAAGCCACGGTTCCATTAAGCTCTTTGGAAAAACCTTTAATAGCAATCAAATATCACTCCTCTCAAATGTAGGTTCCCTCATTGAAGAGCCCTCTTACTATGCTAATTTGACCGGTTATGAAAATCTTGAAATTATCCAAAAATTGCTTAAATTACCAAAAAGAAATATTGATGAAGTCTTAAAGATTGTCAAACTTTTCGATCAAAAAGACAAGCTAGTTAAAAACTATTCACTAGGCATGAAACAACGTCTAGGAATTGCACTAGCCATTGTTAAATTTCCTAAATTACTGATTTTGGATGAGCCAACTAATGGTTTAGACCCTGCCGGTATTCAAGAAATTCGTGAGCTCATCAAGTCCTTGCCACAAAAATATGATATGACTATCATCGTTTCTAGCCATATTCTTTCAGAAATTGAACAGATGGCTACAACTGTTGGTATTGTCAATCATGGTCAATTACTTTTTGAAGGCCACCTATCTGACCTTGAAGAAGATGAAAAATATCTGTTTGAGACCAGTGATGATGTAACTGCTAAAAGAATACTAATGTTCAATGGTTTTAATTTGGATGATGACAAAAAATTGATTATCAACGATAACAATAAAGTTAATATAGCCACTGCTATTCGACTCTTAGTTGAAAATGATGTTGATATTTATCAAGTTCGTATGATTCGTCGATCGCTGGAAGATGTTTTCCTTGATATGACAGGACGGGAAGGAAGTGTTTTGTAATGCTAAATTTACAATTAGAATTTATCAAACTAAAAAGACGGTCTTTCTTGCTATCTTTGATTGCTATTGTAGCAGTGGGCCTGATTTGGAGTGGCGTTGTTATCAAATATGAATTACCTAAAACGCATGAGGCCTATAATGCCATTTATACCATGACTTACTTGAATGATGTTATTTTGCCACTTTTCATTGCAGTTTTAGCGTCTAGACTACTGGAATTGGAACATCTAGGCAAAACTTTTAAACTCTTGCAAACCAGTAACGAAAGTCCTTGGCAACTTTTTAAGGCTAAATTGACTGTGATGGCTATTTTTGCCTTTGTTGTCAGTTTGATTCAAACGATTTTTCTGAAATTTATTATTCAGGGCATGCAGGTCAGTGTGACACCTGTTTCATTGAGTCTCTTTTTGTCCACAACTTTTTTGGTTTGTCTCTTTCTGTCTTGTTTACATCTTTGCTTAGCTTTTATCTATCCAAAGCCAAGTGTGACGGTGGTAACAGGCTTAATTGGTTCCTTCCTGTCATTTGTAGGTATCGGTGCGTTACCATTTCCTATTCGTATTTTCATTCCTTGGCAATATTTCTCTATGATGGGAATCGCTAAACGGGTGGCTGGAACTAACACTTATCTTTTTCAATATGATAATTCTTATCCCTTTAAATTAGTCACATTATTGCTTATCATTTTTTTAAGCATCTTTGTCAGTAAAAAACTCATTGGAAAGGCGGATCTATTATGATTATTTTTGAATTTAAAAAAATCAAAAAAAGTGCTATTCCGATAACGCTAATCTTCTTTAACCTTATTGGGTCCTTATTGGGAGCAATGATTTACGCTCTCAATCGAGAGGTGCTCCTAGATGGTACACAAGCTCACGTCCTTTGGGGACAAACAGTTTTCTATTCCTCGCAGATATTTACTCCTATTCTGATCGGGATTATCTGTTCCATCAGTTGTCAATTCGAGGAAAGCAATAAAAACTGGCAGCGCTTATTAAGTATTCCAGTTAAAGCCAATCGTATCGTTTTATCAAAAATCACCAGCTTGTCACTAGTCATGGCTATTAGTCAACTGATAGTTCTTCTCTTTTATATTATCAGCGCTTTGGTTTTGAAGGTACCTTTTGCAAATTATCTACTGGACTTTTTGCTTTGGTCTATCACAGGTTGGATAGCAACCATTACTATTGTCACCATTCAAATTTTTCTTAGTATTCGCTTAAAAAATTTCGCAGTGCCTATTCTTATATCAGCTATTTTGGCTATGGCAGGACTTATGACCCTCTTTATTGGGCAAGGTCTTTTTAGAATTTTCCCTTATGCTCAGATTGCTGTTGGTGATCGAGCTCGTTCCTTAGTCCCTTTTACCTTATCTGAATTTATCCTTTTCTTAGTTGTCAATAGTGCTTATATTTTTGTCTTCTATACCTTAGCAGTTAGACAGCTTAAAAAGAGATTTATTTAATCTCATTTATAGTGAAAAACATGAAAAAAGCAAAGAACTATCGTAATTGTTATACAATTAATGATCAGCAAATAAACAGTGGGCTCTTTGTCAACTGTAGTGGGTTGATGAAAAGCTATACCCTGGAGAGGACCAAATTGGTTCTCTCCTTTTTGATGTTCAAAGCAATGAGAATTCTAGTTTTAAAGTTGTCAAAGTTCCGGAAGCCAAAAGCATTTCGCTTGATGACTTTGATAAGGTTATTGGTAGCCTCTAGTTTTGCGTTTGAGTAGGGAAGTTCCAGTGCATTCATGATCTTGTCTTTATCTTTCGAAAAGGTCTTGAAAACAGTTTGAAAAATAGGATTTACAGAAGAAATTGTTTCTTCAATAAGACTAAAGAAATGTTCCGTTTGTTTCTCTTGAAAATGAAAGAGTAGGAGTTGATAGAGATTATAGTGCTGTCTAAGTTCTTGAGAGTATGAAAGCAGCTTTTCTAGAACCTCTTTATTGGTCAAGTGTGACCGAAAAGTTGGTCGATAAAATCGTTTATCACTGAGTTTACGGCTATCCTGTTGAATGAGTTTCCAGTAACGTTTCAGTGCTTTATATTCGTGCGATCTCCGATCAAACTGATTCATGATTTGGATGCGAAGGTGGTTCATAGCTCGACTGAGATGCTGGACAATGTGAAAGCGGTCGAGGACGATTTTAGCAGAAGGAAATAGTTTTCTGGCAATATCGTAGTAGGGACTAAACATGTCCATGGTAATGACTTTCACACGACTTCTCACCTGTCTAGAATAACGAAGGAAATGATTGCGAATAGTTGCTTGAGTCCGTCCATTATCGTAGTCCTGTGCAATAAAGCTCATCTTACCTTTCTTGAAGCTGTACTCATCCCAGCTCATGTGTTCTGGAAGGTGGTTAAGATCAGACTTGACCTCGAACTCTTTCAATTTACGGATGACTGTCGAAGTAGAGACCGATAAACTTTCGGCGATAGCAGTCATAGGGACTTTCTCGATTAATTTTTGAGTGATTTTCTGGTTGACGATCGTTGAGATTTGGTAGTTCTTTTTGACTAAGGAAGTCTCTGCGACAGCTATTTTTCCGCATACTTTACAACGAAAACGGCGTTTTCTCAATCGAATAAGAGTTTTGTATCCCGCACACTCTAGATAGGGAATTTTAGATTCTTTTTGGAAGTCATATTTAGCCATTTGTCCTTGACAATCGAGATACTTAGGAGCAGGCTAATCTAGCTTAGCGATGATTTCTTTATGTGTTCCAGCATCCAGATAATCCAAGATTATGATGTTCTTGTCTTTAATTCCGAGTATGTTTGTGATAAAATTTAATTGTTCCATAAGATTCTTTCTAATGAGGGTTTGGTCACTTTTTCATTATAGGTCTTATGGGGCTTTTTTTGTTTTTGCTTCTAGTTTCCAACTAGTTGAAAAAGCGTTATAATGATAGTAAAGAGTGACTTAATTGTAAGAAAGAGAGAAGGACAATGGCTTATATTGAAATGAAACACAGCTACAAGCGTTACCAGGTTGGGGATACGGAGATTGTGGCTAATCGTGATGTGAATTTTGAAATTGAAAAGGGGGAGCTGGTTATTATCCTTGGTGCTTCTGGTGCTGGAAAGTCAACGGTTCTCAATCTCCTAGGAGGTATGGATACCAATGATGAGGGGGAGATTTGGATCGATGGTGCGAATATCGCCAACTATAGTTCGCACCAACGAACAAACTATCGTCGAGATGATGTGGGCTTTGTTTTTCAATTTTACAATCTGGTCTCCAATCTGACAGCCAAGGAAAATGTGGAACTGGCCTCAGAAATCGTAGCGGGTGCCCTAGATCCAGAGCAAGTGCTCAAAGACGTAGGTCTGGCTCATCGCCTCAATAACTTTCCAGCCCAGCTTTCTGGAGGGGAGCAACAGCGAGTCTCCATTGCACGCGCTGTAGCCAAAAATCCTAAAATCCTCCTTTGTGATGAACCGACGGGTGCATTGGATTACCAGACGGGGAAGCAAGTCTTGAAGATTCTCCAAGACATGTCTCGTCAAAAAGGAGCAACGGTGATTATCGTAACCCACAATGGCGCGCTAGCCCCTATTGCAGATCGGGTGATTCATATGCGCGATGCTACAGTTAAGAGCATGACGGTCAATGAGCATCCGCAGGATATCGATACATTGGAGTATTAGCATGAAAAAAACGTATCGGAAAGACCTATTTCAGTCAGTGACGGCTTCAAAGGGACGCTTTGTTTCTATCCTGACCTTGATGATGCTGGGTTCTTTAGCCCTTGTTGGTCTCAAAGTGGCCAGTCCAAATATGGAACGTACGGCAGAAGATTATCTCCGTAAAGCCAATACATTGGATATGGCAGTGATTGCTGATTATGGTTTGGATAAAGAGGATCAAGACGAACTAAAGACCCTTCAAGGAGCAAGTGTTGAGTTTGGCTATATGGTAGACCTGACCGTAGAAAATAGTGAAGAAGCGGTTCGACTTTATTCCAAGCCAGAGGGGATTTCAACCTTCCAAGTGACAGAAGGGCGAATGCCAGAGGCTGATGAGGAAATTTCCCTAGCCGACTTCTGGAAAGACCTCTATCAGATTGGGCAGACCATTACCTTTACTAAGAAAGAAGAAGGGAAGTCCGTCCTAAAATCCCAAACTTTCACAATTACTGGATTTGTTCAGTCGGGTGAAATCCTTTCTAAAGAAGATTTAGGAGGGGCTAGTAGTGGAAATGGAAGCTTGGCTGGCTATGGAGTGATTTTACCCAGTCAGTTTGATACAGAAGTGTATAGTATTGCGCGTGTGCGCTATGACGATTTAAAAAATCTGGATGCTTTTTCATCAGACTATAAGACCAAACGAACCCAACACCAGGAAGATTTGCAAGACTTACTTGCCGATAATGGTCAAAAAAGATTGGCAACTATCAAAGCAAATGGGCAAAAGAGCCTAGAAGAGGGCAAAGAACAGCTCCAAACAGCTGAAAGTAACCTTCAAAAAGGCAAGAGTCAGCTAGAGCAGGCTGAAAATCGCTTGAAAAAGCAAGAAGAACAAGTGCCTACTTTACCAGAACCGCAAAAGAGTCAAATCGAGGGACAGCTGACAAAAGCTAAGGAAGAACTGGCGACAAAAAAAGAAAAACTGGCTCAGACAGAGAGTGATCTAACTAAGGAAAAAGAGAAGCTTGAACAGCGTCAGAAAGAGCTTGATGAACTGGCAGAGCCGAAATACCATGTATACAACCGCCAAACTATGCTAGGTGGTCAAGGCTATCTCATGTACAGTAACGCTTCAGCAAGCATTCGTTCCGTCGGGAATATCTTCCCCGTGGTGCTTTATATGGTCGCTGCAATGGTGACCTTTACAACGATGACTCGCTTTGTAGACGAAGAACGCACCAATGCTGGTATTTTTAAGGCTCTAGGTTACCGAAATCGAGATATAGTTGCCAAGTTTGTCCTCTATGGTTTTCTTGCAGGAACTGTAGGAACCATTTTAGGAACGCTTCTAGGACATTATCTCCTTGCAGGCGTGATTTCGGATGTTATAACAGCAGGAATGGTCGTTGGGAAAAGTCAGGAGTATTTTTACTGGTCTTATAGCCTCCTTGCCCTAACCTTAAGTTGGGTATCCAGTGTTTTGCCGGCTTATTTGGTGGCACGGAGGGAACTACACGATGAAGCAGCCCAACTCTTACTTCCAAAACCTCCCGTTAAGGGATCAAAGATTTTGCTGGAACGCCTGAGCTTTATTTGGAGTCGTTTGAGTTTTACTCATAAGGTTACGGCGCGAAATATTTTCCGTTATAAGCAACGGATGTTGATGACTATTTTTGGAGTTGCAGGTTCGGTGGCTCTCTTATTTGCAGGTCTTGGCATTCAGTCTTCTGTAGGAGGAGTTGTCGAGCGTCAATTTGAACAAATCCAGCAATACCAGATGATTGTAGCGGAAAAGAGCAGTGCGACGGAGCAAGAAAAAGCAGATTTAGAAAGTGCCTTGCAAGCTGAACCTATACATGCTTATCAAAAGATTTACTCTAAATCCATTGAAAAAGATTTCAAAGGCAAAGCAGGACTTCAAACCATCACCATGATGGTTACTAGTGGAGAAGACTTCAAGCCCTTTATCACATTAGAGGAAAATGGGCGAGAGATGCAGTTCACTGATGGAGCGGTCGTGAGTCAAAAATTAGCCCAACTAGCAGGTGTTACAATTGGAGATAAGCTGGAGCTTGATGGGAAGGAAATCAAGGTCGCGGCTATTTCTGAAAACTATGTTGGACACTTTGTTTATCTCAACAGAGCGACTTACGAACAAGTCTACGATACCCGTCCACAAGACAATACCTACCTAGTAAAATTAAAAGAACCAACACCTTCCAATATCGAGAAAGAAGTGGCTAGCTTCATGGAAAAACCTGTTGTTTCTGGGGTCGTCCAAAATGCGACGGCCATCCATCTCTTTGAATCTGTAGCTAGTTCGCTCAATAAAACCATGGCCATCCTTGTCCTTGTTTCCGTTTTACTAGCCATTGTCATTCTTTACAATCTCACCAATATCAATGTGGCAGAACGTATCCGTGAACTTTCCACTATCAAGGTTCTCGGTTTCCATAATAAAGAAGTGACCCTCTATATCTACCGTGAGACTATGGTGCTGTCCCTTGTGGGAATTACTCTTGGTTTGGTAGCTGGCCACTATTTACATCAATTTTTGATTCAAATGATTTCACCAGCCACCATACTTTTTTATCCACGAGTCAGCTGGGAAGTCTATGCCCTTCCAATCGTCGCAGTGACTGTAATCTTAGCCTTATTAGGCCTCTTTGTCAATCACCACCTAAGAAAGGTAGATATGCTCGAAGCCCTGAAATCAGTAGAGTAATTCACGGGTTTAAATAGTAAATCAGTTGACAAAGTCCCTGCTTCTTGGTAGAATAAGAACTGTCGTAAAGACAAATAACTTCTTCTTGGTTGCAGGCATGCCAACCTGTCACTCGGATGAAGCCAAATAAAAAGGAGAAACATCATGGCAATCTCAAAAGAGAAAAAAAATGAAATCATCGCACAATATGCACGTCACGAAGGTGATACAGGTTCAGTAGAGGTTCAAGTTGCTGTCCTTACTTGGGAAATCAACCACCTTAACGAACACATCAAACAACACAAAAAAGACCACGCTACTTACCGTGGATTGATGAAGAAAATTGGTCGCCGTCGTAACTTGCTTGCATACTTGCGTAAAAACGACGTTAACCGATACCGTGAGTTGATCAACTCTCTCGGACTTCGTCGCTAATCTTGCGTCTAAAACGTTTCTATACTTCGTTGGCTTCAGCTCGATGTACCATTAGTACAATCTTCGCCTCGTCGCCTAGTCTATAAACGTTTTATCCAGCAAGAATTATGATGCTAAGGGCGTTAAAAATACGTATGAAAATAGGGAAACGACACAGTGTTCGATGAACACAAGGAGTTTCATCTTTTTCACTAGGATTCTAGCCCGAGCTCAAATCAGCTCTCTGACTTCAGAGAGCTTTTTCTATATATATTTCCATCCTTGTCCATCTAATGGAAATATGGTATACTTTTCATGAGAATTTTCTAAATTTTTAAGATGCTATCAAAGGAGGTTTGCATGCTTTCCAAATTTTCTGGAAGCCGACGGGACCTGCAATTTGTGTTACTTTTAGGTATTTTGCTAGCTGCTTTAGGGATTTCCCTATTTCTAGCAGTTTCTATGGGATCCGTTGCGATTAATTTAGGAGATACCTATCGGATTATTTTGAGCAGGTTGGGTTTTCCTCTTGAGATAGGAGAGGTTTCCAAGTCCACTCTTGCCATTGTATGGAACATGAGGTTCCCCCGAGTATTGTTAGGCTTGATAGTAGGGGCTGGTCTTTCCATGTGTGGTAGCGTAATGCAGTCTACAGTGAACAATCCCATCGCTGAACCCTATGTCTTAGGCATCTCTGCGGGCGCAACTCTAGGGGCAACCTTGAGCATCATTCTTGGTTTAAAAGTGATGATTAGCCTTGGAGCTTTTCTTGGAGCTATTTTGGCAACCATTGCTGTTCTTATCATTGCCTCTATGCAGGGAAGGATGACGACTTCTAGTCTGATCTTATCAGGAACGGTGGTCAATGCTCTCTTTCTGGCTTTTTCCAACTTTATTATCTCAGTTGGCGCTAATGCGGACAGTGTGATGACCATTAAGTTTTGGACCATGGGTTCGCTTGCCGGGACTACCTGGTCTGACTTAGTCCTGCCAACTATAGTAGTAGGTATGGCCTTTCTATTTTTCGCTACTCAGTATCGTGTTTTTAATGCGATGATGATGGGAGATGAGGCTGCTTTAACTTTGGGGATTCCCTTACGCTTTTATTGGTATCTTTATGTGACCATGGTGGCTGTGCTGACAGCAGTCTTAGTAGCAACTTGTGGGATTATTGGATTTGTTGGTCTCATTACTCCTCACTTAGCTCGAGGGTTAGTAGGAACGAATTACAGAAGACTTTTTCCTGTTGCAACCATACTGGGTGCCCTCTTTGTGGTCTGGGCAGATGTACTCTCTCGTGTCATCATTCCAAATGCTGAGCTGCCGATTGGTATTTTCACAGCCTTAGTAGGTGCTCCCTTCTTTATCTACATTGTTGGAGGTAGGCGAAGGGAGGTGAGGGCCTGATATGGACTTGATTTGTCAGGATGTCCACTTTGGACTAGGAGAGAAAAAAATCCTCAAAGGAGTTTCTCTTAAGGTTGAGGGGCATCAATTTCACACGATACTAGGACCAAATGGAAGTGGGAAAACCAGCCTGCTTAAACTTCTCTATCGTCAGGAAAAGGCGGACAAAGGCTTGATAAGCTTAGATGGAAAGCCGCTGGAGCATTGGTCACTCAAAGAAACAGCCAAGCAAATGGCAGTTGTTACCCAGTTTAATCAATTGCAGTTTGATTGTACAGTTGAGGAAATCGTCTTGCTGGGAAGAACTCCCCACCTCTCTTTTTTACAGAAGGAAAAGGAAAGGGATTATGCCCTCGTTCAAGATGCTCTCGTCAAGGTGGATATGCTTGAGAAGAAAACTCGTCTCTATTCGTCTCTGTCAGGGGGGGAGAAACAACGAGTCTTGTTAGCACGTGCCTTGGCGCAAGAACCGACTCTCTTGCTCCTGGACGAACCAACCAATCATCTAGACATCAAGTATCAGCTAGACTTGTTGGCCATTGTGAAGAATCTCAAGGTCAATGTTCTAGCTGTCCTGCATGATATTCAACTTGCCTGTCGCTATTCGGATTATCTCTATCTGATGAAAGAGGGAGAAATCCTTTACCAAGGAACTCCAAAGGAGACCATCACACCTGAGTCATTGCAAACTGTATATGGAGTTCAAAGTCAGGTTACTTGGACCGAGGATCAGCAAGCTATGATTCACTATTTATAAGAATGAAAAGGAAAACAAGATGAAAAAAACACTAAGCATTTTACTCGTAACAGTAGCTACCCTAACCATGGCAGCTTGTAACAACACTACCACTGAAAAAGCAACCTCACAATCTAGCACAGAAACAAGTCAAAAGGCGAGCACAGAGACGAGTTATCCGCTAACGGTCAAGACCTATGATGCTAAGGGAAATGAAGTCGAACAAGTCTTTGACAAGACACCTGAAAAAGTTATCACTAACAATCTTTCAACCACTGAAATCTTATTGGAGTTAGGCTTGAAGGATAAAATTGCTGGCATGCTTAACCCAGACAATGCTGTAACGGACAAATACAAGGATGCTATTGCGACGATTCCTCAAATTGGGGATAAAAAAACAGTCTCACAAGAGACAGTCCTTTCTTATGAGCCAGACACTGTGATGGGTCGAAACATGATGTTTTCTGAAAAATCCTTGGGAACAGTTAGCACTTGGAATGAAAATAAAATCCCAATCTATACGCAGAAAGCCTCTCTCTCAACGATTCAGCAAGATTTGGGAAATATTGTAGAAGACGTTAAAAATCTTGGAATGATTTTTAATGTGCAGGACAAGGCTAATGAATACGCAGCCCAATTACAAGCTAAAATTGACGCTGTTAAGAAAGCAAACCCAACAAGCCAAGGTGAAAAGAAAAAGGCTTTGATTATGGTTGCTTATAACGACGAAACCTTCGGCGCTTACAAGTCTGCTTTGCAAGAAAGCTTGCTAAATCAACTTGGTTATACCAATGTCGCAACGGGAACATCAGGCTTGACCTTGGAAAATCTCGTGTCAATGGATCCTGAATTAATTATCTATGTAACCAGCGACCGCAATAAAAAATTGGATGCCACAGCTGTAGAGTTGATGAAGGCAAATGAAGTTTTAGAAAACGTTCCTGCAATTAAGAATCAAAAAATCATGACCATCTCTTACGATGAGTTGATGGACTATGGTCCAGCAGTGATTGATTCCCTTGAGAAAATCAATGATTTTATCAATAAATAATGAGTTTGATTGGGAAGGGATCCAAGTCAAGGTCAGCCTTCCTTCGACCTATGATCCCAATCAAACCTATCCGGCTATTTTATTGAATGATGGAAACTTGGATTTCCTATCATCTCTGTCCGAATCTGTGATTTTAGTGGGCTTGACCTCTAAAAATCGCCTAGATGACTACACTCCTTGGAAGGCATCTGCTCTGAGAGATGGAGCTCCAGATTTTGGAGGTCAAGCCAACGTCTATCATGGACATTTATTTGGAGGTCTTTTAGAAAAATTGCAGTCTCTTTATCAACTGGACGAAGATCGTCTTGCCTATGGAGGGTATTCATTAGGTGGTTTGACAGCAGTATACAGTCTTTTCCGTTTTGATAAGGTTTCCTGTATCTTCTCTATCTGCGGTTCCTTTTGGTATCCTGATTTTACGACTTATTGCAGGGAAGAAAGGGTGAAAAATTTAGATTGTTTACTGTATTTACAGAATGGTCAAACAGAAGGAGTTCATCATACCAATCGCTTGGCTCAAGCACCAGCCTATGCTGAGCAGATCCATACTAGTCTTCAGAAGCACTATCCGACTAGTCAGTTTGTCTTTGATCCCTATGGGCATCATGAGCAAGTGGTTGAACGATTCCTAACCTTTTCCAACTGGTTGGCTCAAAAATGGAAAATCGAATAAAAGAAATATCCCTTGGCAAAAGCCAAGGGATAATTGTATTTTTTAACCAAGAGCCTCTCTCTTCTTATCTGGATTCCAGATAAAGCTTGCGATGAAGGTAAAGATAATCGTTAGGATACCAACAATCACAGCAAGGATGAGGGCAGGGATGCGGACAAACCACCAGAGTGGGTTTGGTTTTTTATCGTTGTGCCATTGTTTGGTTTCTTCATCCAAACGTTGGAATTCTGCTTGGATACGATCTGCAACCATTTCGATTCCTTCATCATTCATTTTCTTGATGTCTGAGATATCGATAGGATTTCCAAAGTTCATATCCACACGTTCACGGCTAACCAAACCTTTCAAGGTCATGGGACCTGTGTAGGTGACCGGCATGATACGGACCTTGGCCATTTTAGCAATCAAGGCAACTCCACCCTTGACATCATTTGAGTGACGGCTCCCACTTGGAAACATGATGAGAGAACGGTCGCTTTTTTTGAGGACATTGATAGGGTACTTGATGGCGGAGGCGTTAGGTTTTTCCCGGTCGATAGGAAAGGCTCCACACATACGGATCCACCAGCCAAAGATACGGTTGTTAAATAGCTCTTTTTTGGCCATAAAGATGAACTGTTTTGGCTTGGTCGCAAAGGCCATGTAAACAGGATCCCACCAGGTACGGTGAGGTGCGACGAGGATATAGTTTTCGTCTCGGCTAGGGATTTTATCAGTATTGTGGTAGTGAGCATTGCCATTAATGGACCACAAGATCAGCATGACTAGTCCACGCAAATAAGTATAAAACATGAGATCTCCTTCGATTGTATTGCTTTTATTATTATACCTTATCGAAACACTACTGGCAAACTTTTTCAGTTATCAGTGGACAGTTTTTAGATAGGATTAGAATTCTGCTAGAAAAAATGATATGATAGAATTTATGGATAAAAATAAGATAATGGGATTAACCCAAAGAGAAGTCAAGGAAAGACAGGCTCAAGGTTTGGTCAATGACTTTACCGCATCGGCCAGTACCAGTACTTGGCAAATCATTAAACGAAATGTTTTTACACTTTTTAACGCGTTAAACTTTGCCATTGCTTTGGCGCTAGCTTTTGTGCAGGCTTGGAGCAATTTGGTCTTCTTTGCTGTTATCTGCTTTAACGCTTTTTCTGGAATTGTGACCGAGCTACGGGCCAAACACATGGTGGACAAGCTCAATCTCATGACCAAGGAAAAGGTCAAGACTATTCGTGATGGCCAAGAAGTGGCTCTGAATCCTGAAGAATTGGTGTTAGGAGATGTCATTCGTTTGTCTGCAGGAGAGCAGATTCCTAGTGATGCCTTGGTTTTGGAAGGCTTTGCGGAAGTCAATGAAGCCATGTTAACGGGTGAGAGTGATTTGGTGCAAAAAGAAGTGGATACCTTGCTTTTGTCTGGAAGTTTCTTAGCCAGTGGGTCTGTTTTAGCTAAAGTTCACCATGTCGGGGCAGACAACTATGCTTCCAAACTCATGCTGGAAGCTAAGACAGTGAAACCGATCAACTCCCGTATCATGAAATCGCTAGACAAGCTAGCTGGTTTTACTGGGAAGATTATCATTCCCTTTGGTCTAGCTCTTCTGCTAGAAGCCTTGATGTTAAAAGGCCTACCCCTCAAGTCATCCGTTGTAAATTCGTCAACAGCTCTTTTGGGAATGTTGCCCAAGGGAATCGCCCTTTTGACCATAACTTCGCTCTTGACTGCGGTGATTAAGCTGGGCTTGAAAAAGGTCTTGGTGCAGGAGATGTACTCTGTCGAGACCTTGGCGCGCGTGGATATGCTCTGTCTGGACAAGACGGGGACCATCACCCAAGGAAAGATGCAGGTGGAGGCAGTTCTTCCTCTGACGGAAACTTATGGTGAAGAGGCTATTACTAACATTCTGACCAGCTACATAGCTCATAGTGAGGATAAAAATCCAACAGCTCAAGCCATTCGCCAGCGTTTCCAAGGACAGGTCTCCTATCCTATGCTTTCGAATCTTCCTTTCTCAAGCGACCGTAAGTGGGGAGCTATGGAGTTAGAAGGGCTAGGGACAGTTTTCTTAGGAGCTCCTGAGATGTTGTTGGACTCTGAAGTACCAGAAGCCAGAGAGGCTTTGGAGAGAGGGTCACGAGTCTTGGTTTTAGCCCTCAGTCAGGAAAAACTAGACCACCACAAAACACAGAAACCGTCTGATATTCAGGCTCTAGCCTTGCTGGAAATCTTGGACCCTATTCGAGAAGGAGCCGCTGAAACGCTAGACTATCTCCGTTCTCAGAAAGTGGGCCTCAAGATTATATCTGGTGACAATCCGGTCACTGTATCCAGCATTGCTCAGAAAGCTGACTTTGCAGACTATCACAGCTATGTAGATTGTTCAAAAATCACGGATGAGGAATTGATTGCCATGGCTGAAGAGACAGCTATTTTTGGACGTGTCTCCCCTCATCAAAAGAAACTCATCATCCAAACGCTGAAAAAAGCAGGGCATACAACGGCAATGACAGGGGACGGAGTCAATGACATCCTAGCTCTTCGTGAGGCGGATTGTTCGATTGTAATGGCGGAGGGAGATCCGGCGACTCGTCAGATTGCCAATCTGGTTCTCTTGAACTCAGACTTTAATGATGTTCCTGAGATTCTCTTTGAAGGCCGTCGGGTGGTCAATAACATCGCCCATATCGCACCGATCTTCTTGATTAAAACGATCTATTCCTTCCTGTTAGCAGTCATCTGTATTGCCAGTGTTCTTCTGGGACGGTCTGAGTGGATCTTGATTTTCCCCTTCATTCCAATCCAGATTACCATGATCGACCAGTTTGTGGAAGGTTTCCCACCATTCGTTCTGACTTTTGAGCGAAATATCAAGCCTGTTGAACCAAACTTCCTCAGAAAATCCATACTTCGCGCCCTACCAAGTGCCCTCATGGTCGTGTTCAGCGTTCTTTTTGTGAAAATTTTTGGAGCTAGTCAAGGTTGGTCTGAGTTAGAAATCTCAACCCTACTCTATTATCTCCTTGGGTCTATCGGTTTCTTATCCGTATTTAGAGCCTGCATGCCATTCACCCTCTGGCGTGTCCTCTTGATTGTCTGGTCAGTAGGAGGCTTCCTAGCCACAGCTCTTTTCCCAATGATCCAAAAGTTGCTTGAAATTTCGACCTTAACAGGACAAACACTGCCTGTTTATGGGGCCATGATGTTGGTCTTTACCGTGATTTTCATCTTGACTAGTCGTTACCAAGCGAGAAAATAAAGAAAGACTGCAATCTGTGGATTGCGGTCTTTTTAGGTGCAAGATTGCTAGCTGAAATGTGGTATAATAAGAGGTAATAGAGTTTTGGAAAGTGAGAGAAGATGATTTCAAAGAGATTAGAATTGGTAGCTTCCTTTGTGCCACAAGGTGCTGTGTTACTAGATGTGGGGAGTGACCATGCTTATCTGCCAATCGAGTTAGTTGAGAGAGGCCAAATCAAAAGCGCCATTGCAGGTGAGGTGGTGGAAGGCCCCTACCAGTCAGCGGTGAAAAACGTTGAGGCTCACTGTCTAAAGGAGAAAATCCAAGTCCGTTTAGCCAATGGCTTGGCAGCCTTTGAAGAGGCAGACCAAGTGTCGGTTATCACCATTGCTGGTATGGGTGGCCGTTTGATTGCGACCATATTGCAAGAAGGCTTGGACAAGCTAGCTAATGTAGAGCGTTTGATCCTCCAACCCAATAATCGTGAAGACGACTTGCGCATCTGGCTACAGGGTAACGGCTTTCAGATTGTAGCAGAAAGCATCCTAGAAGAAGCTGGTAAATTCTACGAGATTTTGGTGGTGGAAGCAGGACAAATGAAGCTATCAGCCAGTGATGTTCGCTTTGGACCTTTCTTGTCCAAAGAGGTCAGTCCAGTATTTGTCCAAAAATGGCAAAAAGAAGCTGTTAAGCTAGAGTTCGCCCTCGAACAAATCCCAGAAAAAAATCTGGAGGAACGTCAAGTTCTAGCTCATAAAATTCAAGCCATCAAGGAGGTGCTCCATGTTAGCAAGTGAAGTAATTAAGGCGTATGAAGACTTTTGCCCTCAGGAATTGTCTATGGAGGGTGACAGTCGTGGTCTGCAAATCGGCACTTTGGACAAGGATATTCAAAGGGTCATGGTTGCTCTGGATATTCGTGAAGAGACGGTTGCTGAAGCCATTGAAAAGGGTGTGGATTTGATTATCGTTAAGCACGCGCCTATCTTTCGTCCGATTAAGGATTTGGTAGCCAGCCGTCCACAAAATCAGATTTACATCGACCTTATCAAGCATGACATTGCCGTTTATGTCAGTCATACTAATATCGACATTGTAGAGAATGGTCTCAATGACTGGTTCTGCCAGATGCTAGGCATTGAGGAGACGACTTATCTCCAGGAAACAGGCCCAGAACGTGGGATTGGTCGTATTGGAAATATTCAGCCTCGGACCTTTGGGGAATTGGCCCAGCATGTCAAGCAAGTCTTTGGTCTTGATAGTCTTCGCATGGTGCATTATCAAGAGAGTGATTTGCAGAAGTCTATTTCAAGAGTAGCCATCTGTGGTGGTAGTGGTCAATCTTTCTATAAGGATGCTCTAGCTAAGGGGGCAGATGTCTATATTACTGGTGATATCTACTACCACACAGCTCAGGATATGCTTTCTGATGGCCTGTTGGCATTGGACCCAGGCCACTATATAGAAGTGCTTTTTGTGGAAAAAATCGCAGCACTTCTTACTCAATGGAAGGCAGAAAATAGCTGGACTGTTGATATCTTGCCTAGTCAAGCCTTGACTAATCCTTTCCACCATATTTAGTTAGAAGGTGAAGACAATGAAAAGAGTTGCCATTATTGGAGCAGGGATTGTAGGGGCAACTGCTGCCTACTACCTCTCCAAAGAAGCAGATTTAGAGGTGACCGTTTTTGACCATGGACAGGGGCAAGCAACCAAGGCTGCAGCAGGAATTATCAGTCCTTGGTTTTCAAAACGACGCAATAAAGCTTGGTACAAGATGGCGCGCTTGGGAGCTGACTTTTATGTGGATTTGTTGGCTGATTTAGAGAAGTCAGGGCAAGAAATCGACTTTTATCAGCGTTCGGGAGTCTTTCTCTTGAAAAAGGATGAATCCAAGTTGGAAGAACTCTATGAACTAGCCCTTCAGCGCAGGGAAGAATCTCCCTTGATAGGTCAGTTAGCCATTTTAGACCAAGCGTCTGCAAATGAATTATTCCCTGGTCTGCAGGGATTTGACCACTTGCTCTATGCTTCTGGTGGGGCGAGAGTAGATGGTCAAATCTTAGTGAATCGTTTGCTAGAAGCCAGTCAGGTCAAGCTGGTCAAAGAAAAAGTGAGTCTGATACCTTTAGCATCTGGCTATCAGATTGGCGAAGAGGTGTTTGATCAGGTTATGCTAGCGACGGGAGCTTGGTTGGGGGACATTTTGGAACCTTTAGGATATGAGGTAGATGTTCGTCCCCAAAAGGGGCAACTCCGAGATTATCAGCTTGCCCAAGACATGGAATCATACCCTGTTGTCATGCCAGAAGGGGAATGGGATTTGATCCCTTTTGCAGGTGGGAAATTGTCCTTGGGCGCTACTCATGAAAATGATATGGGATTTGATTTGACGGTAGATGACACCTTGCTCCAACAAATGGAGGAGGCAGCCTTACCTCACTATCCAGCCTTGGCAGAAGCGAAATCATCGGGTGAGCGAGTAGGAATCCGTGCCTACACCAGTGATTTCTCGCCTTTCTTTGGGCAAGTACCTGGTTTAGCAGGTGTCTATGTAGCTAGTGGTCTAGGTTCATCAGGTCTCACAACGGGGCCTATCATCGGTTACCATCTAGCCCAATTGGTCCAAGACAAGGAATTGACCTTGGACCCAGTAAACTACCCAATTGCAAACTATGTCAAACGAGTAAAAAGCGAATAATACTCAATGAAAATCAAAGAGCAAACTAGGAAGCTAGCCGCAGGCTGCTCAAAGCACGGCTTTGAGGCTGTGGACAGAACTGATGAAGTCAGCTCAAAACACTGTTTTGAGGTTGTGGATCGAACTGACGAAGTCAGTAACCATACCCACGGCAAGGCGAAGCTGACATTGCTTGAAGAGATTTTCGAAGAGTATAAGCATTTTACTAAAATTTTAGTCTCCCCTTTAGGATGGCAAATGACATTCCCTACCAAAAATGGTAAAATAAGAAAAAATAATTCGAGAATCGAGGAAAAAAGATGCAAGAAAAGATTTTGGTAACAGGTGGAGCAGGTTTTATCGGAACCCACACTGTTATTGAATTGATCCAAGCAGGTCATCAAGTGGTTGTAGTGGATAACCTTGTCAACAGCAACCGTAAAAGTTTAGAAGTTGTTGAAAGAATCACAGGAGTTGAAATTCCTTTCTATGAGGCAGATATCCGTGATACTGATACTCTCAGAGATATTTTCAAGCAAGAAGAGCCAACAGGTGTGATTCACTTTGCTGGTTTGAAGGCTGTAGGTGAATCAACACGTATCCCTCTTGCCTACTATGACAACAATATCGCTGGAACTCTTAGTCTTTTAAAAGTTATGGAAGAAGCAAACTGTAAGAATATCATCTTCAGCTCTTCTGCGACAGTATATGGAGATCCTCACACGGTTCCAATCTTAGAAGATTTTCCACTTTCAGTGACCAATCCGTATGGCCGTACTAAGCTTATGTTAGAGGAAATTTTGACTGATATCTACAAAGCAGACTCAGAATGGAATGTGGTCTTGCTTCGTTACTTTAATCCAATCGGAGCGCATGAGAGTGGAGATTTAGGAGAAAATCCTAATGGAATTCCAAACAATCTCTTACCATATGTGACTCAGGTAGCTGTTGGAAAATTAGAGCAAGTGCAAGTCTTCGGAGACGATTACGATACGGAAGATGGAACTGGTGTTCGTGACTATATCCACGTTGTCGATTTGGCTAAAGGTCACGTTGCAGCTCTTCAAAAAATCCAAAAAGGGTCTGGCCTTAACATTTATAACCTTGGAACAGGCAAGGGCTACTCTGTTCTTGAAATTATTCAAAATATGGAAAAAGCAGTGGGACATCCCATTCCTTACCGCATCGTAGAACGCCGACCAGGAGACATCGCTGCCTGCTATTCAGATCCTGCAAAAGCCAAAGCAGAACTCGGATGGGAAGCAGAATTTGATATCACGAAAATGTGTGAAGACGCATGGCGTTGGCAAAGTAAGCATCCAAATGGATTTGAAGACTAAGATAATGATTTCGATCATTGTCCCCTGTTTAAATGAAGAGGAAGTACTTCCTCTTTTTTATCAGTCTGTTGAAGATTTGCTTCCTGATCTGGGAGCAGAGGTCGAGTATGTCTTTGTAGACGATGGCTCAAGCGATGGAACCTTAGAGCTCTTGAAGGCTTATCGGGAGCAAAATCCTGCGGTGCATTATATCTCGTTCTCACGAAATTTTGGGAAGGAGGCAGCTCTGTACGCAGGTTTACAGTATGCGACTGGGGACCTGGTGGTTGTGATGGATGCAGACCTCCAGGACCCTCCCGGTATGCTACTTGAGATGAAAGCCTTACTAGACCAAAATGCAGACTTGGACTGTGTTGGGACACGGAGAACTAGTCGGGAGGGAGAACCCCTCTTTCGCAGTTTCTGTGCTGATCTTTTTTATCGTCTCATGCAAAAAATCAGCCCAGTAGCTCTCCCCTCAGGCGTCCGTGATTTCCGCATGATGAGAAGGTCTGTGGTAGATGCTATTTTAACCCTGACCGAGTCCAATCGGTTCTCTAAGGGACTCTTTGCCTGGGTGGGCTTTAAAACGCACTATCTTGATTATCCAAACGTTGAACGACAGGCTGGCAAGACCAGTTGGAGTTTTAGACAGCTCTTTTTCTACTCGATTGAAGGGATTCTCAATTTTTCAGATTTCCCCTTGAGTATAGCCTTTGTAGCTGGACTTCTATCTTGTTTTATTTCTTTTATGATGACTGTTTTTGTAGTGTTTCGGACTCTTATTTTGGGAAATCCAACATCTGGCTGGACCTCTCTGATGGCTGTCATTCTCTTTCTTGGAGGGATTCAACTTCTGACCATTGGAATTCTAGGCAAGTATATCAGTAAGATTTACCTGGAAACCAAAAAAAGACCACTCTACCTCATCAAAGAAAAAAGTGATCTTTCTATTTTTGAAGGAAAAAATAACCGGAAAAGACTATAATTTTACCTAGAAATATGCTAAACTAGTAGGTGAAGGGATTAAAGTGATAAAGAGAATCTACAAAATCAATCTCCCTTTTAAACTATGATGGATCTTTTAGAAGTGCACGTGTAGGACAATTTTTGATGGCCTCCAGAACATCTCTGGTCTCAGCGATTTCTCTTTGCAATTCAACTGGATCATCGCAAAATCGAACGATTCCATTATCATGGTAATCAAAGAGTTCAGAATAGGTTTGGCAAAGCCCGCAGGCGATGCACCGTTCAGGTATAAGTGTGAGTTTCATATTTATATTGTAATAAGAAAGTTTAAAAAATACAAGGAGTAAGGTATGGCAAAGGAACCATGGCAAGAAGATATCTATGAAAATAGTGAGGAAGAATCAAGATCAGAGCGTCGTCGCCGTAAACAAAAAGGAAAAGGCGCTGTTGCGAATCGTGTCTTAACAGTTCTAGCTAGCCTCTTCTTTGTGATCGTTGTAGCGATGGTAGTTGTATTGATTTACTTATCAACCGGAGGAAGCAATCGTACTTCATCTTTGAAGGACTTCTATGATACATCGTCTCCTTCTACAAGTTCAAGTTCTAAAGTAGAAGCATCGTCATCTTCAAGTAGCAAGGTAGAAGAAACATCTTCTTCTGAAACAACTCCTTCAGAGAGCAGTTCAGAAGAACACACAGAAGGAGAGGGAACACTCACTGTGCATCCGGGAGAGGGTGAGGCAGCTCTTGCTCAGCGTGCAGGGATTTCCATTGCCCAGTTGGAAGCGTTAAATCCTTCTCATATGTCATCTGGATCTTGGTTTGCCAATCCAGGTGATGTGATCAAGACAAGATAGGAGTCGGGAATGAAGACAATTCAAATTGCTATTGATGGTCCAGCTTCCAGTGGTAAGAGTACGGTTGCAAAGATTGTCGCTAAAGATTTTGGTTATACTTATCTCGATACGGGCGCTATGTACCGTGCTGCGACTTATATAGCTCTCAAAAACCAGTTGGATGCAGGAAAAGTAGAGCAACTTTTGGAATTGCTTGATCAACATCCCATTAGTTTTGGACGTTCAGAAACAGGTGATCAACTTGTTTTTGTAGGGGATGTGGATATCACTCATCCTATCCGTGAAAATGAAGTGACCAACAAGGTTTCAAGCATTGCTGCCATTCCTGAAGTGCGTGAGAAACTTGTTTCGCTCCAGCAAGAGATTGCCCAGCAAGGTGGTATCGTCATGGATGGGCGTGATATTGGGACAGTTGTTTTACCACGAGCTGAACTCAAGATTTTCCTAGTGGCTTCTGTTGAAGAAAGAGCAGAGCGTCGTTACAAGGAAAATATTGCTAAAGGGATTGAGACTGACTTGGAAACGCTGAAAGAAGAGATTGCGGCGCGTGACTACAAGGATAGTCATCGTGAAACCTCACCTCTCAAGCAGGCTGAGGATGCAGTTTATCTTGACACAACTGGACTAAGTATCCAAGAAGTGGTCGAAAAAATTGAATCAGAAGCAAAAAAATATATGTCCTAGGGACGAGAGGAGCAGGCTAGATGATGCCTGCTCCTTTTCTCTCTTTTGCGCGCGTTTCAAAACAGTCTTTTTGGGAGAATTTTGATAAAATAGTAATATCAATAAAAAGGACGGAAGCATGACAAAGAAAATCATAGCCATTTGGGCCCAGGATGAAAAAGGTGTGATTGGGAAGGAAAATCGTCTCCCTTGGCATTTGCCGGCAGAGTTGCAACATTTTAAGGAAACAACTTTAAATCATGCCATACTGATGGGACGAGTGACCTTTGATGGCATGGGACGTCGTATGCTTCCAAAACGGCAAACCCTGATTTTAACGCGCAATAGCGAAGAGGTCATAGATGGGGCGCTCGTATTTCAAGATGTGGAGTCTGTTTTAGCGTGGTATCAGAGTCAAGAAAAAAATCTCTATATCATTGGCGGAAAACAGATTTTTCAGGCTTTTGAGCCTTATTTAGATGAAATCATCGTGACACAGATTCATGCTCAGATAGAGGGAGATACCTATTTCCCTGAGGCGTTTGACTTGTCTCGTTTTGAGACGGTCGCAAGCAAATCTTACACCCGAGATGAGAAAAACGACTATGATTTTACCATCGAATACCGAGATAGA
This sequence comes from Streptococcus sp. SR1, assembly GCF_000526075.1. NCBI lineage: Bacteria > Bacillati > Bacillota > Bacilli > Lactobacillales > Streptococcaceae > Streptococcus > Streptococcus sp. SR1. Next base: position 143,795 of record NZ_JATR01000014.1, read on the forward strand.
AAGGAAGTCTAATGGAGCGCAGTATATTTGGATTTTTCACAGCTTTTTTGTGTGTAATCTGTATCTTGACTGGAGCACAGGCTTTTCGTAAGAAGCGCTATGGACTGTCTGCCTTACTCTGGTTGAATGCCTTTACCAATCTGGTAAACAGTATTCATGCTTTTTACATGAACTTATTTTAGATAGAATGATAAATTAGAATGGAAGGAAATCATGCCTACAAATAGGAAAAATGATATGATGGTTTATTGCTCATTTTGTGGCAAAAGTCAAGAAGAAGTAAAGAAAATAATCGCTGGGAACAACGCTTTTATCTGTAATGAATGTGTGGAGTTGGCCCAGGAAATCATTCGGGAGGAGTTGGCCGAGGAAGTTTTGGCAGACTTGTCTGAAGTGCCAAAACCAATCGAGCTCCTCAATATCTTGAACCACTATGTGATTGGTCAAGATCGTGCCAAACGTGCCTTGGCAGTGGCTGTATACAATCACTATAAACGCATCAATTTCCACGATACGCGTGAAGAGTCAGAAGATGTGGATTTGCAGAAGTCAAATATCCTGATGATTGGCCCAACTGGTTCAGGGAAAACTTTCTTGGCTCAGACCTTGGCTAAGAGCTTGAACGTGCCTTTCGCTATTGCAGATGCGACAGCTCTGACTGAGGCTGGTTATGTGGGTGAGGACGTGGAAAATATCCTCCTCAAACTTTTGCAGGCTGCTGACTTTAACATCGAACGTGCAGAACGTGGGATTATCTACGTGGATGAAATTGACAAAATTGCCAAGAAGAGCGAGAATGTGTCTATCACACGTGACGTTTCGGGCGAAGGGGTACAACAAGCCCTTCTCAAGATTATCGAGGGAACTGTCGCTAGCGTGCCACCTCAAGGAGGACGCAAACATCCACAACAAGAGATGATTCAGGTGGATACTAAAAATATCCTCTTTATCGTGGGTGGTGCTTTTGATGGCATCGAAGAAATTGTGAAACAACGTCTGGGAGAAAAAGTCATCGGTTTTGGCCAAAATAACAAGGCGATTGACGAAAATAGCTCCTACATGCAAGAAATCATCGCAGAAGACATTCAAAAATTTGGTATTATCCCTGAGTTGATTGGACGCTTGCCTGTCTTTGCAGCTCTTGAGCAATTGACGGTTGATGACTTGGTTCGCATCTTGAAAGAGCCAAGAAATGCCTTGGTCAAACAATACCAAACCTTGCTTTCTTATGATGATGTTGAGTTGGAATTTGACGATGAAGCCCTTCAAGAAATCGCCAATAAGGCTATCGAACGTAAAACTGGTGCGCGTGGTCTTCGCTCAATCATTGAAGAAACCATGCTAGATGTTATGTTTGAAGTACCAAGTCAAGAAAATGTGAAATTGGTTCGCATCACGAAAGAAGCTGTCGATGGAACGGAAAAACCCATCCTAGAAACAGCCTAGAGGTGACTATGGAACTTAATACACACAATGCTGAAATCTTGCTCAGTGCGGCTAATAAATCCCACTATCCGCAGGATGAACTGCCAGAGATTGCTCTAGCAGGACGTTCAAATGTTGGTAAATCTAGCTTTATCAACACCATGTTGAACCGCAAAAATCTTGCTCGTACATCGGGGAAACCTGGTAAAACCCAGCTGCTCAACTTCTTTAATATTGATGACAAGATGCGTTTTGTGGATGTACCAGGTTATGGCTATGCCCGCGTTTCCAAAAAGGAACGTGAAAAGTGGGGGCGCATGATTGAGGAGTACCTGACGACTAGGGAAAATCTCCGTGCCGTGGTCAGTCTGGTGGATTTTCGTCATGACCCGTCAGCAGATGATGTGCAGATGTACGAATTTCTCAAGTATTATGAGATTCCGGTTATCATCGTTGCGACCAAGGCGGACAAGATTCCTCGCGGTAAGTGGAACAAGCACGAATCAGCAATCAAAAAGAAATTAAACTTTGACCCAAGTGACGACTTCATCCTCTTTTCATCTGTCAGCAAGACAGGGATGGATCAGGCTTGGGATGCAATATTAGAAAAATTGTGAGGGAAAGAAATGGCAAAAACAATTCATACAGACAAAGCTCCAAAAGCTATAGGACCATATGTTCAAGGAAAAATCGTTGGCAATCTTTTGTTTGCTAGCGGTCAAGTTCCCCTATCTCCTGAAACTGGAGAAATTGTAGGAGAAACGATCCAAGAACAGACAGAACAAGTCTTGAAAAATATCGGTGCTATTTTGGCTGAAGCAGGAACAGACTTTGACCATGTTGTCAAAACAACTTGCTTCTTGAGCGATATGAATGACTTTGTTCCTTTTAACGAGGTTTACCAGACTGCCTTTAAAGAGGAATTTCCAGCTCGTTCAGCTGTAGAGGTTGCACGTCTTCCTCGTGATGTAAAAGTCGAAATTGAAGTGATTGCAGAGATTGGATAAGCTAGTTGAAGTTTGGCTCTGCCAAACTTTTTTTGATATAAGGAGAGATAGATGACAAAGAAACAACTTCACCTGGTGATTGTGACAGGGATGAGTGGCGCAGGGAAAACGGTAGCCATTCAGTCCTTCGAGGATTTGGGATATTTCACTATTGACAATATGCCACCAGCCCTCTTGCCAAAGTTTTTGCAGTTGGTTGAGACCAAGGATGATGACCATAAGTTAGCCCTAGTAGTCGATATGCGGAGCCGTTCTTTCTTTTCAGAGATTCAGGCTGTTTTGGATGAATTGGAAAACCAAGACGATTTGGACTTCAAAATTCTCTTTTTAGACGCAGCAGATAAGGAATTGGTGGCACGCTATAAGGAAACTAGACGAAGTCACCCTCTAGCTGCAGATGGTCGGATTTTAGATGGCATCAAGCTGGAACGCGAACTCTTGGCACCTTTGAAAAACATGAGCCAAAATGTGGTGGATACGACCGAACTCACTCCGCGTGAGCTTCGTAAAACCATTGCAGAGCAATTTTCAGATCAAGAACAGGCCCAGTCTTTCCGTATCGAAGTCATGTCTTTTGGATTCAAGTATGGTATCCCTATCGATGCAGACTTGGTCTTTGATGTCCGTTTCTTGCCAAACCCATACTACCTCCCTGAACTTCGCAATCAGACAGGTGAGGATCAAGCAGTTTATGACTATGTGATGAATCATGAAGAGTCTGAAAGTTTTTATCAACACTTACTCGCCTTGATTGAGCCCATTTTGCCAAGTTACAAAAAAGAAGGCAAGTCTGTTTTAACCATTGCAGTAGGATGTACAGGTGGACAGCACCGTAGTGTTGCCTTTGCTAAGCGAATCGCTGAGGACCTTGCTAAAAACTGGCCTGTCAATGAAAGCCATCGTGACAAAGACAGAAGAAAGGAAACGGTAAACCGTTCATGAGAAAACCAAAGATAACGGTAATTGGTGGAGGAACAGGTATCCCCGTCATTTTGAAAAGCTTGCGAGAAAAGGATGTTGATATCGCAGCCATCGTAACGGTAGCTGATGATGGTGGCTCTTCTGGTGAACTAAGAAAGAATATCCAACAGCTGACACCACCAGGCGATCTTCGCAATGTTCTGGTAGCCATGTCGGATATGCCTAAGTTTTATGAGAAGGTTTTTCAGTACCGTTTCTCAGAAGAGGCTGGAGCTTTTGCGGGTCATCCTCTAGGAAATATCATTATAGCAGGGCTTTCTGAAATGCAAGGGTCCACTTATAATGCCATGCAGCTGCTAAGTCTCTTTTTCCACACAACAGGAAAAATTTACCCATCGAGCGATCAGCCTCTGACACTGCATGCAGTCTTTAAAGACGGTTCTGAGGTGGCAGGTGAGAGCCACATTGCAGACCATCCAGGTATGATCGACCATGTCTATGTGACCAATACCTTGGATGATGAAACACCCCAAGCCAGCCGTCGAGTAGTCAATACCATTCTCGAGAGTGACATGATCGTCTTGGGGCCTGGTTCCCTCTTTACATCGATTTTGCCGAATATTGTTATTGAGGAGATTGGACAGGCTCTCTTGGAGACTAAGGCTGAGATCGCCTATGTCTGCAATATCATGACCCAGCGTGGGGAAACAGAGTACTTTTCAGACAGTGACCACGTGGAAGTCCTCCATCGACACTTAGGTCGGCCTTTTATCGATACGGTCTTGGTCAATATCGAAAAGGTTCCTAGAGAATACATGGATACCAACCGTTTTGATGAGTATTTGGTTCAGGTAGAGCATGATTTTGCTGGTCTTTGCAAGCAGGTTCCTCGTGTGATTTCATCCAACTTCCTTCGTTTGGAAAATGGAGGAGCCTTCCATGATGGCGATTTGATTGTAGACGAATTGATGCGCATCATACAGGTGAGAAAATGAGTTTTACAGTTGCAGTAAAAGAAGAAATTCTTGGTCAACACCATCTCAGTCGTCATGAATTGTCTGCCATCATCAAGATGTCTGGCAGTATCGGTCTCTCTACTTCAGGCCTGACCTTGTCCGTCGTGACCGAAAATGCCAAGTTAGCTCGTCATCTTTATGAGTCTTTTCTCCATTTTTATGACATCAAGTCAGAAATTCGTCACCATCAGAGAAGCAATCTTCGCAAGAATCGTGTCTACACGGTCTATACCGATGAGAGGGTGCAGGAGCTTTTGGCTGATTTGCGGCTTGCGGATTCCTTCTTTGGTTTGGAGACGGGTATTGATCCCGATATCTTAGCAGATGAAGAAGCTGGTCGTGCTTACTTATGTGGGGCCTTTCTGGCAAATGGTAGCATCCGAGATCCGGAGTCTGGTAAGTATCAGTTGGAGATTAGTTCCGTTTATCTGGACCATGCACAAGGATTGGCCTCTCTCCTCCAGCAGTTTTTGCTGGACGCTAAGGTTATTGAGCGAAAGAAAGGTGCAGTTACCTATCTCCAGCGGGCAGAAGACATTATGGATTTCTTGATTGTGATTGGGGCCATGCAGGCGCGTGATAATTTTGAGCGCGTCAAGATTTTGCGTGAAACCCGTAATGATCTCAATCGAGCCAATAACGCTGAAACAGCCAATATCGCTCGAACGGTTTCTGCTAGTATGAAGACTATCAACAATATCAGTAAAATCAAAGATAGAATGGGTTTGGAAAATTTACCCGTGGATTTGCAAGAGGTAGCGCAGTTGCGGATTCAGCATCCAGACTACTCTATCCAGCAGTTGGCAGATAGCCTGAGCAATCCCCTAACCAAAAGTGGTGTCAACCACAGACTAAGAAAAATCAATAAAATAGCAGATGAACTATAAAACCACGAATCAGTTGATCCGTGGTTCTTTTCTTATAAACTGGTCGAGTGTTTGGGTTGAACTTTTTGTTCTGGGTCAATGTAGTTGATGGCATTGTTAACAGCTGTTGGAGCTTCCCCCAGTCCTGTAGCGATTAAATCGATCTTACCTTCATAGTAGCAGCAGTCCCCGATGGCATAGATACCTGCTTGGCTAGACTCTTGCTTGCTATTGACGATAATCTTGTGACGGTTGAGGTCCAGCCCCCAATTTTTAAGATTACCGACAGATGATTTGAAACCATAGTTGACAAAGAGATGGTCTACTTCGATAGTTTCGGTTTCATCTGATTTGACTTTGGTGATTTCTAGTTTATCGAGTGTTTTTCCATCTCCGATAAGTTGGCTAGGAACGAACGGCGTCTTGATGGTTACAGATGATTCTTGTAGAGCTTGCACACTATGTTCCAAGGCGCGGAAATTATCTCTGCGGTGAACAAGGGTAGTTGGCGAAATCTTTTCAAAAGCCAGAGCCCAGTCCACTGCTGAGTCCCCGCCACCAAGGATAGTTACTTTCTTGCCCGCATATTGCTGAATGTTGGAAACGTGGTAGTGGATATTTTCATAGTCTTCAACGTTCTCCAATTCGAGCGGACGTGGCTTGAAGGCGCCACCACCCATAGCAATGATAACGGTTTTAGTCAGGTGACTTCCCTTGTTGGTTGTAATGGTAAATCCTTGATCTTGTTTATTAATTTCAAGAACGGTTTCATTGAGATGGATAGGGGTATCAAAGCCGTTTAGCTGTTCAATCAAGCGATTGGTTAGCTCTTCCCCAGTTAAGTTTGGAAAACCTGGCACGTCAAGGATTTGCTTTTCAGGGTAGAGGATGGCTGGTTGACCACCGAGCTGGGGAAGGGAGTCGATGATTTGGACTTTGGCTTGGCGTAGGTGAGCGTAAAAGGCAGCAAAGAGCCCGACAGGACCGCCACCTATAATGGTAATATCATAGAGTTGAGACATGATTTCTCCTTTGTTTTTTCTAGTCAGTTTATTTTATCATATTTTTGCTTAATTTAAAATGAGGTAGGATAGGGAAAAAATGGGCAAAAAATGGTATAATGATGAGTAAAGTGTTTTGACAGGGAGGAGGCCAAGGATGAATTTTCAACAATTATCCAATTTACAATACTGGACGAGTTTGTTTTCAAGTCCTTGGAGTATAGTCACCAATCTGATTGATATTCTCATTGTGACTTATATTTTATATCATTTTACTAAAGCTATTGCAGGCACCAAGATTATGATATTGGTCCGTGGGGTCTTAGTTTTTATTCTAGCCCAGATTCTTTCCAATATGATTGGTTTAACGACTATTTCCTGGTTAATCAATCAGATCATCACCTACGGGGTGATTGCAGCGGTGGTTATCTTTTCACCAGAGATTCGGACTGGTTTGGAACGATTGGGCCGGGCTACTGATTTCTTCTCCAATGCCCCTATTAGTGCGGAAGAGCAGATGGTTCGTGCATTTGTGAAATCAGTTGAATACATGAGTCCTCGTAAGATTGGGGCGCTTGTAGTGGTTCAGAGAGTGAGAACCTTGCAGGAATATATCTCGACAGGGATCCCTTTAGATGCTAAAATTTCGGCTGAATTGCTTATCAATATTTTCATTCCCAATACTCCCTTGCATGATGGTGCTGTCATTATCAAGGAAGACCGGATTGCTGTAACTTCAGCCTATCTACCCTTGACTGAAGATACCGGGATTTCCAAGGAGTTTGGAACGCGTCACAGGGCGGCGATTGGTTTGTCGGAAGTGTCAGATGCTCTTACCTTTGTGGTTTCGGAAGAAACGGGTGGAATCTCAATCACTTATAATGGAGTCTTTAAGCACGATTTGACCTTGGAAGAGTTTGAATCTGAATTGAGAAGAATCTTACTTCCAACATCAGAGAAAAAGCAAGGTCTGAAAGAGCGCTTGCTAGGAGGATTGAAACATGAGAAAAAATAGTCTATACATCATTTCTTCCTTCTTTTTCGCCTGCATTCTCTTTATCTATGCAACATTGACAAACTATCAGAATAGCAACAGTGCCAGACAGGTGCGGACGGAGACTTATACGAACACAGTTCTTAATGTCCCAATTGATATTCAGTATGACAGTGATCAGTATTTTATCAGTGGTTTTACATCTGAGGTGACGGTCTTTCTAACAGGGTCAAATAGAGTTGCTTTGGCGAGTGAGATGCAGGAAAGCACCCGCAAATTTAAGGTGACAGCTGATCTTTCTGATGCCAGTGTAGGAACCATCGAAGTTCCTCTAACCATTGAAAATCTTCCGAGCGGTTTGACGGCTGTTGCGACACCGCAAAAGATAACAGTGAAGGTCGGTAAAAAAGCAAAACGGGACAATGTCATTGTTGTGCCGGAGATTGATCCTAGTCAGATTGATTCTCGCGTGAAAATCGATACAGTTACTGTATCAGATGAAAAAGTAACGGTTATTAGTGATGAGGAAACCCTCTCCAAAGTAGATCGTGTCATTGCCATCTTACCGACGAGTGAACGGATAACTGGAAACTACTCGTCCTCTGTTCCTCTACAAGCAGTCGATAAAAATGGAAATGTCTTACCAAGCGTCATTATGCCATTTGACACAACTATGAAAATTACAACAAAAACAGCAACGTCTAGTTCAAGTAACTCGTCAACAAGTTCTTCAGAAGGCAGTTCGTCTTCAACGAGTTCAGAAACAAAATCAGATTCGTCTAAACAATAATAAATAATAGAAAAGGATGATAAATAAAATGAGTAAATATTTTGGGACCGATGGAGTCCGTGGAGAAGCAAACGTAGAACTGACACCAGAATTGGCTTTTAAACTAGGCCGTTTTGGTGGATATGTCCTCAGTCAACACGAAACAGAAGCCCCTAAAGTCTTTGTAGGACGCGATACACGTATCTCAGGAGAAATGCTAGAATCTGCCTTGGTGGCAGGTCTCCTCTCTGTAGGGATTCACGTCTACAAACTTGGTGTCCTTGCAACACCAGCAGTAGCTTACTTGGTAAAAACTGAGGGAGCCAGTGCAGGTGTCATGATTTCCGCTAGCCACAACCCAGCCCTTGATAATGGAATTAAGTTCTTTGGTGGGGACGGCTTCAAACTTGATGATGAAAAAGAAGCAGAAATCGAAGCCTTGCTAGATGCTACAGAAGACACCCTTCCTCGTCCAAGTGCCGAAGGCTTGGGAACCTTAGTGGACTATCCAGAAGGTTTACGTAAGTATGAAGGCTACCTTGTTTCAACTGGAACTCCTCTTGAAGGAATGAAAGTGGCCTTGGATACAGCCAACGGTGCAGCGTCTACGAGTGCTCGTCAAATCTTTGCAGACCTTGGGGCTCAAATAACTGTTATTGGGGAGACACCAGATGGTCTGAATATCAACTTGAATGTGGGTTCTACACATCCAGAAGCTCTTCAAGAAGTGGTCAAAGAAAGCCAGTCAGCTATTGGTTTGGCCTTTGACGGAGATAGTGACCGTTTGATTGCTGTTGATGAAAATGGTGACATCGTCGATGGTGATAAGATCATGTACATCATCGGAAAATATCTTTCTGAAAAAGGCCAGTTGGCTCAAAACACCATCGTGACAACCGTTATGTCTAACCTTGGCTTCCATAAGGCCTTGGAGAGTGCCGGTATTAACAAGGCAGTGACTGCTGTTGGTGACCGCTATGTCGTTGAAGAAATGAGAAAATCAGGCTACAATCTTGGTGGTGAACAGTCTGGTCACGTTATCTTAATGGATTACAATACAACTGGTGATGGTCAATTATCAGCTGTCCAATTGACTAAAATCATGAAAGAAACAGGCAAGAGCTTGTCTCAACTGGCATCAGAAGTGACGATTTACCCACAAAAACTGGTCAATATCCGAGTGAAAAATGCCATGAAAGAAAAGGCTATGGAAGTACCAGCCATCAAGACAATCATCGAAAAGATGGAAGAAGAAATGGCAGGGAACGGTCGTATCCTTGTCCGCCCAAGTGGAACAGAACCCCTCTTGCGTGTCATGGCAGAAGCCCCAACAACAGAAGAAGTTAACTACTACGTAGATACGATTGCTGCTGTTGTTAAAGATGAAATTGGAATTGACTAAAGCCTAGAAAACTAGATGAAATGATAAAAATGTGGTACAATTGCATAGTAAATTGTAGCAATGGGAGAGAAAAATGAATCTTAAACGAGAACAAGAATTTGTTAGCCAGTATCACTTTGATGCTCGTAACTTTGAATGGGAAAATGAAAATGGAGCTCCTGAAACCAAGGTAGACGTGAACTTTCAGTTACTCCAACATGACCAAGAAAACCAAGTGACTTCTTTAGTCGTTATCTTGAGCTTTATGATTGTCTTTGACAAATTTGTCATCAGCGGAACAATTTCCCAAGTGAACCATGTGGAAGGTCGTATTGTCAACGAACCAAGCGAATTTAACCAAGAAGAAGTCGAAACCTTGGCACGTCCATGTTTGAACATGCTCAATCGTTTGACGTATGAAGTAACAGAAATTGCCTTGGATCTTCCAGGGATCAATTTGGAGTTTTAGTCATGAAATTAGCTGTCATTACAGATTCTTCAGCCTATTTAGAGGAGAAGACGCTGCAAAGAGAGAATCTATTTATCTTGGATATTCCTGTCAATATTGATGGGGAAGAGTATGTCGAAGGTGTCAATCTGACTGCTGAGGAATTTTATCAAAAAATGGCTCAGTCTGGAGAATTGCCTAAAACTAGTCAACCAAGTATTGCCAAATTGGATGAGATTCTTAGTTCTTTGAAAAACGAGGGTTATACCCATGTCTTGGGACTCTTTCTTTCGTCAGGAATTTCAGGCTTTTATCAGAATATCCAATATATGTTAGACGAGTATGAAGGTTTGACCATTGCCTTTCCAGATACCCATATCACAAGTTCCCCTCTAGGATTTATGGTAGAGAGTGCCTTTGAATGGGCAGAACAAGGCGATGATTTTGCTCAGATTCAGGAGAAATTAGCTCTTCAAATTGCTGATAATTCAGCCTTTATCATAGTAGATGACCTCGATCACTTGGTTAAAGGAGGACGTTTGTCAAATGGGGCAGCCATCTTAGGGAATCTCCTCAGTATCAAGCCTATTCTTTACTTTAATGACCAAGGAGTGATTGAAGTTTACGAAAAAGTTCGTACAGAAAAGAAAGCAATCAAACGTTTGGTGGAAATCATCAAGGAGTTGACAAAAGATGGGGACTACCGTATAACAGTCATTCATGGGAACGCTCCTCAAAAGGCAGCGGATTTACGTCAGCTTTTGATGGAGAGTGGTGTGACTGCTGAAATTCCAATTGAAACCTTTGGTAGTGTTATTGGGACCCACCTTGGAGAAGGTAGTATCGCCTTGAGCTATACACCAATCGTCTAAATTGTTCTTACAGGCCTTGTATCTTAGAAATTGAACACGGCCTACCTGCCTCTTGAAAAAAGATGCCTGCCTTGCCTTTCATGGAAAGTCAGCGCCATTCCCTATTTTTCATGGGCAGCTAACGTCCTTTGTATCTTAGTCAGGAGTAGAGATGAGTATTCGAGTAATTATTGCCGGTTTTAAGGGAAAGATGGGCCAGGCTGCTTGTCAGATGGTCTTGGCTGATCCAGACTTGGACTTGGTCGCAGTTTTGGATCCTTTTGAGTCTGAGTCAGAATGGCAGGGGATTCCTGTCTTTAATGATAAGGCTGACTTGGCTGGTTTTGAAGCGGATGTCTGGGTGGATTTTACTACACCAGCCGTTGCTTACGAAAATACGCGTTTTGCCCTTGAAAATGGCTTTGCTCCTGTCGTAGGAACAACTGGATTCACTAGTGAAGAAATTGCAGAATTAAAAGCATTTTCCCGTGAACAAGATTTGGGTGGCTTGATTGCCCCTAACTTTGCCTTGGGGGCTGTCTTGCTTATGCAATTTGCGACGCAGGCTGCCAAATATTTCCCCAATGTGGAGATTATCGAGCTCCATCATGACAAGAAAAAAGATGCTCCGAGCGGAACAGCCATTAAAACGGCTGAGTTGATGGCGGAAGTGCGAGAGTCTATCCAACAAGGTGCGCCTGATGAGGAAGAATTGATTGCAGGTGCCCGTGGTGCTGATTTTGATGGCATGCGGATCCACTCAGTTCGTTTGCCAGGCTTAGTAGCTCATCAAGAAGTTATCTTTGGCAATCAGGGAGAAGGGTTGACCCTTCGTCATGACTCCTATAATCGCAGCTCCTTCATGACAGGGGTCAATTTGGGAATAAAAGAAGTTGTCAAGCGTCATGAGCTTGTCTATGGATTAGAACACTTATTATGAGATTAACGCAAATGCCTTCTGAATTTCAGAAGGCTTTACCAGTATTAGAAAAAATTAAAGAAGCAGGCTTTGAGGCCTATTTTGTTGGGGGCTCTGTTCGAGATGCCCTCCTCAATCGTCCCATCCATGATGTGGACATCGCAACTTCTTCCTACCCAGAGGAGACCAAGCAGATTTTTCCACGAACAGCTGATATCGGAATCGAGCACGGAACTGTCTTGGTTTTAGAAGGGGACGAGGAGTATGAGGTAACCACCTTTAGGACCGAAGATGTCTATGTGGACTATCGCAGACCCAGTGCGGTTTCCTTTGTGCGCTCGCTAGAAGAGGACCTCAAGCGCCGTGATTTCACGGTTAATGCCTTTGCTTTGGATGAGACAGGCGAAATCATTGACTTATTTCATGGTTTAGAAGATTTGAAAAACCAAGTCTTGCGAGCAGTTGGAGTAGCTAGTGAGCGTTTCAACGAAGATGCTTTGCGTATTATGCGTGGTTTTCGTTTTCAGGCCAGTCTCGGTTTTAAACTTGAGTCAGAAACTTTTGAGGCGATGAAGACTTTGACGCCGCTCTTGGAGAAAATTTCTGTGGAGCGCACTTTCGTTGAGTTTGATAAGCTCTTGCTGGCACCTTTTTGGCGAGTTGGTCTGGCTTCCATGATTGAGAGTCGAGCTTATGACTATCTTCCAGATATGGCAGGGAGCCAGGACAAGCTCAACAGACTGTTTGATTTGGAGACTGAGTTCACTTTTGAATCTTCTGAACAAGCCTGGGCGGCTCTATTGTGGGCTTTGGAGATTAAAGATGCACAGCCATTTTTGAAAGCTTGGAAAACCTCACGCCAGTTTGCCAAGCAGGTTCAGGATTTGCTGACCATTTTGGCTTTGCGAGAAGAAGGAGAGCTTAGCAAGCGCGATTGTTACCGCTTTGACTTGGATTCCCTTCTACAAGCTGAAAATCTTCGTCAGGCCCAAGGAAAAGAAGTCAAGCCACAAGCTATTACAGAAACTTACCATAGTTTGACCATTCATGATAAGAAAGAAATTCAGATTAACGGTGGCATTTTGATTAAGGAATATGGTTACCAGCCAGGACCAGACTTGGGAGAGATTTTAACAGAGATTGAGTTTGCCATTGTCGATGGAGAGTTGGAAAACGACCGTCAAGCTATCCATGCTTACCTGAGGGAGAAAAAATGAGTGATTTTATCGTTGAAAAACTAAGCAAATCCGTTGGTGACAAGACCGTTTTTAAGGATATTTCCTTTATCATCCATGACTTGGACAGAATCGGTCTGATAGGTGTCAATGGAACGGGTAAGACCACCCTTTTGGATGTTCTTTCTGGTGTTTCTGGCTTTGATGGGGATGTCAGTCCCTTTTCGGCTAAGAATGACTATAAGATTGGCTACTTGACACAGGATCCTGATTTTGATGATAGCAAGACAGTTTTGGACACGGTTCTATCCAGCGACCTCAAGGAAATCCAGCTCATTCGTGAGTATGAGTTAATCATGCTCAACTACAGTGAGGACAAGCAAGCTCGTTTGGAACGGGTCATGGCAGAAATGGATTCTCTCCAAGCCTGGGAAATCGAGAGTCAGGTCAAGACCGTTCTCAGCAAGTTGGGTATTCAGGACTTGTCGACTCCAGTTGGTGAATTGTCAGGTGGTCTGAGAAGACGGGTTCAGTTGGCGCAAGTTCTCCTAGGAAACCACGACCTCTTGCTTCTGGACGAGCCGACTAACCATTTGGATATTGCGACCATTGAGTGGCTGACTCTTTTTTTGAAAAATTCCAAGAAGACCGTTCTCTTTATCACACATGATCGTTATTTCCTAGATGCACTATCAACGCGGATTTTCGAGTTGGACCGAGCAGGCTTGACCGAGTATCAGGGAAATTATCAGGACTATGTTCGCCTCAAGGCTGAACAAGATGAGCGTGACGCAGCTCTTCTCCACAAGAAAGAACAACTTTATAAGCAAGAACTGGCCTGGATGCGCAGACAACCACAGGCACGTGCGACCAAGCAACAAGCCCGTATCAATCGTTTCCTTGACTTGAAAAAGGAAGTTTCAGGTGGCGTTGCTGATACAGACTTGACCATGAACTTTGAAACCAGTCGGATTGGGAAGAAAGTCATCGAGTTTCAGGATGTTTCCTTTGCCTATGAAAACAAGCCCATTTTGCAAGATTTTAATCTCTTGGTGCAAGCCAAAGACCGTATCGGAATCGTTGGGGACAACGGTGTCGGGAAGTCAACTCTGCTTAATCTCATCGCAGGAAGTCTTGAGCCGACTAAAGGTCAAGTTATCATCGGTGAGACGGTTCGCATCGCCTATTTTTCTCAACAAATTGAAGGTTTGGATGAAAGCAAACGGGTTATCAATTACCTGCAGGAAGTAGCAGAAGAGGTTAAGACCAGTGGTGGTTCTACGACTTCCATTGCAGAGTTGCTAGAGCAGTTTCTCTTCCCACGTTCGACGCATGGAACCTTGATTGAGAAATTGTCTGGTGGAGAGAAAAAACGCCTTTATCTTCTCAAATTGCTCTTGGAAAAACCCAATGTTCTTCTTTTGGACGAGCCGACCAATGACCTAGATATTGCGACTTTGACAGTCTTGGAAAATTTCTTACAGGGCTTTGCAGGTCCTGTCTTGACAGTTAGCCACGATCGTTATTTCTTGGATAAGGTAGCGACCAAGATTCTCGCCTTTGAGAATGGCAAGATTCGTCCTTTCTTTGGCCATTACACCGACTACCTTGATGAAAAAGCCTTTGAAACAGAGATGGCCAATCAAGTGCAAAAGGCAGAAAAGGAGAAAATGGTCAAGGTCCGTGAAGACAAGAAACGCATGACCTACCAAGAAAAGCAGGAGTGGGCAAGTATTGAAGGCGATATTGAAGCCTTGGAAAATCGTATCGCAGCCATTGAAGAGGAGATGCAGGCCAATGGTTCTGATTTTGGTAAACTGGCCACTCTTCAGAAAGAACTAGACGAGAAGAATGAAGCCCTGCTTGAAAAATACGAACGCTATGAATATTTAAGTGAGTTGGCATGATGGAAGAAAAAGTCATTAAACGTAGTCCCAAGAAAATCATTTGGAATACCTTGTTTGGTCTTTTCTTCTTGTTACCTCTATCTTATCTCTATTCGTATTCGGAAAAGGGGAGCAAACTTCATGCGATCAGTCTTTTGTTAATACTGCTTGTCCTCTTTTGTGCTGGAGTAGTCATTTATCAGACATACAGACTGTTAAGCTCCGATAAGGAATATTTAAAATGTACTGCTGAGGGGTTTTACTACAAACCAAACCCAAAGAAACCCAGTCATTTCTATGCTTGGGCAGATGTAGAGGAATTTTCCTTCTCTCGGATTGGAGGAAAGTATAGGAATTCCTATCGGATTGAAGTTTATTTTAAAAACAAGGAAAATGTGAAATCCCAATCACTTCTAGCTCTACTGAAGAGAAGGTGTTTCCCTTTTCATCCGTCAGCAGATTTGATCATCCCTATCTTTCTGCTAGATGTAGGACTTCCTGAAAGGGTCTACGAGACCATGAAGTACTATGAAAGAGAATGGCGCATCGAACAAAATCGTCAAGCAAGAAAAAAGGCAAAACAAGCTTCGAAAAGCAAATCTTCCAAACCGTCATAGTCTGTCTTTGCTTAAAGTAGAATAATCAAAAAGGCCCTATCCACTGGATAGGGTCACTGTTTGTCTTCTTTTTTAGTTTCCTGATGGAAGATGTTTTGCCAAGTCTCATGGCGACGCCAGATACTGGTGTGGACGATGCCATCTAGCTCATAGCAAATGAGCTTGGTTTTCTGACTAATGGAAGTGATTTGAATATCCTTAATAGCAGCTTTAAGTTCTTTTTCGGCTTGATAAGCGACTTTATCCATCTGCTCTCCATCTTGACGGATATAGAGAAAGTCCTCAGCAAGGAGTTCTTCTAGCTGATTTCCTTGGTCAATCAATTGCTCACGCATGAGCAGTTTTTTGTAGACATTGTCTAAAATCTCGTCCTCAGGTATGGGAGCTGGCTCGATATGGACATCGGTATCAAAGACTCCAAAGCGCTCTTCCAGCATGGATTCGACCTGGTCTGCTATTTCGTGACTTTCATAGACTGATAGGTCAGGATTCATCTCCAGCGTGATATCAAGGTAGATATTGCTACCGTAGGTGCGCCCTCTTTGGGACTTAACCTTACTAATCTTTGGAATCTCCATGATGGCCTTTTGGTAGTCCTCCAGCAGACGGTCATCAAAACCATCTGAAAGACTGAAGGAAGACTCGATAAAGATATCATAGGCTGTCTTTAAGATAAAGAAGGTGATGATGATAGCGACCAATTTATCCACGATAGGATAGTTGAAACTGCTGGCTAGGATAGCAATGGAAGTCCCAAGCGAGGTAACAGCATCGGAAAGATTGTCCTTAGCAGCTGCCTTGAGAGCCTTGGACTTGGATCTCTTACTGAGGCGAGTATTATAGAGATAAACAGCGAACATGACTGCCGAAGAGACGACTCCGAGAGTTGCACCCAGAGGGTCGATAACCGTCTGTTCCCGACTAAGAATTTTTTGAATGGTGTCCCGAAGAACATCAAAGCCAACGTAGAACATGATGATGGAAGTAATCAAACTAGCCAAATCTTCAATCTTCCAGTGTCCAAAGCGGTGTTCACGGTCTGCAGGCTGGCGCGCCATCCGAATACCGATCAGAAGAGCAACATTTCCGATAATATCTGATACGTTGTTGAAACCATCCGCTACCAAACTGGAAGACTGTAGGAGGTGGCCAGTCGCTAATTTTGCCGCAGACAAGAATAAGTAGGTCGAAATGCTGATAATGGCACCACGTTCCGCCAACTTGAGATTTGATATGGATTGATTCATCGGACTTCCTTTCTAGTGCTGAGATTCTGTTTTCATTATACTGGTTTTCATGGGAAAATTCAAATTTAGTCTTGTTTCATCGGATTTTAATTCTTGAAAATTGTTCAAATTTTGATATAATAGTACTACTCAAGGGAGTAGCTGGCAGAAACCTGTGATAGTGTCGTCATTCCGAATTTTATACTGCAAAGTATTCTTTCCGGCGCTATCTTAAACAGCGAGACTTGTTATGATTAACAGGTCTCTTTTTGTTTGTCATAAAACCAAAAGAGAGCTTGTTTTGCACACAAAGTCAAGGAGGAGACATATGTCAAAAGAACAAAAACGCCAAGCGTTTTATACTCAAAGTCCCGAAGAAGTCTTGAAGTCGGTTGAAGCAACTGAGCAAGGCCTTTCGTCAAGCGAAGCGCAGAAACGCCTAGCTGAATATGGGCGCAATGAACTCGAAGAGGGTGAGAAAAAATCTCTCTTGGTTAAATTCATCGAACAGTTTAAGGATTTGATGATTATTATTTTGGTGGCTGCAGCCATCTTGTCTGTCATAACTTCTGGTGGGGAAGATATCGCAGATGCCATCATTATCCTAGCCGTGGTTATCATCAATGCTGCTTTTGGTGTTTACCAAGAAGGAAAAGCAGAAGAAGCCATCGAGGCCCTCAAGTCTATGTCTAGTCCAGCTGCTCGCGTTATTCGTGATGGGCATATGGCTGAGATTGATTCCAAAGAATTGGTACCAGGAGATATCGTTGCCCTTGAAGCTGGTGATGTGGTTCCAGCAGACCTACGTTTGCTAGAAGCCAACTCTCTTAAAATCGAAGAAGCGGCTTTGACAGGTGAGTCTGTTCCAGTTGAAAAAGACTTGACCGTAGAACTTGCTGCAGATGCTGGTATTGGTGACCGTGTCAATATGGCCTTCCAGAACTCAAACGTGACTTATGGTCGTGGTCTTGGTGTTGTTGTCAATACAGGTATGTACACGGAAGTTGGTCATATCGCTGGCATGCTCCAAGATGCGGATGAGACAGACACGCCACTCAAACAAAACTTGAACAACCTTTCTAAGGTCTTGACCTATGCAATTTTGGTTATTGCCCTTGTTACTTTTGTAGTTGGAGTCTTCATTCAAGGTAAAAATCCACTTGGTGAGTTGATGACCTCTGTTGCGCTTGCTGTTGCAGCCATCCCAGAAGGACTTCCTGCTATCGTGACCATCGTTCTTGCCCTTGGTACTCAAGTTTTGGCAAAACGAAACTCTATCGTTCGTAAGTTACCAGCAGTAGAAACACTTGGTTCAACTGAAATCATCGCTTCTGATAAGACTGGTACACTTACTATGAACAAGATGACAGTCGAAAAAGTCTTCTATGATGCAGTCCTACATGACTCTGCTGATGACATTGAACTTGGCTTGGACATGCCACTACTTCGTTCAGTTGTCTTGGCTAATGATACCAAGATTGATGCAGAAGGAAACCTGATCGGGGATCCAACGGAAACAGCCTTCATCCAGTATGCCTTGGACAAGGGCTACGATGTTAAAGGGTTCTTAGAGAAATATCCTCGTGTAGCTGAGTTACCGTTTGACTCAGATCGTAAGCTCATGTCAACGGTTCACCCATTGCCAGATGGTACATTCCTTGTGGCGGTTAAGGGAGCTCCAGACCAACTTTTGAAACGTTGTGTTGCTCGTGATAAAGCTGGAAATGTCGCTCCGATTGATGAGAAAGTCAATGACTTAATTCACACAAACAACTCTGAAATGGCTCACCAAGCCTTGCGTGTCCTTGCAGGTGCTTATAAGATTATCGATAGTATTCCAGAAAATCTTACTTCTGAAGAGCTTGAAAACAACTTGATCTTTACTGGTTTAATTGGGATGATTGACCCTGAGCGTGCCGAAGCGGCAGAAGCCGTTCGTGTGGCTAAGGAAGCGGGAATCCGTCCAATCATGATCACTGGTGACCACCAAGACACAGCAGAAGCTATTGCTAAACGTTTGGGAATTATCGACGAAAATGACTCGGAAGACCATGTTTTGACTGGTGCTGAGCTTAACGAACTTTCTGATGAAGAATTTGAAAAAGTCGTTGGTCAATACTCTGTTTATGCGCGTGTATCTCCAGAACACAAGGTTCGTATCGTGAAGGCTTGGCAAAACCAAGGTAAGGTTGTTGCCATGACAGGTGACGGTGTTAATGATGCGCCAGCTCTAAAAACAGCCGACATCGGTATCGGTATGGGAATCACTGGTACAGAGGTTTCTAAGGGAGCTTCTGACATGATCCTTGCAGATGATAACTTTGCGACTATCATCGTCGCAGTTGAAGAAGGACGTAAGGTCTTCTCAAACATTCAAAAGACCATCCAGTACCTACTTTCTGCCAATACGGCCGAAGTATTAACAATCTTCTTATCAACCTTGTTTGGTTGGGATGTACTACAGCCAGTTCATCTCTTGTGGATTAACTTGGTAACCGATACCTTCCCAGCTATCGCTCTTGGTGTTGAACCAGCTGAGCCAGGTGTTATGACCCACAAACCACGTGGACGCAAATCAAGCTTCTTCTCAGGTGGGGTCTTGAGTTCCATTATCTATCAAGGTGTACTTCAAGGGGCACTCGTCTTGACTGTTTATGGTCTTGCTCTTGCTTATCCGGTCCATGTAGGAGACAACCAAGCCATTCACGCGGATGCCCTCACCATGGCCTTTGCAACACTTGGTTTGATCCAGCTCTTCCATGCTTACAACGTCAAGTCTGTTTACCAATCCATCTTGACAGTCGGACCATTCAAGTCTAAGACCTTCAACTGGTCTATCTTGGTATCCTTCATTCTCTTGATGGCAACAATCGTTGTAGAACCGCTTGAAGGTATCTTCCATGTTACAAAACTGGACTTGTCACAATGGGGTATTGTTCTAGCTGGAAGCTTCTCAATGATACTTATCGTCGAAATCGTCAAGTTTGTTCAACGTAAACTTGGTCTTGATAAGAACGCGATTTAAAAAGAAAGTCATCTTCGGATGGCTTTTTTTGCATTTGAGGAGAATGGTTAGAAGTTATCCTCTTTTGTGCTATAATAAAGTAAAATAGCAAGGAGTGAAAGAGAATGGAAAAGAAAATTGTCCGAGATGTCTTATTCTTGTCGCAGGTCTCGAAACCTGCAAGTCAGGAAGACCTTTATCTGGCTAGGGATTTGCAGGATACCCTGTTGGCTAATCGTGAGACTTGTGTTGGTCTGGCAGCTAATATGATTGGTGTGCAGAAACGCGTGATTATCTTCAATCTTGGCCTAGTTCCCATGGTCATGTTTAACCCTATTCTCCTTTCTTACAAAGGGCCTTACGAGACGGAGGAAGGTTGTTTGTCTTTGACTGGGGTTCGAACGACGACTCGTTATGAAACGATTACGGTTTCCTATCGCGATAGCAGGTGGCAGGAACAGACCATTACGCTAACAGGTTTTCCAGCTCAGATCTGCCAACATGAACTGGATCATTTGGAAGGACGGATTATTTAGGAGGAACTCAGATGAAACGTATACTCTTTGAACTTGTTTTTATCGCAACGACCTGGTATATCTTTTTGCCACCACTCAATCTCACCAGCTGGGAATTTGTCTTTTTCCTATGTGGACATTTGGTGGTGATGGGGATTTTGTTTAGTATTCGTAAGGATACCAATTTCGTCAAGACGGTTCATGTTCGTCATGGCAAGGTTGCCAACGAACTCAATCTAGAAGGGCTTCATTTTAATAAATTAGGTGGAGGATTGTTGCTGACTGCAGGCCTTATCTTTGCCCTTGCTGGTCTGGTAAGTCTAGTGACCTCTAGCTTTTTCCAAGCAAAAAATTATGCTAATGTGGTGTCCATCACAGAAAAAGACTTTAAAGATTTTCCTAAGAGTGATACCAGTAAGGTTCCAATCCTAGATCGGAGCACTGCAGAAAAGATTGGAGACCGTTATCTGGGCTCTCTGACGGATAAGGTATCCCAGTACGTAGCAGCAGATACCTATACTCAGCTGACAGTTGATGGCAAACCCTATCGGGTGACTCCCTTGGAGTATGCTGATCCTATCAAATGGTTCAACAATCAAGCCAAGGGAATTGGCGAGTATATCAAGGTTGATATGGTGACAGGAAATGCGGAATTGGTAGATTTGAAAACACCGATGAAGTATTCGGACTCCGAGTATTTTAACCGTGACGTCAAACGTCATCTTCGGATTAAGTACCCAACCAAGATTTTTAAAACCCCGTCCTTTGAGGTGGATGATGAAGGCAATCCCTTCTATGTAGCAACCGTTTATCAAAAACAGTTTGGTCTAGGAGTCCCTCGTCCTTCATCTGTTATTATCTTAGATGCTACCAATGGAGAAACCAAGGAATACAGCTTGGATGAAGTCCCAGAATGGGTGGATCGTGTCTATCCAGCAGAAGAAACCATCGAGCAAATCAACTACAACGGCAAGTATAAAGACGGCTTCTGGAATGCTTTGATTTCTAAGAAAAACGTTACCCAAACGACAGAAGGCTATAACTATCTTTCTATCGGAAATGACATTTATCTCTACACGGGGGTGACTTCAGCAAATGCTGACGAAAGTAATCTAGGATTTATCCTTGAAAATATGCGCACTGGTGAAATCACCAAGTACAATCTAGCATCAGCAACCGAAGAATCAGCCCGTGCTTCCGCAGAAGGAGCAGTGCAGGAAAAAGCCTATAAGGCGACCTTCCCTATCCTTGTCAATCTCAATGACAAACCGCTCTACATCATGGGATTGAAGGACAATGCAGGTTTGGTCAAGGAGTATGCTTTGGTTGATGCCGTGGAGTACCAAAACGTCATCGTAGCAACTACGGTAGATGAACTCCTCAGCAAGTATGCCAATAAAAACGACCTCGACCTGGATAATGAAACGGTAGAAAACATCAAGGGAGTGGTTTCAGACCTTAAATCAGCTGTTATCAAGGGGAATACCGTCTACTTCTTTAAAGTTGATGGCAAGATTTATAAGGTCAAGGCTTCCGTATCAGACGACCTTCCTTACCTCGAAAATGGCCAAACCTTCGAAGGTCAAGTTGGAAAAGATAATTACCTCAAGACCTTTAAAGTACAATAATACTCTTCGAAAATCAAATTCAAACTACGTCAGCGTCGCCTTGCCGTACTCAAGTACTGCCTGCGGCTAGCTTCCTAGTTTGCTCTTTGATTTTCATTGAGTATAAAAATAGGTTTTCTCAGTTCAAGGAGAAAAAAGATAAATTCTTATCTATCTTAACAAGCTTAGCTGGCACAGCCCTTGTTCTCGTGGCTATCTGGTTAGGATGGCCAAAATAAACAGAGAAACCTCGGTATGAACCGAGGTTTTTAAGATGAAATTCTTGGTCGTGATTGAAAAATATGCTACACTAACAATATGAAAATTTTAATCCCAACAGCAAAAGAAATGAACACAAACCATCCTTGTATCGAAGCGCTCCCTTTGAAGGAAGAAAGTCAGGCAGTCCTTGACTCACTGGCGCACTACTCAGCTAGTGAATTAGAGACTTTTTATAAGGTATCTGCCGAGAAAGCAGAAGAAGAGTACAGCCATATTCAAGCTCTAAAAGATCGAAGGGCTAAGCATTATCCAGCCTTGAAACTCTTTGACGGTCTCATGTATCGTCACATCAAACGAGATGGGTTAGCTGAGGCTGAACAAACCTATCTTGAAAATCATGTTTTAATAACATCAGCTTTATACGGTGTTGTCCCAGCCTTGTCGCCCATGGCTCCTCATCGTTTGGACTTCTTAATGAAGTTAAAAGTAGTTGGTAAAACCCTAATGACTCATTGGAAGTCAGCCTACGATGAGGCGCTACAGGATGAGGATTTGATATTCTCCCTCCTATCATCAGAGTTTGAAACCGTATTTTCGAAGGAAATCAGAGAAAAGATGGTGACCTTCAAATTTATGGAGGACAAGGCAGGTCAGCTGAAAATCCACTCAACTATTTCAAAAAAAGCCCGTGGCGCCTTTTTGACCGCCTTGATAGAAGGACAAGTTCAAACAGTCGAACAAGCTCGTAAGCTTAGCTTCGCCGGTTTTGACTACCAACCTGATTTATCCAGTGATTTAGAACTCGTCTTTGTGAAACAAGCATAAAACCAGCTCATTCGAGCTGGTTTTTGTTTGATTAGTTGATGGCTGTAAGAAGGTCGTCCGCTTGTTTTGCAAGTGACGAAGCGGTTGCTTCTTCTAACACCAATTTTCCGTCTGCCCAAGCAGAGTCATTGACACGAGCAGCTGTAAAGTCACCAACGACTTGTGTACGGATAAATGGCAAGAGGTCTTTGTAAATAGCAAAGAGTTGATCGTGACCGGCATTGGCTACAGATGAGACAGTGATAAACTTGTCTTGGAGGGCAGAAGCACCACGTGTATCAGACAAGTCAATGGCGCGAGAGAGCCAGTCAAGCAAGTTCTTTACTGTTCCAGGGATAGAGAAGTTGTAGACTGGAGAGAAGATCCAGATCGCATCCGCAGCAAGGACTGCTTCACGAGCAGCAGCTACAGCTGGATGAGTTGGAACTTCCAAATCTTGGCTGAAGAGAGGAACAGCTGAGTAATCAAGATAGCTAACTTCCGCTTTTCCAGCAAGTGCTTTTTCAGCTTCGAGGGCCATTTGGTGGTTGAAAGAACCTTGGCGTAGTGAACCGACGATAAACAATACTTTTTTAGACATGTTGTGTCTCCTTTAGTTTAAAATTCAAAGAGCGAACTCTTTTGTTACCATCCATGTTACAACAAATGATACTAATTAGCAATAAATGTGCTCACAAATTTTTAAATTTTTTTAAAATGCGGATTAAGTCTTCCTTTTCGCCATCTTCCAAGATGCTGAGTGCTTCTACGATAGAATCGATATGGTCAGGAAGAACCTCTTCGATTTTTCTGCGTCCTGCAGGTGTTAATTTCAGGAAAAAGGAGCGACGATCCTTGGGGTCGCAAGTTCTAGAAATCCATCCATCTCGAACCATATTTCGAATGACAACAGTCATGTTTCCAGAAGTGGCTAGCATTTTTTCAATCAAATCCTGAATGCGTAGTTCCCCCTTGCTATAGAGGGTTTCCAGAACGGAAAATTGGGTGGGTGTTAGCCCGTGTTCTTTAGCAGCCTTAGCTTCATATGGTTTAAAAGTCCGTATGGCTTTATTGAGGACGATAGCCGTTTTTAAGTCTAATTGATTATCGGAAATTTTCTCTTTCAAATATTGTTTCATAAGGTTATTTTATCAATAATGAGAGAGAAAAACAAGAACTTCTATTTTATAGGAAAAGAATCTTAGAATGTTCCTGTCTTCACTTGTAATAAAAGAGGAGAGATGGTAAAATAGACGAGTGAAACTAAGACAGAAAAAAGCAAAAAACAAGCTACTTTTACAGTATGGAATTGGCATTGCTCTGGTAGTACTAGTCATGACAACTTCCTTCCTTTATCTGATATCACTCAGCATGAAACCCTATCAAGATGCTAGGGTTGAAGGAGAAAAACTAGCCAAGCAGTATGCAGAATTGGAAAAGGCAGATCAGGTTGATTTCTATAATGGACTAGAGGGTTATTACAGTGTTCTGGGGCATAATAAAAAGCAAGAGGCCATTGCCGTACTGATTGAAAAGAATGACCACAAGATTTATGTTTATCAGCTTGATAAGGGGATTTCTCAAGACAAGGCAGCGACGATTTCGAGGGAAAAAGGAGCTAGCGACATTGACAAGATTACTTTTGGTCGTTATCAGGACAAGCCGATTTGGGAAGTTAAGTCAGGAAACCAGTACTATCTGGTTGACTTTGGAACAGGAGCAGTGATCCAATAAGGAGGGCATATGAAACTATCCAAACGTGTACTAGAAATGGAAGAAAGCGTCACTCTAGCTAGTGATGCAAGAGCCAAAGCATTAAAAGCTCAGGGAAAGGATGTTCTTTTCTTAACCTTGGGACAGCCTGATTTTCATACTCCTGAAAACATTCAGGATGCAGCGATAGAAGCGATTCGAGATGGACGCGCTTCCTTTTATACAGTTGCTTCAGGCCTACCAGAGTTAAAAGCAGCGGTTAATACCTATTTTGAACGCCACTATGGGTATTCTGTAGCAGCCAACGAGGTTACTTTTGCCACTGGTGCTAAGTTCTCTCTCTACACCTTCTTTATGGCTGTGGTCAATCCAGGTGATGAGGTCATCATCCCTACACCATACTGGGTCAGCTATGGAGACCAGGTCAAAATGGCAGAAGGTGTGCCAGTCTTTGTCCAGGCTAAAGAAGACAATCACTTTAAAGTAACAGTAGAGCAGCTAGAAGCAGCCCGAACAGATAAGACCAAGGTCTTGGTTCTCAATTCGCCATCGAATCCGACCGGTATGATCTACTCTCGCAAGGAACTTTTGACTATCGGAAATTGGGCTGTTGCGCATGATGTCCTTATCCTAGCAGATGATATTTATGGTCGTTTGGTTTATAACGGGAATGAATTTGTTCCAATCTCTAGTCTGTCAGAAGCCATTCGCAAGCAAACCATCGTGATTAACGGTGTATCTAAGGCCTATGCCATGACTGGTTGGCGAGTAGGTTATGCGGTGGGAAATCCTGAAATTATCGCTGCCATGAGCAAACTAACAGGACAAACGACCTCTAACTTGACTGCCGTATCGCAATATGCTACCATTGAAGCCCTGACTGGACCGCAAGACTCTGTTGAAACCATGCGCCAAGCCTTTGAAGAGCGTTTGAATACCATTTATCCACTCTTGTGCCAAGTGCCAGGATTTGAAGTTGTCAAGCCCCAAGGAGCCTTCTATCTCTTCCCGAATGTTAAAAAAGCGATGGAGATGAAGGGGTATACCGATGTGACAGAGTTTACAACGGCTATTCTCGAAGAAGTCGGCCTTGCCTTGATTACAGGAGCTGGATTTGGAGCACCAGAAAATGTTCGTCTCAGCTATGCCACAGACTTGGATACTTTGAAAGAAGCTATTCGCCGTTTGCATCAATTTATGGAAAAATAAAACTTAGAATCTTCGCCTTTTTAGCGAAGATTTTTTGTAACGAAAATCTCGCGATTTTTCTCTAGTAGAACCTAGCTATCGCAGTCTATTTATGGTAAAATAGTGGGTAATGATGTCTTCGGACAAGTTAAACGAAAAAAGGAAGATAGATTATGACAAAACGTGTAACAATTATCGATGTAAAAGACTACGTTGGTCAAGAAGTGACCATCGGAGCCTGGGTTGCCAACAAATCTGGAAAAGGGAAAATTGCCTTCTTGCAATTGCGTGACGGAACAGCCTTTTTCCAAGGAGTTGCTTTTAAACCAAACTTCATTGAAAAATTTGGTGAAGAGGTAGGTCTTGAAAAATTTGAAACGATCAAACACTTGAGTCAAGAAACCTCTGTCTATGTGACAGGGATTGTCAAAGAAGACGAGCGTTCTAAGTTTGGCTATGAACTCGATATTACAGATATCGAAGTGATCGGTGAATCTCAAGACTACCCAATCACTCCAAAAGAACACGGAACAGACTTTTTGATGGACAACCGTCACTTGTGGCTTCGTTCTCGTAAGCAAGTGGCTGTGATGCAAATCCGTAACGCTATCATCTATGCAACTTATGAGTTTTTCGACAAGAACGGCTTCATGAAGTTTGATAGCCCAATTCTTTCAGGAAATGCGGCAGAAGATTCAACAGAACTTTTTGAAACAGACTACTTTGGAACACCAGCCTACTTGAGCCAATCAGGTCAGCTTTACCTAGAAGCAGGAGCTATGGCTCTTGGCCGTGTCTTTGACTTTGGTCCAGTATTCCGTGCTGAAAAATCAAAAACACGCCGTCACTTGACGGAGTTCTGGATGATGGATGCGGAGTACTCCTACTTGACACACGATGAATCACTTGACTTGCAAGAAGCTTACGTAAAAGCCCTTCTTCAAGGTGTTCTTGACCGTGCACCTCAAGCCTTGGAAACTTTGGAACGTGATACAGAACTTTTGAAACGCTACATTGCTGAGCCATTCAAACGCATTACTTACGATCAAGCTATTGATCTCTTGCAAGAGCATGAGAATGATGAAGATGCTGACTACGAGCATTTGGAGCATGGAGATGACTTTGGTTCACCACACGAAACATGGATTTCAAACCACTTTGGTGTACCAACCTTTGTCATGAACTACCCAGCAGCTATCAAGGCCTTCTACATGAAACCAGTTCCTGGAAATCCAGAGCGCGTGCTTTGTGCAGACTTGCTTGCACCAGAAGGTTACGGAGAAATCATCGGTGGTTCTATGCGTGAGGAAGACTACGATGCTCTTGTCGCTAAGATGGAAGAACTTGGTATGGATCGTACAGAGTATGAATTCTACCTTGACCTTCGTAAATACGGTACAGTTCCACACGGAGGATTTGGTATCGGTATCGAGCGTATGGTAACCTTCGCAGCTGGAACCAAACACATCCGTGAAGCCATTCCATTCCCACGTATGTTGCACCGTCTCAAACCATAAAATAAATCAAAACGCCCTTAGGGCGTTTTTTCAAAGTAGAAGAAAGAAGAGGTGGAGATCATGTAAAGCACAGCTTAACAAGTGACAAACACAAAGATACAAATACACTTGTTAAAGGAGAAACTATGTTTAAACGAAATTACCGGAAGAATATCGGTCTCATGGCTGGTGTGGAATTTTTTGCCTTTCTGGGTATTACCAGCTTTTGGATTCTATTTCTCAGTCAAAACGGGATGTCGCTTTGGCAGATTGGCTTATTGGAAAGTATTTTTCATGCCACCAGTGTCATCTGTGAAATTCCCTCGGGAATGTTAGCTGACCGCTATTCCTATAAAACCAATCTATATTTAAGTCGAATAGCTGGGATTGCCTCGTCTATTCTCATGTTAGCAGGGCAAGGTAATTTTTGGATTTACGCACTCGCTATGGTGGTGAGTGCCTTGTCTTATAATTTTGATTCGGGGACGAGTGCAGCCATGGTTTATGATTCGGCCGTGGAGGCTGGATTAAAAGAGCGCTACTTGTCCATCTCCAGTTTTATGTCAGGAGTAGCAGAAGGAACTCGGTCTTTGGGGACCGTTTTAGCGGGATTTTTTGTCCATGGTCAATTGCACTTGACTTACTATATCATGATTGTTACTTCTATAATCGTTCTTTTCCTAACTTGGATGCTAAAAGAGCCTAGTGTTAAAGCGCAAAAATCTGAGCGTCTGACAATGAAAAAAATAATCTGGACTGTCAAAGAGGAGTTGCGGAGAAACCCCAGTCTTTTTAGTTGGATGATTCTTTCCCAAATCATCGGGACACTGATGTGCATGTTTTATTTTTACTATCAAAATCAACTTCCCGACTTAGAAGGGTGGCAGATTTCGATGGTCATGTTGATGGGCAGTGTTTTGAATATCTGGGCAGTTTATCTAGCAAGTAAGATTGGAAAGAAGTATTCAGCCTTAAAGTTATTTCCCATTCTTGTACTCTTGACGGGAGGAACTTATTTGCTTTCCCACTTTGGTACGCCGCTGATTTATATTTTGGTTTATTTGATCAGTAACGCCTTATATGCTCTCTTTCAGCCGATTTTTGATAATGATTTACAAAAGCGACTCCCAAGTGAGGTACGGGCAACCATGCTAAGTGTCTACTCTATGATGTTCAGCCTAAGCATGATTATCATTTTTCCTCTGACGGGATGGTTGATTGACTATCTAGGATTTGTAGTAGCCTTCCTTTACTTAGGGCTCATTTTAGTACTAGCCAGCTTTTTGCTATTTTTCATTTTGAAAGAGATGGCCGGAGCTTTGAAACTGGAAGAGGATGTTATTTCTAAGTAATAAAGTTATTTTTTCACTTTTATCTTTTTTACTTGCTATCTATCAGTTTTTCTAGTATAATGGTTTATTGTGAGCGAACCTCACTTACCCCTTGCAAAGACTGGGGGTCATTAGACCAAAAGGAGGAACATATCAATGGCTAAATACGAAATTCTTTATATCATTCGTCCAAACATTGAAGAAGAAGCGAAAAACGCTTTGGTAGCACGTTTTGACTCTATCTTGACTGACAACGGTGCAACTGTTGTTGAATCAAAAGACTGGGAAAAACGTCGTCTTGCATACGAAATCCAAGATTTCCGCGAAGGACTTTACCACATCGTTAACGTTGAAGCTAACGACGACGTAGCTCTTAAAGAGTTTGACCGTCTTTCAAAAATCAACGCTGACATTCTTCGTCACATGATCGTCAAACTTGACGCGTAAGAAGGTAGATTATGATTAACAATGTTGTACTTGTAGGGCGTATGACGCGTGACGCTGAGTTGCGTTATACCTCATCAAATGTAGCAGTTGCGACTTTTACTCTTGCAGTAAACCGTACATTTAAGAGTCAAAATGGCGAACGTGAGGCTGATTTTATCAATGTCGTTATGTGGCGCCAACAGGCTGAAAATCTTGCTAACTGGGCTAAAAAAGGCTCTCTTATCGGGATCACAGGTCGTATCCAGACTCGTAGTTACGATAACCAGCAAGGACAACGTGTTTACGTAACAGAAGTCGTGGCGGATAATTTCCAAATGTTGGAAAGCCGCGGAGTGCGTGAAGGACATTCAGGTGGCGCTTATTCTGCACCAACTGCTGGTCAATCAGCACCTGCAAACCCAGTACCAGACTTTTCACGTTCTGAAAATCCATTCGGAGCAACAAATCCATTGGACATTTCAGATGATGATTTACCATTCTAATGGACAATTAATACTATAAAGGAGAAAAAACATGGCTCAACAACGTCGTGGCGGATTCAAACGCCGTAAAAAAGTTGATTACATCGCAGCAAATAAAATTGAATATGTTGATTACAAAGATACTGAGCTTCTTAGCCGTTTCGTTTCAGAACGAGGGAAAATCCTTCCACGTCGTGTAACAGGAACTTCAGCTAAAAACCAACGTAAAGTAACAACAGCTATCAAACGCGCTCGCGTAATGGCTTTGATGCCTTTCGTAAACGAAGATTAAAGAAAAGACCCTTACGGGTCTTTTTTCACGAGCATGGAAATGAGAGAGCGAGTTGGATCCGGGGGACCTCTTTTCATGAGCTTGAAAATAAGAAAGCGAATTAAGCCCCTTACGGGTCCTTTTTTACGAGTATGGAAATGAGAGAGCGAGTTGGATCCGGGGGACCTCTTTTCATGAGCTCGGAAACAAGAAAGCGAATTAAGATTCTTACTGTGAACAATCAAAAGCAGATATTTTGGGGTCTAGTAGGATTCTATTTTTAGTTTGACAGGTCTTTCTTTTTCTTTTTATCTCTATTATCGTGCTATAATAGTGGGAGAAGACTTTTAAGGAGTACCTTATGGAAACAACGTGTCTGATTAGAAAAATGCAAACATCTGATGTTAAAGAACTATCCCAAGGTTTTATCAATCAAGGTTGGCCGGGTAGAGAGGAGATTTTAACTCGATACTTTAAGGAGCAAGAAAGTGGGGAGAGAGAAGTCTTAGTTGCAGAGGTTAAGGATGCTTTAGCGGGCTACATTACCATTTTGCCCTCTGCTAAACATGGTCCTTTTGCAGAAATCTATCCAGAACTCTCAGATTTCAATGTCTTTGAGCTCTTTCAAAATCAAGGTATTGGAAATCTCTTGATGGAAGAAGCGGAAAAACGAGTTAAGCTTATATCAGATAAGGTGACCCTTGGTGTTGGGCTCCATTCAGGATATGGACCTGCCCAGAGATTGTATATCAAACGAGGTTATATTCCAGATGGTTCGGGCGTCTGGTATCAAAATCACAGACCGGCTATGGATGCTATTTGTGAAGATATCGGTGACCTTGTTTTATATCTGTCAAAAGATTTGATTTAAGATAGATCTTATAAGGTTTAACTTTAAAATAGCAAGAAGTCGTAAATTCCTTTTTCATTAGAGAGGGATTTTTTCGTATTAGAAAATGAGATGCATTCTATGAAACGCTAAAATATAATTATCTGAATTATTAAGAAAAAATAAATATTTAGATAATGGTAATTTTTAGAATGTTTAAAAAATACTTCACTCAAAAAAATTTTAAGAAAACTTTAAGGTATAAGGTTTACAAGCTGTAAATAACAGCGTTACAAAAATATTACGATTATTTAAAATTAAATTAAATGCAATAATATACTTGGAAAAATTTGACATATAAATTAATTAGCGGTAAAATAATTAAGATAATCAAATTAATTGATTTGCGCAATAATTCGATATAAAGATTAATCTGATGTGTCAAATTTTATTATAGTAGAAGGATACCATAATGAAGAAATTGAAAGTGATGGTTGTTTTTGGAACACGACCAGAAGCTATTAAAATGGCCCCTTTAGTGTTAGAATTGCAAAAACATAGTGATAGTATTGAGACGATTACAGTTGTGACAGCTCAGCACCGTCAAATGTTAGATCAAGTTCTTGAAACGTTTAGCATCAAGCCGCATTATGACTTGGATATTATGGGGCAAAATCAATCCCTTTTAGATATTACTGGAAAAATTTTAGAAAAGTTTGATCCAATTGTTAAGCAAGAACGTCCAGATATGATTCTTGTTCATGGAGATACAACGACAACTTTTGCAGCAAGTTTAGTTGCTTTCTATAATCAGGTACGTATCGGCCACGTTGAAGCTGGTCTGAGGACCTTTGATAAGTATTCTCCTTTCCCAGAAGAGATGAATCGTCAGATGACAGATAACCTTGCTGATCTTTATTTTGCTCCAACTAGTGAGAGTAAAGAAAATCTCCTCAAGGAAAATCATCCTGAGTCTGCTATTGTCATTACGGGAAATACAGCCATTGATGCCTTGAAACTAACCGTTCAATCGGATTACTATCATGAAGTTCTAGATCAATTGGATCCAGATAAGAAACTTGTATTGGTAACCATGCACCGTCGTGAGAATCAAGGTCAACCAATGAGAAATGTCTTTGCAGCTTTACGTGAGATGGTCGATCTTCATCAGGAAATTGAAGTTGTTTATCCTGTTCACCTTAGCCCTGCTGTGCAAGAAGCAGCAAAAGATATCTTAGCTGGTCATGATCGCATCCACTTGATTGAACCTTTAGATGTATTCGATTTTCATAATTTGGCTTCAAGAAGTTATTTTATCATGACCGACTCTGGCGGTGTTCAGGAAGAGGCGCCTTCCCTCGGCAAACCTGTTCTCGTCCTTCGTGACACGACGGAACGCCCAGAAGGGGTTCGTGCAGGAACCTTGAAGTTAGTTGGTACGAATCCAGCACGTGTGAAAGAGGCTATGGCAGTACTCTTAACAGATGGAACTCTTTATAGAAAAATGTCTCAGGCACCAAATCCTTATGGAGATGGAAGGGCATCTGAACGAATCGTTCGTGCTATACAACATTATTTTGGAATGGCTGAATCTGTATCTGAATTTAAAGAGGGGGAAGAGGCATAATGAAAACATGGAATAAATTTAGGAATTGGCTCCTCGCTTTTCTGGGGTGCGAGTCGCTTCTTTTAGGGCTTTCTTTTTTCTTTGCTCGAGAGATTATTTTAGAACAAATTTTGTTTTTAGCTTTAGCCTTGTTTGCAGTGTTAGTATTATCTGACCTTTTGCTTACTTGGACCCTTATCTTAACATTTGGGCTTGGACTTATCGTTTTGGTTGCGGGTGTGGTTTATATCCCAATCATTCAACTGGTCTTCTTATTAATCAGTTTTCCTCTTTTGATTGGGATTCTACTTAAGGTTCGTTATTATTTCTTCAAGGTGACCTCAAAGGTCCAAGAACAGGAGGACGCAGCTCGAGCAGATTACCAGGCTATGGTAACTGAACAAAGTGATGTGACGGTACAGTCCTTATTGATTCATTGGGCACATGAAGATTTGTTCTTCCAGATAAAACCTAGAGAGTATAACCAGATGCTCAGTCGCATTCAAAAGGTAATTGCTCAGGGATTGAGTTACAATGATAAGCTCTATTACGTTTCAGATGGGAATTTTCTTGTTTTATCTAATAGTAGTCAAGATTCTTTGAAGCAACTCTATTTGAATGGTTTGCAGGAGAAACTAGGCAGTTTAGTTTTTCATGGAGAAGATGGAAACCAAGGAATTCAATTCCAAACAGGTTACTTGATGATTAACTCTGATAATAAAGATAAATACCAAAACTACTCGGATGTTGCCAGTAATCTCAAGCGTCAATTAGAGACAGATGTAATTGTAGAATATTAGGAGGGAAACATGACTCTAACCAATATATTTTTTGGCATTGCTTTGGGACTCAGTCTCACCTTTGGCATTTGTTTTATTATACTATTTATTGCATACAATATTCTCTACCATCGAGTGAACAAAAATTTTAAGGCGGTGAATCATGATTAGTCAAATGTTAATGATTTTTACCTTGCTTACAATTTGGATTTCTCTAGCTTGGGGCTTGGTAATTCTCTTTTCAGCTGTTCACTTTTGGTTTAAACACAGTGATTTTCGTGTGGATACCTCGCCACTACCTTATTACCCTAAGGTTACCATTGTTGTTCCTGCTCATAATGAGGATGTGGTTATTGCCCAGACGGCAAAAGCTATCTTGGATATGAATTACCCTCACGATCGTGTGGAGTTGCTTCTATTTGCAGATAATTGTTCGGATAACACCTATGCAGAGTGTTTGTCTGTACAAGCTCTGCCTGAATATGTAGGAAGAAATCTGACTATTATCGACCGTACTGGTACGGGAGGAAAAGCAGGCGTTCTAAACGATGCCTTAGAGATGGCAACGGGTGAATATATCTGTGTTTATGATGCAGATGCCATGCCTGAAAAAAATGCCCTTTATTTCCTTGTCAAAGAAGTGATAAAGGACCCAGAACGCCACGTGGCATCTTTCGGTCGCAACAAGACTCGAAATGCCAATCAAAATTTTTTGACTCGTTGTATCAACCAAGAAATCGTTGTTACCCAGCGGGTGCACCATGTTGGGATGTGGCATCTCTTTAAAATTGGGCGTATCCCAGGGACCAACTTTATTATTCAAACCGACTTTGTAAAGAGTATCGGTGGTTGGAAAAATGGTGCCTTGACTGAGGATACCGATATTTCCTTCAAAATCATGCAGAGTGGGAAATTGATTGCCCTTGCCTATAATTCAGAGGCTTTCCAACAAGAACCTGAGACCTTAAAGAGTTACTATATGCAGCGTAAACGTTGGGCTAAAGGAAATTATGAAGTAGTTCTCTCGAACTTTAAGCATTTATTTGGCAGAGCAAACTGGCGTGTTAAACTAGAAGTCTTTAACTATTCTTGTGTTTTCTTTTGGTTTAACTTTGCCATTGTCCTCTCGGATTTGATTTTCCTAGCGAATGTGCTAGCAATCTGTCTTAATCTTTTCTTCCCAGATGTCAGGGTTCCATTTGCTTTTGATGCGGACAATATCTACATCGCCCAGCTCATGCTCTTCAACTGGATTCTCATGATTGGTCTTTATTTGATGCAAATTATGACAGCATTGGCAAGTCAATTTGGACAAGCTACTACAAAGCAAATCTGGTTGGCTTTGGCTGCCTATTTCACTTATGCACAGATGTTTATCGTTGTTTCCATTGATTCCATTTCTTCAATCGTGCTGGACAAAGTACTCCGACGGAAAGAAACCAAGTGGGTTAAAACCAAGCGATTTGCAGGATAGGAGGTTCTATGAAAACGAATAAATTAAAATATGTCTGGTTTGTGCTCATTCTTTCTATCTTTTGTTTAGCCTTGTTTTTGGCAAGAGGAAGGACTAAAATCGAGATGCGGAATCGAATTTACAGCCAATGGAGCCAACAGTTTCTCGTTACAAAAGGCGATCAGTCTTATGTTCGTACGACGAGTGATTCGGAGGGAACAACAGTTCTATCTGAAGCCCAAAGTTACGGCATGCTCATAACGGTTTTAGCAGCCCAAAAAGGGCAAGCGACACAAGCAGATTTTGAGAATCTTTATCGCTATTATCAAAATCATCGTATTGAGGGAACGCAGTTGATGTCTTGGAAGCAAGTGATCACAAATGGTAGCGAAACGGTTGAGAAGCAAAACGCAACCGATGGTGATCTCTATATCGCTTATTCTTTGATTGAAGCTGCCAAGCAGTGGCCAGATAAAGCGCAGGAATACCAAGCGCAAGCTAAAAAAATCTTAGAAGATATTCTTCGATACAATTACAATGAAGAGACAGGTGTTTTAACAGTAGGAAACTGGGCAAACAAGGATTCCGATTATTATTACTTAATGCGGACGTCTGATACCCTTCCCCACTATTTCCAGTCTTTCTATGACCTGACTGGAAACCAACAGTGGTTAGACATTAAGGATAAGATGCTTGGGCAACTGGAGCAAATCAGTTCTCATTCTGATACGGGTCTTTTGCCAGACTTTATCTGGGCTGAGAAGTCAGGGGCACGTCTTGTTGATGCCAACACTATCGAATCTCAATATGATGGAGCGTACTCTTATAACGCTTGTCGTTTGCCTTATCACTTGTCACAGAGCCAGGATGAAAGAAGCCAAAAACTCGTTCAAAAGATGATGGATTTCTTTATGAAAGAGCAACGCATTTATGCTGGTTATGACTTGAACGGAACGGCCCTCAATCAATACCAGGCAGGTAGTTTCTTGGCACCGATTACCTATGCGTCTGACAAGGGAGAAGGTTATCTGAAACTTCTTCAGCAAAATAAATACATTTTCACACAAGATTTACCTTTGGACAACTACTATGATGCAACGATGATTACCATGATTGCTCTAGAGATGTTCTAGAATGAAAAGAGAGGGCTAGTTATACTGGCTCTCTTTTTGATAGGATTTTCATCTTTTTTCAAAAAAGGAATTTCCTAAGGTTTATGGTATAATGGAAGGAGTGATAAAAAAGAGGTAGAGAGATGGATGCAAAATTAAAATACAAGGCAAAGAAGATTAAAATCATCTTTTTTGATATTGATGATACCTTGCGTACGTCAAAGACAGGTTTTATTCCAGCTACAATTCCCACTGTCTTTAAACAGTTACGTGAAAAAGGAATTTTAACAGGAATCG
Source organism: Streptococcus sp. SR1 (assembly GCF_000526075.1). Classification (NCBI taxonomy): domain Bacteria; kingdom Bacillati; phylum Bacillota; class Bacilli; order Lactobacillales; family Streptococcaceae; genus Streptococcus; species Streptococcus sp. SR1. The sequence goes on from NZ_JATR01000014.1 coordinate 179,432, forward strand.
CCTCTGGGCGTGGTATTTTCGGTGTCGTTCCAGAGATTCGTGAGCTCAAACCGGACTTTTTTGTAACCCTAAATGGGGCTTATATCGAAGATAAAAAAGGCCAGGTCATTTATCAACATCAGATTGACAAGTCAGATGTTGAGGAGTATATCTCTTGGACAAAGGAAGAGGAAATTGAGTACGGCTTGGTTGGTAGTCATGACGCCAAACTCTCCACGCGAACAGAACTGATCAGTGAGGCTATTGATCCGATTTATCCGAACCTGGGTGTGGATCCTGACTTTCATAAAAAAGCAGAAATATACCAGATGTGGACCTTTGAGGATAAAGGGGATGACTTGCACCTACCAGAGTCTTTATCGGATAAACTTCGCATGGTTCGTTGGCATGAACATTCATCTGATATCGTGCCGATTTCAGGTTCCAAAGCAACTGGTGTAGCCAAGGTTGTAGAACATCTAGGCTTGAAACCAGAGAATGTTATGGTCTTTGGGGATGGTCTCAATGACTTGGAACTCTTTGATTATGCTGGAATCAGTATTGCTATGGGTGTTTCCCATGATAAAATCAAAGAAAAAGCAGATTATATTACAAAAACAGTAGAAGAAGATGGCATTTTTGATGCCTTAGAAGGATTTGGTATGGTAGAAAAAGAATTGCATTTCCCACAAGTAGACATTGAAGCAGTAGAAGGTCCTCTTGCGACTATTAAGACAAATCACGGAGACTTGCGTATCAAGCTCTTCCCTGAACATGCTCCCAAAACAGTAGCCAACTTTGTTGCTCTGTCAAAAGACGGTTACTATGATGGTGTCATTTTCCATCGAATTATCAAGGACTTTATGATCCAAGGAGGAGACCCAACTGGTACTGGTATGGGTGGTGAGTCAATCTACGGCGACTCTTTTGAAGATGAATTTTCAGAAGAACTCTATAATATCCGTGGTGCCCTTTCTATGGCTAATGCGGGTCCAAATACCAATGGTAGCCAGTTCTTTATCGTGCAAAACCAACATTTGCCATACTCTAAGAAAGAGATTGCGCGTGGTGGATGGCCAGAACCAATCGCTGAGATTTATGCAGAACAAGGTGGAACTCCTCACCTTGACCGCCGCCATACTGTTTTTGGGCAATTGGTAGATGCAGATTCGTTTGCGGTCTTGGATGCCATTGCAGCTGTTGAGACTGGTGCAATGGATAAACCAGTTGAAGATGTAGTAATTGAAACGATTGAAATTGAGGACTAGAATGAAAATTGGTGATAAGCTAACTGGGCGTATTACAGGAATTCAGCCCTATGGTGCCTTTGTTGAGTTAGAGACAGGGGTGACAGGGCTGATTCACATCTCGGAGATTCGAACGGGATTTATTGAAAATATCTATGACATTTTAAAAATTGGCGATGAAGTCCAAGTTCAGGTGGTGGATTTTGACGAATACACTGGGAAGGCTAGTCTTTCTATCCGTACTTTGGAAGAGGAAAAACATCAATTGCCAAGACGGAGACGTTTTTCAAATGATCGGATTAAGCACGGATTTGCACCACTTGGACGAATGATGCCTGTTTGGACGCGTGAGGCATTAGAGCATTTAAAGAAGAAGCCATAAATACAATTATCTAAATCGTTTGTAATATTAACATCGTTTGTTATAATAAAAGTATGAAAGAAGAACAATTATTAAAACCAGGAGAGCGAATCAATCAGCTCTTTTCGACAGATATCAAGATCATCCAAAATAGAGAAGTGTTTAGCTATTCGGTGGATAGTGTTCTCTTGTCACGCTTTCCTCGCTTCCCTAAACGGGGTTTAATTGTGGACTTTTGTGCTGGAAATGGTGCAGTGGGACTTTTTGCTAGTTCACGTACTCAGGCGCGGATAATATCTGTAGAGATTCAGGAGCGCTTGGCGGATATGGCAGAGCGTTCGGTTCAATTGAATGGCTTGGAAGAGCAGATGCAGGTCATCTGTGATGATTTGAAAAATATGCCTGCCCACACTCAGGGAAGTAAGGTGGATATGATTTTGTGTAATCCGCCTTATTTTAAGGTGGATCCGCATTCTAATCTCAACGAGAGTGAGCACTACCTTCTGGCCAGACACGAAATTACGACTAACCTAGAAGAAATCTGCCGAAGTGCTCAGAGTATTCTCAAGTCTAATGGCCGTTTGGCTATGGTTCATCGTCCAGATCGGCTCTTGGATATCTTGGACATGCTCAAACGCCATAATTTGGCACCCAAGCGCCTGCAATTTGTCTATCCTAAACGTGAGAAGGAGGCCAATATGCTCTTAATCGAAGCTATCAAGGATGGCTCAACGAGTGGCTTTAAGGTCTTGCCACCTCTCATCGTTCACAATGATGATGGTTCCTATACACCAGAAATTCAAGAGATTTACTATGGATCATAAGGCCTATATGTATGTGGTGGAGTGTCGCGACGGGTCTTACTATACGGGCTATACAACGGATGTGAAGAGGCGCCTTGCCGTTCATAATAGTGGTAAGGGAGCCAAGTATACCCGAGCTCGCTTGCCAGTCAAACTCATCTATGCTCAGGGTTTTGCCACTAAGGAAGAAGCCATGTCTGCAGAGGCTCTCCTTAAACGCAAGAAAAGACCACAGAAAGAACGATTTTTATCCGAAAATCAAGAGAAAAATCTAGTCAACCATATTGATGTCTAACGAGGAGTCCTTTGGCTCCTCTTACTTTTGTCAAAAGAGGAAAAAAGTGCTACAATAAGATGAATAAATTTAAAGAGGTATTATCATGTCTAAGATTCTAGTATTTGGTCACCAAAATCCAGACTCAGATGCCATCGGGTCATCTGTAGCCTTTGCTTACCTTGCAAAAGAGGCTTATGGATTGGACACAGAAGCTGTAGCACTTGGAACTCCTAATGAAGAAACAGCTTTTGTTTTGAACTATTTTGGTGTAGAAGCACCACGCGTCATCACATCTGCTAAAGCAGAAGGTGCAGAGCAAGTCATCTTGACTGACCACAATGAATTCCAACAATCAGTGTCAGATATTGCTGAAGTAGAAGTTTACGGAGTTGTGGATCACCACCGTGTGGCTAATTTTGAAACTGCCAGCCCACTTTACATGCGTTTGGAACCAGTTGGATCAGCGTCTTCTATCGTTTATCGCATGTTCAAAGAGCATGGTGTAGCTGTTCCTAAAGAAATCGCAGGTTTGATGCTTTCAGGTTTGATTTCAGATACTCTTCTTTTGAAATCTCCAACAACTCACCCATCTGATAAAGTGATTGCGCCTGAATTGGCTGAATTAGCTGGTGTCAACTTGGAAGAGTACGGTCTTGCTATGCTGAAAGCTGGTACAAACTTGGCTAGTAAATCTGCTGAAGAATTGATTGACATCGATGCTAAGACCTTTGAACTCAACGGAAATAAGGTTCGTGTTGCCCAAGTCAATACAGTTGATATTGCTGAAGTCTTGGAACGTCAAGCTGAAATCGAAGCAGCAATGCAAGCAGCTAATGCAGCAAACGGCTACTCAGATTTTGTTTTGATGATTACAGACATCGTCAACTCAAACTCAGAAATTTTGGCTCTTGGGTCAAACATGGACAAGGTCGAAGCAGCTTTCAACTTCAAACTTGAAAACAACCACGCTTTCCTTCCAGGTGCTGTTTCACGTAAGAAACAAGTGGTGCCTCAGTTGACTGAGAGCTTTAATGGGTAATTCTTAAGGAATATTTGGAACTGTTAATTTGACTATTTATAGAAGGTGATAGCATGATGCGATTGATTGAAGGACTGCGCTTTTTGGTTGAGGTTGTAGCAATCCTTGGTCTTTTCTCCGTGTCTGTGATACAAATTTCTTGGCTGGAAAAATTCCTATTTTTTCTTCTAGCAGTTCTATTAATCTTATTTTGGGCGCGATATATGGCACCAAAATCTCCACATGCCTTTAAAAAATGGCGTCGCCTCGTTGCTGAGACATCGATTTTTATTTTAGTTAGTGGTAGTTTTTGGTATTTGTATGGATTGCAAATAGGAATCCTCTACTTAGCTCTGTCTTTTGGAAGTTTGGTTCTACTTTATTATTTTCAGCTAGAGTGATTCTTATAATATAGTCAATGAATTATTTAAATGGTAATTATTTGACTGGAGATTGACACGAGAAAACAGTGTTTTCCATATAGCTAAAGGGGTTTCGGCTCCTTTTTTTCTAGGAGAGAAAGATGTTAGAAAATGGTGATTTGATTTTTGTGAAGGACCTTTCAGATATGGGGCAGGCTATCCAGGCTTCTACGGGGAACTATAGTCATGTAGCCATCTTTTTGGACGGTTTCATTTACCATGCTAGTGGGCAAGCTGGTGTCATTTGTCAAGAACTAAGAGACTTTTTAGAGCCAGCTTGTCTGTATGATCTTTATCTTTATCCAAAAATAGATATTCAAAAAGTAAAGAAAAGAGCTAACCAACATCTTGGAGCTCCTTATAATTCTTCTTTTTACCCTGATGGGGAAGGATTCTATTGCTCCCAGTATATCGCAAAAATCCTGCCTATTTTTGAGACTATTCCGATGCAATTTGGGGACGGGGAGCAGGAAATTAGTGATTTCTGGAATAAATACTATAGAGAACTAGGAATAGCCGTGCCTCTGAATCAGCCGGGGACCAATCCTAGTCAGTTAGCAGCATCCCCTCTTTTAAAATGTAAAGAAAGGAATCTTCATGATTCAGATTTTTAATCCTTCTCGTTTGACTCGACAACTATTTTTTATAGATTTGGTTGACTATCTGGACCAGCATGACGATGTGATTCTACGAGAAATCAAGGCCCAGTTTCCAGATGTATCAGTTGATAAGCTTATGGAAGAGTATATAAAGGCAGGCTTGATTCTAAGGGAAAATAAACACTATTCGCTCAATCTCCCTTTTTTAGAATCTACGGATGATTTAGCCCTTGATCAAGAGATCTTTATCAGAGAGGACAGTCCAGTCTATCGAGGCTTGCTGGAGAAGACTTTTGAGACGGAATTGCGCAATCAAACCAATGTAGCCATTTTAATCGAATATACGGACTTTGCAAGGCAAAAAATGACCCTGTCTAATTATTTTTACAAGGTCAAGAATCAATATCCTTTGACAGAAAAACAGCAGGAACTCTATGCCATTTTGGGAGATGTCAATCCTGAGTACGCCCTCAAGTATATGACGACCTTTTTACTCAAGTTTCTCAAAAAAGACCAACTGATACAGAAACGTCGTGATATCTTCGTTGAGAGTCTAGTCGTCTTGGGCTATGTTGTGCAAAACGAAGAAGGGAAGTATGAGTTGGCTGCTGATTTTGATAAGGAACGGTTGACTTTCTATTTGTCTTAATGGCTTCATTTTGAGCTGATTGTTTGACTTTGCTAAAGAATAAGCATAAACTGAATGTAAGCGATAACGTTTATCGTATTAAAAGCAAAGGAGACAGAGCTATGTCACTTGAAAATAAATTGGATCAAGCAACTGGTGCTATCAAAGAAGGATTTGGTAAAGTTACTGGCGATAGCAAGACAGAAGCAGAAGGTACTGTAGAAAAAACAGTTGCGAAAGCAAAAGAAGTTGTTGAAGAAGCTAAAGGTGCTGTAGAAGGTGCCGTTGAAGGTCTTAAAAATTCATTTAAGAAAGAAGACTAAAAAAATCAAGGGAAACATTCCCTTGATTTTTTTATAGATAACGTTCTGCGATAGCTGCGTCTCCGGGATAGTCTTCTTTCTTTCCTTGGACGATCTGGTAGCAATCAGCTCCCTTACCAGCAATAATCACGGCATCGAGTTCTTGATTTGTGATGGCCATAGCTGCCTTGATGGCTTGTTCACGATCGGCAATCTTTTCAACAGGATGACTGATATAGCTGCTGATTTCATCTGCAATGGTCATTGGATCTTCATAGTTGGGGTCATCAGCGGTGAGAAAGACTTGAATCTCAGGATGTTGATTGAGGAGGAGGCCAAAGTCTTTGCGACGACTTTCACCCTTGTTTCCAGTCGAACCGAGAACCAGAGCGATCTTTCCAGTTTGATGAGTTTCAACAACAGAAATCAGTTTTTTAAGACTATCGCCATTGTGGGCATAGTCGATGAAGACTTTGGCTCCATTTTTCTGAGTCAGGACTTCCATACGTCCAGGAACGCGGGTTGCAGCGATTCCCTTTTTGATATTTTCAAGACTAGCGCCTAGACGGAGGCAGGCAAGTCCTGCAGCAACGGCATTTTCTTGGTTAAAGTGGCCAATGAGTTGAATATCATAATCACCAGCGAGTTTACCTGTAGCTGAAAAGCTAAAGGCTTTGGAGTTATCGATTTGATTGCTTGACTGGCTACCATAGAAGTCATGTTCTTGATGTTCCACTTGTTCTTTCAGTACAGAAAAGTGATCCATGTCGCTGTTAATGACAACTGCTCGGCTATTTTTCATCAAGAGACGTTTGTGGTAGAAGTAATCTTCAAAGCTAGGATGCTCAATCGGTCCGATATGGTCAGGAGTGATGTTGAGAAAGACACCTACATCAAAGGTCAGGCCATAGACTCGATGAACAAGATAGGCTTGGCTAGAGACTTCCATTACAAGATGGGTTCGACCATTCTTAACAGCCTGAGCCATCATGTCGAAAAGATCGATGTTTTCAGGTGTTGAGAAGGAAGATTTAAAGAAGGTCTTGCCATCTAGAGTTGTATTCATAGTTGACAAGAGAGCTGTTGGGTAGCGTTGAGATAGAATGTGGTAAGCAAAGTAAGCAGATGTTGTCTTTCCTTTTGTCCCTGTGAAAGCGAGAATTTTTAGTTTCTCTTGCGGATTACCATAAAATTCCATCGCAATCAAACTCATGGCTTTCTTGATATCGTTCACAACGATGACGGGGATACCGACTTCGTAGTCCTTTTCGGCAACATACCAGGCTAAGCCCTGAGTTATAGCAGAAAGAAGGTATTCTTTTTTAAAGGCAGCGCCTTTTGCAAAAAAAAGAGTGCCTTCTTTTACTTTTCGGCTGTCGTAACTGATGCTATCAAAAACAACTGCGTTGTAGTTGTAGTGGTAGTGTCCTTGGTCGATAATCTCGCGGAAGAGATCATCTTTCTTTAATATATCTAACACGGTTTCAATCTTTATCATACTTTCTATTGTAAACCGAAAGTCTGAATTTTACAAGTAACAAGGAAAAGTTTATAATGGAAGATGAGGAAAATTTCCTAGTTATCAAAATTGAATGAGGAAGCTATGTCTAACGAAAACAATCACCAGCAGGCCCAGATGTTGCGAGGGACTGCTTGGCTAACAGCTAGTAACTTTATTAGTCGCCTTCTTGGGGCTATCTACATTATTCCCTGGTATATCTGGATGGGAACCTATGCAGCCAAGGCAAATGGTCTCTTTACCATGGGCTACAATATTTACGCCTGGTTTTTGCTGATTTCGACAGCTGGTATTCCAGTTGCGGTTGCCAAACAAGTGGCTAAGTACAATACTATGCGAGAAGAAGAGCATAGCTTTGCCTTGATTCGGAGTTTCCTAAGCTTTATGATGGGCTTGGGCTTAGTCTTTGCTTTGGTCTTGTATCTCTTTTCTCCCTGGCTAGCAGATTTGTCAGGTGTGGGGAAAGATCTGATTCCCATCATGCAGAGCTTGGCTTGGGCGGTCTTGATTTTCCCATCTATGAGTGTCATCCGAGGTTTCTTCCAAGGGATGAATAACCTCAAACCCTATGCTATGAGCCAAATCACCGAGCAGGTAATTCGTGTTATTTGGATGTTGTTGGCGACCTTCTTCATTATGAAGATGGGGTCTGGTGACTACTTATCAGCCGTTACTCAATCGACCTTTGCGGCCTTTGTGGGGATGGTGGCAAGTTTTGCAGTCTTGATTTATTTCCTTGCCCAAGAAGGTTTGCTCAAAAGAGTCTTTGAAACACGGGATAGGATCAATAGTAAGCGACTCTTAGTCGATACCATCAAGGAAGCCATTCCCTTTATCCTGACGGGATCAGCCATCCAGCTCTTCCAGATTTTAGACCAGATGACCTTTATCAATAGTATGAAGTGGTTTACCAACTACAGCAATGAAGACTTGGTTGTCATGTTTTCTTATTTCTCTGCCAATCCGAATAAAATTACCATGATTTTAATCTCTGTGGGAGTTTCAATTGGTAGTGTTGGTTTGCCGCTGTTGACGGAGAACTATGTAAAAGGCGACTTGCGGGCAGCGGCTCGCTTAGTCCAAGATAGCCTCACCATGCTCTTCTTATTCTTGCTACCAGCAACGGTTGGGGTTGTTATGGTAGGAGAACCGCTCTACACAGTCTTTTACGGTAAGCCAGATAGTCTGGCCATGGGCTTGTTTGTCTTTGCAGTTTTGCAGTCTACTATCCTAGGTTTGTATATGGTCTTGTCCCCTATGCTTCAGGCCATGTTCCGAAATCGCAAGGCAGTTCTTTATTTTGTCTATGGTTCCATTGCTAAGATCGTCTTGCAATTGCCAACCATTGCCATTTTTCACAGCTACGGTCCCTTGATCTCAACGACTATCGGCTTGATTATTCCGAATGTCTTGATGTACCGAGACATCTGCCAGGTAACGGGTGCTCGTCGAAAGATAATCTTGAAGCGGACTATCTTGATTACCATCTTAACCCTTGTCATGTTCATCCTAGTTGGCTTCTTGCAGTGGCTACTCGGTTTTGTCTTCCAACCAAGTGGACGTTTCTGGAGTTTCCTTTACGTAGCTCTCATCGGAGGGCTTGGAGGAGGTCTCTATGGTTTGATGAGCCTACGGACACGACTCTTAGACAAGATAATAGGTAAAGCCCAAGCGGACCGACTACGTACACGATTGAAAATATCGTAAAAAGATTTATAAATAAAAGTAATGAATTTAACCTTTCTTTAATAGAAAGGTTTTTATACTACATTTTTCTTAAAAAAAGAGAACTTTTTCTAAAATCAAGAGTAGAAAAATATGTTTTTTAAGTTTTTCTTCAGAAATTACTTGACTAAATAAAACCAAAGCTGTATAATAAGACAAATCTTTAAAACAGGAGGTTCTGGAAATGAAAAAGTCTAAGGCCAAGTATCTGACACTTGCAAGTGTCGTGTTAAGCGCAGGTATCTTACTGAGCGCATGTGGAAATTCAACTAGTTCTTCTAAAACATATAACTATGTTTATTCGAGCGATCCATCTAGTTTGAACTATCTTGCAGAAAACCGGGCAACAACCAACGACATCGTTACTAATTTGGTAGATGGATTGATGGAAAATGACCAATACGGTAACTATGTTCCATCGTTGGCAGAGGATTGGACTGTTTCTCAGGACGGTTTGACCTATACTTACAAATTGCGTAAGGATGCAAAATGGTATACCTATGAGGGTGAAGAATACGCCCCTGTAACGGCGCAAGATTTTGTCACTGGGTTGAAATATGCTGCTGATAAAAAATCCGAAGCCTTGTACCTGGTTCAAGACTCTGTAGCAGGTTTGGATGACTATATCAACGGGAAAACAACTGACTTTTCAACTGTCGGTGTTAAGGCGATTGACGACCAAACAGTTCAGTATACTTTGACACGTCCAGAACCTTATTGGAATTCTAAAACAACTTCAACCATTCTCTTCCCTGTCAATGCAGACTTCCTGAAATCAAAAGGGGATGATTTTGGTAAGGTAGATCCTTCTAGCATTTTGTACAGTGGACCTTTCTTGATGAAATCGTTTGTTTCAAAATCTGTTATCGAATACAAGAAAAATCCAAATTACTGGGATGCTAAAAATGTCTTTGTGGATGATGTGAAATTGACTTACTATGATGGTAGTGACCAAGATGCCCTAGCTCGTAACTTTGTAGAAGGAGTCTACAGCTACGCGCGTCTCTATCCAAATAGCTCAAGCTTTGAAGGAATTAAAGAGAAGAACAAGGATAACATCATCTATAGTATGCAGAATGCAACTTCTTATTACTTGAACTTCAACTTGGACAGAAAATCTTATAACTTCACGTCTAAAACATCAGATATCGAAAAGAAATCAACCCAAGAAGCAGTTCTGAATAAAAACTTCCGTCAAGCCTTCAACTATGCTTATAACCGTACAGCCTATGGAGCACAATCTCAAGGGGAAGAAGGAGCAACAAAGATTATTCGTAACTTGGTTGTACCTCCAACATTTGTAAGTATCAACGGAAAAGACTTTGGCGATGTTGTTTCAGAAAAGATGGTCAACTATGGCCAAGAATGGCAAGGAATCAACTTTGCAGATGCGCAAGACCCATACTACAATCCTGACAAGGCTAAAGCTAAATTTGCAGAAGCTAAGAAAGAATTGGAAGCTAAGGGTGTGCAATTCCCAATCCACTTGGATGTATCTGTAGACCAATCAGCTAAAAAAGGTGTACTTGAAGCGAGCTCTTTGAAACAATCCATCGAATCTGTTCTAGGAGCTGAGAATGTGGTTATCGATATCCAACAATTATCGACAGATGACTACGATAATTCTAGCTACCTCGCTCAAACCGCAGCTCAAAAAGACTTTGATATCTATAATGGCGGTTGGAGTGCTGACTACTTGGATCCATCAAGCTATCTAGATATCCTAAATGTCAATAACGGTGGTATGTTGCAAAACCTTGGTCTAGAACCAGGTGAGGTCAATGACAAGGCCAAGGCAGTTGGTCTGGATACTTACACTCAAATGTTAGAAGAAGCGAACAAGGAGCAAGATCCAGCGAAACGTTATGAAAAATATGCTGAAATTCAAGCTTGGCTCGTTGATAGCGCCCTTGCAATTCCAAACGTTTCTCAAGGTGGAACACCTGGCTTGAGAAAGACAGTTCCATTCTCAGCGCCATTCTCACAAGCTGGAAATAAGGGTGTCGAATCATACAAGTACCTCAAGTTGCAAGATAAGACTGTAACGACTGATGAGTATGAAAAAGCTAAAGAAAAATGGCAGAAAGAAAAAGAAGAATCAAATAAAAAAGCCCAAGAAGAACTGGCAAAACACGTTAAATAACCAGTCTATTCAACAGGAAAAACGATAGTTTCTAAAGGAACTATCGTTTTTATATAGTTTGAAACTATAACTAGCTCTTGAAAACAAGAAAATGAGTTGGTGAAAATAAATGATACAATAGTTACTATAGATTTGGAGGTATTGTATGAGCAAAGAACTACACATCAACACAATTTTGGCCCAGGCGGGAATCAAGTCAGATGAGGCTACAGGTGCCTTGGTAACACCGCTTCATTTTTCAACCACTTATCAGCATCCAGAGTTTGGCCAGTCTACGGGATTTGACTATACCCGTACTAAAAATCCAACTCGCAGTAAGGCGGAGGAGGTTTTGGCTGCAATCGAATCAGCAGACTATGCCCTAGCGACAAGCTCAGGTATGGCTGCGATTGTACTAGCTTTTAGTGTTTTTCCAGTAGGAAGTAAAGTCTTGGCTGTACGCGATCTGTATGGGGGTTCTTTCCGTTGGTTCAATCAAGTCGAGCAAGAAGGCCGTTTCCATTTTACCTATGCCAATACAGAAGAAGAGTTGATTGCTGAGTTGGAGAAAGATGTGGATGTTCTCTATATTGAAACACCAACCAATCCCTTGATGTTGGAATTTGATATTGCCAAACTAGCCAAACTAGCTCATGCCAAGGGTGCCAAGGTAGTGGTGGACAATACCTTCTACAGTCCGATTTACCAACGTCCGATTGAAGATGGTGCGGATATCGTTCTTCATTCTGCCACCAAGTATCTAGCAGGGCACAATGATGTCTTGGCTGGGGTCGTTGTGACTAATAGTTTAGAACTATATGAGCAACTGTTCTACAATTTGAATACGACAGGTGCGGTCTTGTCACCATTTGATAGTTATCAGTTGATTCGTGGCCTTAAAACTCTACCTCTTCGTATGGAGCGTTCTACAGCCAATGCCCAAGAAGTGGTTGCCTTTTTGAAGGATTCACCTGCTGTCAAGGAAGTGCTCTATACTGGACGTGGAGGCATGATTTCCTTTAAAGTAGTGGATGAAAAACGTATTCCTCATATTTTAAATAGCCTCAAGGTCTTCTCATTTGCGGAAAGTTTGGGTGGGGTAGAGAGTCTGATCACCTATCCGACGACTCAAACCCATGCGGATATTCCAGCAGAAGTGCGCCATTCCTATGGCTTAACAGATGACCTCTTGCGCTTGTCAATTGGGATTGAAGATGCTAGAGATTTGATTGCGGACTTGCGCCAAGCTTTGGAAGGATAAGATAGATATGGGAAAATATGATTTTACAAGCCTGCCCAATCGTTTTGGGCACCATACCTATAAATGGAAAGAATCAGAAGCTGATCGCGAAGTTCTACCAGCCTGGATAGCAGATATGGACTTTGTGGTTTTGCCTGAAGTTCGACAAGCTGTACAAGCCTACGCAGATCAGTTGGTCTATGGCTATACCTATGCTAGTGATGCTTTGATTGAGTCGGTTCAGGACTGGGAAGTCAGTCAACACGGGTATCACTTTGACAAGGATGCCCTCGTCTTTATCGAGGGAGTGGTACCAGCTATTTCAACAGCTATTCAAGCCTTTACAAAAGAAGGAGAGGCTGTTCTGATTAACACACCAGTCTATCCACCTTTTGCCCGCAGTGTCAAACTGAATAATCGTAGATTGATTACCAATTCTTTGGTGGAAAAGGATGGGCTGTTTGAGATTGACTTTGACCAGTTGGAGAATCAATTGGTAGAAGAGGATGTGAAGCTTTATATCCTTTGCAATCCCCACAATCCTGGTGGACGTGTTTGGGAAAAGGAAGTGTTAGAAAAGATTGGGCATCTCTGCCAAAAACATGGTGTTTTGTTGGTTTCAGATGAGATTCACCAAGATTTGGCTCTCTTTGGTCGCAAACACCAGTCATTCAATACCATTGATCCCGCTTTTAAAGACTTTGCCCTTATCTTGAGTAGTGCCACTAAGACCTTTAATATTGCTGGGACCAAGAATTCCTATGCAGTTATTGAAAATCCCAAGCTTCGTGTGGCTTTCCAAAAACGCCAGTTGGCCAATAACCAACATGAAATCTCAGGCTTGGGTTATTTGGCGACAGAAGCTGCCTACCGTTATGGTAAGGACTGGTTAGGAGAACTAAAAGAAGTTATCGAGGACCACATTAACTATGTAGTGGATGTTTTGGACAACGAAACCAAGATTAAGGTCATGAAACCGCAAGGTACCTACTTGATTTGGCTTGATTTTTCAGCCTATGACCTAACGGATGACCGCTTGCAAGAGCTTTTGAAGAATAAAGCCAAGGTTATCTTGAACCGAGGTTTGGACTTTGGGGAAGAAGGAACTCTTCATGCCCGCCTCAATGTAGCTATGCCGAAGTCAGTACTGGAAGAGGTTTGCCAACGCATCGTGACCACTTTTGCTACACTTTAAAAATCCAGCCTTCTAGGAGAAAAGTCTTCCTAGAAGGCTATTTTCGTAGGGGAAAATGTGGTATAATGAAAAGATAAGATAAAGGGGTAACTATGGCTAAATTGATTCCGGGAAAGTTGCGCATGGAGGGGGTTGCACTCTATGAAACAGGCAACATTGAGATTATCAAGGAAAAAGGGAATCGTCTCTATACTCGTGTGGCGGGAGAAGACTTGCGCTACAGTTTAGAGGATGATCTGGTTTTTTGTGCTTGTGATTTTTTCCAAAAAAAAGGTTACTGTGTTCACCTCGCGGCGCTTGAGCATTATCTGAAGAATGATGAAGAAGGCCAGGTGATTTTACAAGCCTTAGAAAAAGGACATGAAGAGCAAGAAGAGGTCGAAACCAAGGTTGGTTTTGGTGGTAGTTTTTTGAAGCGTATCCAACCTCAGAAGAGAGAGAAAATCTACACTTTGTCGGCACAAGGCCAGGTGGAAGCTGGAACCAATCGCCTCCTTTGGACTCTCCGAATCGGTTTAGTTGATAGTCAAAAATATTATGTCATTCGTGACATCCCTCTCTTTTTGAAGGTCTTGGTCCATCGAAAGCCATATATGATTGGGAAACACTATGAAAATGACTTGTCTTGGGATGCTTTTGATACAGCTAGTCAAGAAGTTCTTACTTTTTTATGTGGTTTGATTGAGGAGGGACTGAGTCAAGAGCTCTTTTTCCCTAATCAAGGTCGTCATCTCTTTTTCCCTCTGACCTTTTTTGAGCAGGGAGTGGAGTTGCTGATGAACTTGGAAGATTTTCATTTTGAGCACCAGATTACTAGTTATGAAAATCTTCTCTTTCACGATTTAGATCCAGAAGCAAACCTTTTCTCTTTTTCCGTGCAGGAGTATCCCGATTATTTTGAGATGGAGATTTCTGAAAGTGAGCGGGTTAACGTATTCTATGGGGGAGCGGTTCTCTTTCGTAAGGGGAATCTTTATCTCTTAAACCCTAAACAAATCAGCCTCCTAAAGGAAATAAAGGAGCTCTCTCAGGAGGAAAGAGGGAGAAAATGCCTCCAGTTTGACAACAGTGATCGTGACCGCCTAGCCGCCTGTCTGCCCTTGTTTGGACAGCTAGGAACAGTTTCTGCTCCTGAGCGCTTACAAATACGATCCTTTTCACCAATCTTTTACTTTGATAGGGAGGATGACGGCCGCATCCGCTTGGATATCCAGTTTGACTATGGAGAGGTTAAGGTGACTAGTAGTCAACAGCTGGAACAATTACCATTTTCAAGCGATGCTGTCTTGGAAAATCAGCTATTTCAAGTCTGTTTAGGGGCTGGTTTTGAGGCTGATTTTCAGTCTTGGAGACAGGCTTTGAAGCCAGAGGCAGTTTATTCTTTCTTTCACCATACGATTCCAGCTTTTCAGAAGTTGGGTCAGGTTTTCTTGTCTGATGAGATGAATCAGCTCTACAGCGTCCAAGCTCCTCAGGTTCAGATTGAGTCCAAGGGAGGACTGTTGGAAATTCAATTTGATTTCCAAGGGATTGCCCAAGAAGAGATTGATCAAGCTCTTAAAGCCCTGACCAGCAATCAGGATTTCTATATCAGTTCTTCTGACCAAGTGTACTTTTTTGATGAGGAGACCAAGCAGATTCGTCAAAATTTGCAGGAACTGGGGGTTGAGCTAAAAGATGGTTCTTTTCAGGCTCGGAAATCCCTAGCTTACAGTTTGTCTCAGTTGTTTGAAGGTCGAGACAGGATCTCCTTCTCGGAAGAATTTCGGCATTTAGCTCATGATTTGACCCATCCAGAGGATTTTCCTTTGGGAGATATACGGGTTCAGGCGAGTTTGAGAGACTATCAGGAAAAGGGAGTCCGTTGGCTCCAGATGCTTCATCACTATGGCTTTGGTGGCATTCTGGCAGATGATATGGGATTGGGGAAAACACTGCAAACCATCGCTTTTTTGACTAGTCAGGTGACAGAAGATAGTCGGGTCTTGATTTTAGCACCGTCAGGTTTAATCTACAACTGGGCAGATGAATTTAGAAAATTTGCCCCACAGTTGGATTTGGCTGTCGTTCATGGTTTGAAAGCGAATCGAGAAGCGATTCTTTCTGAAAATCACCAAATCTATGTGACTAGCTATGCAACCTTTCGTCAAGACAGCGAGCTTTATCAAGAGATGGCTTTTGATTTTCTCTTCTTAGATGAAGCCCAGGTCATGAAAAATGCCCAAACCAAGATTGCTCAGAGTTTGCGCCAGTTTGTGGTGCCGGCAGTCTTTGCTTTGTCAGGTACGCCTATCGAAAACCATTTAGGAGAGTTGTGGTCTATCTTTCAAATTGTGCTTCCGGGGCTCTTGCCAAGTAAAAAGGAGTTTATGAAATTACCGGCTGACCGAGTCGCGCAGTTTATCAAGCCCTTCGTCATGAGGCGTAAGAAAGAAGAAGTCCTAACAGAACTGCCTGATCTGATCGAAGTCGTCTATAAAAATGAACTGGAAGACCAGCAGAAGGCCATCTATCTGGCCCAGTTGCAACAGATGCGAGACCGTCTAGCCCAAGTGACAGACCAAGAATTCCAGAGAAGTCGGGTAGAAATCTTATCTGGTCTCATGCGATTGCGCCAGATCTGCGATACGCCAGCCCTCTTCATGGACGATTACCATGGAGCCAGTGGTAAATTGGATAGCCTTCGAGATTTATTGCTACAAGTGGCTGATGGTGGGCATCGGGTCTTGATTTTCTCTCAATTTAAAGGAATGTTGGAAAAAATCGAGCAAGAACTCCCAGACTTGGGCTTGACTTCCTTCAAAATTACGGGCTCAACTCCTGCTCAAGATCGGCAAGAAATGACCAAAATATTTAATCAAGGGGAAAGGGATATCTTTCTCATCTCTCTTAAGGCGGGTGGTGTCGGTCTCAATCTGACAGGAGCTGACACCGTCATCCTAGTGGACCTCTGGTGGAATCCTGCTGTCGAGGCTCAGGCTATCGGACGAGCTCACCGAATGGGACAGGAGCGGAAGGTAGAGGTTTACCGTTTGATTACTAGAGGAACCATTGAAGAAAAGATTCAAGAACTCCAAGAACAGAAGAAACACCTGGTTTCCCAAGTTTTGGATGGAACGGAATCGCGTGCGAGTCTTAGTCTGGCAGAAATTCGAGAAATTTTAGGGATTTCTGAAGCCAGCACTTGAAAAATCAAGACAATACGCTATAATGAAGTGTTGAAAGGAAATACAAAATGAAACAAGATCGATTTCCACTGGTGTCAGATGATGAGATCATGCTGACTAAAATGCCAGTCATGGACTTGTATGATGAGTCAGACTTTATTAGCAATATCAAGGGTGATTACCGCGATAAAAACTATTTGGAATGGTCTCCTATCAATGAGGAACAGGCTGTAACTCCTTCGGTAGCTAGCAAGGAGCCAAAACCAGGCCCAGAACCTAAAAAAGTTGAAAAAACGTATGCTGAATTGGCTCGAGAAGAGGCGCGTGCGGATCTGAAGAAGAAACGTTCGGCCAAGTATTTGACTCAGGATGTTAGTCATACTAGACGACACAATGGTTCAACACTTGTTCGTCAAGGAAACCAACCAACAGCACCATTTCAAAAGGAAAATCCAGGTGAGCTTGCCAAGTTTAGCAAAAACTTGAGCCAGTCCCACTATATTCTAGCCGAGGAGGCTGACCAGGTAGTAACTCCAACTCCGAAATCTCAAACGGAAAAGGCTAAAAAGAACAACTATGATTTTCTAAAGAAGAGTCAAATCTATAATAAAAAGAATAAGCAAACAGAACAGGAACGTCAGGTTGCCCAAGAGTTGAATCTGACAAGAATTACTGAGTAAGGGAGAAAAGCATGTCAAAAACATATCATTTTATTGGAATCAAGGGATCAGGGATGAGTGCCTTAGCCTTGATGTTGCATCAAATGGGACACAAGGTTCAAGGTTCAGACGTTGAAAAATACTACTTTACTCAACGTGGACTAGAGCAGGCAGGAATTACGATTCTTCCTTTTGATGAAAAGAACCTGCAAGGGGATCTTGAAATTATTGCTGGAAATGCCTTTCGTCCAGACAACAATGTTGAAATCGCCTATGCCGACAAAAATGGTATCAGCTACAAACGTTACCATGAATTCCTAGGTAGCTTTATGCGTGACTTTGTCAGCATGGGGGTTGCAGGAGCGCATGGTAAGACATCAACGACTGGGATGCTGTCTCACGTTTTGTCTCACATCACAGACACTAGCTTCTTGATTGGGGATGGAACGGGTCGAGGTTCTGAAAATGCCAAGTATTTTGTTTTTGAATCTGATGAATATGAGCGTCATTTCATGCCTTACCACCCAGAATACTCTATCATCACCAATATTGACTTTGACCATCCAGACTACTTTACAAGTCTAGAGGATGTTTTCAACGCCTTTAATGACTATGCCAAACAAATTAGTAAAGGTTTGTTTGTTTACGGTGAGGATGCTGAGTTGCGTAAGATTACAGCCAATGCGCCAATCTATTACTATGGCTTTGATGCTGAGGGAAATGACTTTGTAGCTAGCGACCTTCTACGTTCTACGACTGGTTCAACATTCACAGTTCATTTCCGCGGACAAGAGTTGGGTCAATTCCACATTCCAACCTTTGGTCGTCACAATATTATGAATGCGACAGCCGTTATTGGTTTACTTTATACAGCAGGGTTTGACTTGAACTTGGTACGTGAACACTTGAAAACATTTGCTGGTGTCAAGCGTCGTTTCACTGAAAAGGTTGTCAATGGCACCATTATTATTGATGATTTCGCCCACCACCCAACGGAAATCATTGCGACCTTAGATGCGGCTCGTCAGAAATACCCAAGCAAGGAAATTGTTGCAATCTTCCAACCACACACTTTTACTAGAACCATTGCCCTATTGGACGATTTTGCTAAAGCTTTGAGCCAGGCAGATGCTGTTTACTTGGCGAAAATCTATGGATCAGCCCGTGAGGTGGACCATGGTGACGTCAAGGTAGAAGACCTAGCAGATAAAATTAAGAAGAAAAGCCAAGTCATCACAGTTGAAAATGTATCACCACTCCTTGAGCATGATAATGCAGTCTATGTCTTTATGGGAGCAGGAGACATCCAAACCTATGAGTACTCATTTGAACGTCTTTTGTCTAATTTGACAAGTAACGTCCAATAAGAAAAAAGAATGGAAATTCCAATCACCATAGGACGGGCTACTTTATCGGATTTAGAAGAAATTGTAGCAATTGAAGAATCTTGTTTATCCTCAGAAGAAATAGTGAGCTACGAATTTTTAGAAGAGAGTATCCGTAAGATTGCGGATACCTTTCTTGTAGCTAGAGATGAAAACCAGCTCGTGGGCTATGTTTTAGGAGAGTCTCAGTCTCTTCATCCCACATGGATAGAAATAAGATCATTTGCTATTCATCCTGACCATCGCGGGCAAGGTTTGGGGACCCTTCTTCTTGCTAGCTTGAAACAAGTGGCGGTGGAAGGAGGGTATGAGTATCTTCGCTTGACTTGTCCTGATGACTTGCTCTCTTATTTTGAGATGAATGGCTTTGTTGAGGAAGAAGTGCCAGAAGCTTCATGCGCAAGATTTTCGAGATGGAATCTGATTTGGGCCAATCCTTTTTATCAGGAGGAAGTATGAAAATCAGACAAGCAAGATTTTCGGATTTAGATCAAATTTTAGAGATAGAGCTGGAGAATTTCTCCCTTGAAGAAGCCATTCCTCGTGCGGTCTTTGAGGCGCACTTACGTGAAATTCAGACCAGTTTTCTCGTAGCTGAAAAGGAGGGACGTATACTTGGGTATATCGAAGGTCCAGTCGTCCCACATCGTCATCTACAAGATCAGTCCTTTACAGAAGAGATAAAAGACTATAGCCATCGACCTGGAGGCTATATCTCTGTGACCTGTCTCTCCATAGCTAAGGAGGCACAAGCCTTGGGCGTGGGGAAAAGATTGTTAAGGGCTCTGAAAGAAGTCGCTTTAGAACATGAACGAGAGGGCATTAACTTGACATGTCATGACTACCTTATCTCCTATTACGAAAAGCACGGCTTTGTTAATGAAGGAATATCCCAGTCAAGCTTTGCTGGGGAAACATGGTATGATATGGTCTGGCAGCCTGAAAATAAAGAAAACTAGCTAGGGAATGCCCTAGTTGGTTGCTTTTCTGCGACTTTTAAGATATAATATTATGGATTGTCAACAAGGAGGTAATGCTTTTGACTGAAAAATCAAGAGAAGAAGAAAAATTAAGCTTTAAAGAGCAGATTCTACGTGATTTAGAGAGAGTAAAAGAACAAGATAGAAAAGAGAAAGAAGTAGACATTCCAAATCTGACAGCTTCATCATCTCAAGCTAGTTCAGTAACTCCTGCAAATCCTGAATCTGATACTTCAACAGAAGAGTTGATGGCTGATTCCCTATCTGTTGTCGATAAAATTCTAAAGAATGCGCCGAGTGTTCCTCCACTTTCGAGTGCTGAAGCTGATAAAACGGATGAAAAAGAAGAGAAAGAGATTAGACAACCTATCATTGACAAGATTGAAGTTGTAGAATCTGAAGAACCTCTAGTAGAACCGATTCATCCAGCTGAAGAACCTGTAGTGGAGTCCGTTCAACCTAAGGTGGAACCAGTTGAACTTGAACCTGAAGAAAAAGAATTTAACGATACTCCGACCAAGATAGACGTGACTTATAAGACAGAAGAGGCCAATACATCAGTTGCTTCTTCTGAGAATAAAGCTGAAGCGCTAGCTTCAACTGGATCCTCAGACAGATTAACGGAGGAATCACGTCATAACCGTCGCCGTAAAGGTAAAAAACCAACCAAGAAAAAGAAAAAATCAAAAGCCAAAGGTTTCCTAGTAACCTTTTTAGTTCTTTTGGTGCTTGTGGCTGCTGGTGGATACTTTGGGTACGGTTATGT
This sequence comes from Streptococcus sp. SR1, assembly GCF_000526075.1. Classification (NCBI taxonomy): domain Bacteria; kingdom Bacillati; phylum Bacillota; class Bacilli; order Lactobacillales; family Streptococcaceae; genus Streptococcus; species Streptococcus sp. SR1. Next base: position 199,826 of record NZ_JATR01000014.1, read on the forward strand.
TCAAGACTCTTTGAAACCTGTTGATGCGAGCTCTAAGGAGTATATGACAGTTCAAATTCCAGAAGGATCAAATGTGCAACAAATTGGGAGCACTTTGGAAAAATCTGGCTTGGTCAAACATGGACTTATCTTTAGTATTTATGCTAAGTATAAGGGTTCAGACTTGAAGTCAGGTTATTACAATTTGAAGAAGAGCATGAGTACGGATGACTTGATTCAAGAATTGCAAAAAGGTGGAACTCCTGAACCTCAAGAACCAGTGCTTGCAAACTTAACTATTCCGGAAGGTTATACTTTAGAGCAAATTGCTCAGACAGTAGGTCAACTCCAAGGTGATTTTAAAGAACCTCTTACAGCGGATGCTTTTCTGGCAAAAGCTCAAGATGAAACCTTCATCTCCCAACTAGTAGCCAAGTATCCAAACCTTCTTGGAAGTCTTCCAACAAAAGACAGTGGCGTTCGTTATCGCCTTGAAGGTTACCTTTTCCCAGCAACCTACACTATCAAAGACAGCACCACAGTTGAAAGCTTGATTGATGATATGTTAGCAGCTATGGACAAGGCCATGTCACCGTACTACACTACGATAAAAGAAAAGAATCTGACAGTTAATGAATTGCTCAGTATTGCTTCTCTTGTCGAAAAAGAAGGTGCTAAGACCGAAGATCGTAAATTGATTGCGGGAGTCTTCTATAACCGCTTGAATCTTGGTATGCCACTTCAAAGCAACATTGCTATCTTGTATGCTGAAGGAAAACTTGGCCAAAAGATTAGCTTGGCTGATGATACTGCAATTGATACTACGATTGATTCACCTTATAATGTTTATACACATCTTGGCCTCATGCCCGGCCCAGTTGATAGTCCAAGCCTCGATGCTATTGAAGCAAGTGTAAATCAGACAAAGAGTGAGTACTTGTACTTTGTAGCCAATGTTGAAGACGGTAAAGTGTACTTTGCAACGACAAAAGAAGAGCATGACCAAAACGTTGCAGAACATATCAATAGTAAATTAACACAATCAAGTAGTTCAAACTAAAATTATGTGGTTTTCCACATAATTTTGTTTTAAAAAAGTAATAGAAAAGAAAGTTGAAAAAATGGCAGAAAAAACTTACCCAATGACCCTTGAAGAAAAGAAAAAGCTAGAAAAAGAATTAGAAGAATTGAAACTCGTTCGTCGTCCTGAAGTCGTAGAGCGTATCAAAATTGCTCGTTCGTACGGGGATCTTTCAGAAAATAGTGAGTACGAAGCAGCTAAGGATGAACAAGCTTTTGTTGAAGGACAAATTTCAAGTCTAGAAACAAAAATTCGCTATGCTGAAATTGTTAATAGCGATGCAGTTGCCCAAGATGAGGTAGCTATCGGTAAGACAGTAACCATCCAAGAAATCGGTGAAGAGGAAGAGGAAGTCTACATCATCGTCGGTTCTGCAGGTGCGGATGCTTTCGCTGGGAAGGTATCAAATGAAAGTCCGATTGGACAAGCTTTGATCGGCAAAAAAACAGGCGATATTGTTACGATTGAGACACCTGTTGGTAGTTACGATGTCAAAATTTTAAAGGTTGAAAAAACAGCCTAAATAGAATGAAAATGGAGTAGTGGAGGTCTTGACTTGCTCAACTCCTTTTTGATTTTTTGAATAAATAGGAGACTATATGAGTTCAAATAAGAAAAAAAATAAAATGGAGCGTGGTTTAACCAATCGCCATGTTCAGGTGATGGCCATTGCGGGGACAATCGGAACAGGACTTTTCCTAGGTGCTGGTCGTTCTATCAGCCTTACTGGACCTTCTATCATCCTGATTTACATGATTACAGGAGCCTTTATGTTTTTGATGATGAGGGCTGTTGGGGAGATGCTATATCAGGATCCAGAACAACATACTTTTATCAACTTTATCACCCGTCATTTGGGGAAAGGCTGGGGGTATTTCTCGGTTTGGTCTTATTGGTTGTCTGTTGTCTTTATCGGTATGGCAGAAATCACTGCGATTTCGCATTATGTTCAGTTTTGGTTTCCTTCTTGGCCTAGTTGGTTGATTCAGATTGTTTTTTTAACGATTTTGGCCTTGGTCAATCTGATTGCGGTTAAGCTCTTTGGAGAAGTCGAGTTTTGGTTTGCTATGGTTAAGATTGTGGCTATTTTAGCTATGATTGCAACAGGGGTCTTTATGGTCTTGACAGGATTTGAAACACCATATGGTGCTGCAAGTCTGGCAAATATCAGCAATCAATTCTCTCTTTTCCCAAATGGAGTCATGAACTTTGTTATGGCCTTTCAAATGGTATTTTTTGCCTATCTGATGATTGAATTTATCGGAGTGACAACTTCTGAAACGAAGAATCCTCGTCAGGTTTTGCCAAAAGCAGTTAAGGAAATTCCTCTCCGAATTGTCTTCTTCTATGGTGGAGCTCTATTAGCCATTATGTCTATTATTCCCTGGAGAGAACTTGCTTCTTCAGATTCTCCATTTGTAACGGTCTTTGAACTGGCAGGGATCAAGTGGGCGGCAGCTCTGATTAACTTCGTCGTTTTGACGTCGGCCGCATCGGCTCTTAATTCAACCCTCTATTCAACAGGACGACACCTCTACCAGATTGCTCATGATTCACCCAATCGATTCTTAAAAGCGATCAAGGCAGATACTCTCTCTCGCCATAATGTTCCACAAAATGCTATTATTGCTTCAGCAATCTTGATTGCTCTGGCTGCCTTTATCAACGTTTTGCCAGGTGTTTCCGATGCTTTTGCTTTGATTACGGCGTCTTCATCAGGTGTTTACATCGCGATTTATATCTTGATCATGGTGGCTCATCTCAAATACCGCAAGTCACAAGACTTCATGGCGGACGGCTACCTCATGCCTCAGTATCGCTTGCTCAATCCCCTAACCATCCTCTTTTTCATCTTTGTCTTTGCAACCCTCTTTTTACAAGAGTCTACCTTCATGGGGGCAGTTGGTTCTGCCATCTGGATTCTTGTTTTCGGAATTTATAGCCAGTGGAAATTTAGAAAATAAATCATAAACTCATCAACTCAGCTTGGTGAGTTTTTTCTAGTTTGACAGTCTATTGAAATAAGATTATAATCAAGCTGTAACAGTTCTAAGGAGGTTTGGATGCACGTTAGATTGGAAAATAAGGAGTCTCATAAAGCGCAAGAAATAGAGGATTTGATTCGTGCTTATAATCGTTCCAAAAGAGAAGAGGCTATAAGTGAGCCACTGAACCTTTATGTCGAAGATGAAAAGGGCAATCTCTTGGCGGGCTTAGTAGCAGAGACTTTCGGAAATTGGCTGGAAATCGAATATTTGTTTGTGAAAGAGGAATTGCGAGGACAGGGAATCGGTTCAAAACTATTGGAGCAAGCTGAAAATGAAGCTAAGAATCGAAACTGTCAGTTTGCTTTCGTGAATACTTACCAGTTTCAAGCACCAGATTTTTATAAAAGGCATGGCTACAAGGAAGTCTTTACCTTGCAAGACTATCCCTACACAGGGCAAAGATTTTATTACCAAAAGGATTTGTAAGCTGAATATGAAAGTATAAAGCAAAGAGGAAATCTTCACATCACTATGGAGGTGGGCTAATGGATATCATACTAGATATGGGCAACGTTTTATTAGAATGGAACAAGGATAAGATTTTACAAAGTGTTTCGAATACGAAGAAAGATTATCTCATTTTAGATAAGAGCATTTTTCAGTCGGGGCTTTGGGAAAGATTAGATCTTGGGACTATGACGAGAGAAGAGTTGGTGCTTAAACTTGTGTCGATGATTGGAAGGGGCTATCAAAAGAAGGTTGAAGAAGTTATCTGGAATTGGCCTAGCTACATTGATATTTATAGGGAAGTCTTTCCTGTCTTGTCAGAACTAAAGAAAAAGGGGCATCGCATCTTCGTCTTGTCCAATACCTCAAAGGTATTTTATGACTTGCTGGAAGAGCAACTGTCTCCCTTAAAAGAACTTTTAGATGGCTTTGTCCTATCCTGTGATATAAAAGCTATAAAGCCTGATTTGGCAATGTTTAAGGGGATTCTCGATAAATACCAGCTAGATCCTACAAATTGTGTCTTTCTAGACGATATTGAGGACAATACAATAGCAGCTGAGAAATTGGGCATCAAGTCCTATCAGGTCAAGAAAAGAAGTGATGTCGTCGATATTTTGAAATCCTATATTTGAACTCAACACTCTCTATTTTTTGTGGTAGAGAGTTTTTTTGTTAATAAAATCTTACAAAATGACATTTATATATTGCATTAAGTTAGATATATGGTATAATGTTTTTAAAAGAAGCGCAACTTTTTAAAAATGTGAAGGAGGACGCTAGTGGCTAAAAATTTAAAATTAAAATTAGCTCGGGTGGAGCTTGACTTAACACAAGGGGATTTGGCAGAGGCTGTAGGTGTTACTAGGCAGACTATAGGCTTGATTGAAGCTGGAAAATACAATCCGAGTCTCTCGCTTTGCCAGTCCATTTGCAGACGCTTAGGAAAAACATTAGATCAATTATTTTGGGAGGAAGAAGATGAAAAATAGATTTTTTTATTATCAATTATTAGACGAAAGAGAAGAACAACTGATTAACAAAGCTGGGACAGAGTCTTTTAATGTGTTTATCGGGCTCATTCTGCTAAGCTATCTGGTGGCTGTATTAGCACCTGCTCTTTTTAATCCTAATATTCTTCTGGTTACCCTTCTTTTAGGAATTTTCTTCTTTTTCAATCGTGCACGACAACTTGGAGTGACCTACTATAGTCGTTTTCATTTTACGATTGGAGGGTGTTTGCTGGTGACTCTCGCTATTACGACCCTCTTGATGTTGCAGAATTATCAATTCAATATCGAAATTTATCAGCACAATCCTCTCAACGTTAAATATTTGTCTGCTTGGGCCATTACTTATCTGATTTACCTTCCTTGGGTTTTTATCGGCAATCTCGGCCTTAAAAGTTATGGCGAATGGGCTCAAAAAAAGTTTGAGCAAGATATGGATGAACTGGAGAGTGGAGAATAGCTTGTTAGCTTTTTATCAATCTCGGTAAAATGTGTTATAATAGTACTAATTTATCGGATGGTGTGAAAGTGGTAGAATACGTTCATACCTTTGTAAAGTAGGAAGAAGGAAAACAGATGTATCCAGATGATAGTTTGACATTGCACACGGACTTGTACCAGATCAATATGATGCAAGTTTACTTTGACCAAGGAATTCACAATAAAAAGGCGGTCTTTGAAGTTTATTTCCGCCAGCAACCGTTTAATAACGGCTATGCGGTTTTTGCTGGTTTGGAAAGAATTGTACATTATCTTAAAGACTTGCGCTTTTCAGATAGCGATATTGCCTACTTGGAGACGCTTGGGTATCATGGAGAATTCTTGGATTACCTACGAAATCTTAAGTTGGAGTTGACAGTCCGTTCTGCCCAAGAAGGGGACTTGGTCTTTGCCAATGAACCGATTGTGCAGGTGGAAGGGCCTCTAGCCCAATGTCAATTAGTCGAAACGGCTCTCTTAAACATCGTTAACTTTCAAACCTTGATAGCGACTAAGGCAGCACGTATTCGTTCGGTTATCGAAGATGAACCCTTGATGGAGTTCGGGACACGTCGTGCGCAAGAAATGGATGCAGCTATCTGGGGAACACGCGCAGCGGTGATTGGTGGTGCCAATGGAACCAGCAACGTGCGTGCTGGTAAGCTCTTTGATATTCCAGTCTTGGGGACTCATGCCCATGCCTTGGTACAGGTTTATGGAAACGACTATGAAGCCTTCAAGGCCTATGCGGCGACCCATCGTGATTGTGTCTTTTTAGTAGATACTTATGATACACTTCGCATCGGTGTGCCAGCTGCTATTCAGGTGGCGCGTGAACTGGGTGATCAGATTAACTTTATGGGTGTGCGGATTGACTCTGGGGATATTGCCTACATTTCTAAGAAAGTCCGTCAGCAACTAGACGAGGCTGGCTTTACAGAGGCTAAGATCTATGCTTCTAATGACCTTGATGAAAATACTATCCTCAACCTCAAGATGCAAAAGGCCAAGATTGATGTCTGGGGTGTTGGAACCAAGCTGATTACAGCCTATGACCAGCCAGCTCTTGGGGCAGTTTACAAGATTGTGGCCATTGAAGATGAAAATGGTAACATGCGCAATACCATCAAACTGTCTAATAATGCTGAAAAAGTGTCAACGCCAGGTAAGAAGCAGGTATGGCGCATTACCAGTCGTGAAAAAGGGAAGTCAGAAGGCGACTACATCACTTATGATGGAGTTGACGTTGCCAGCATGACTGAAATCAAGATGTTCCATCCGACCTATACCTATATCAAAAAAACCGTTCGTAATTTTGATGCCGTTCCTCTCTTGGTGGATATTTTCAAAGAAGGAACATTAGTTTACAACCTGCCTAGTTTGACTGAGATTCAGTCCTATGCTCGCAAAGAATTTGACAAACTTTGGGATGAGTACAAACGCGTGCTCAATCCGCAGCACTATCCAGTGGACTTGGCGCGTGATATTTGGCAAGATAAGATGGATTTGATTGATAAGATGCGCAAGGAAGCTCTTGGTGAAGGAGAAGAAGAATGAGTTTGCAAGAGACCATTATCCAGCAACTGGGTGTCAAGCCAGTGATTGACGCTCAGGAAGAAATCCGTCGTTCGATTGATTTCTTAAAGAGATACTTGAAAAAACACCCCTTCCTTAAAACTTTTGTACTAGGAATTTCTGGAGGTCAGGACTCAACCTTAGCAGGGCGCTTAGCGCAATTAGCTATGGAAGAAATGCGAGCAGAGACAGGAGATGACAGCTACCAATTTATCGCTGTCCGCCTGCCCTATGGCGTGCAAGCTGATGAAGTAGATGCTCAAAAAGCCCTCGCTTTCATCCAGCCAGATGTCAGCTTGGTTGTGAATATCAAGGAATCAGCTGATGCCATGGCAGATGCAGTTGAAGCGACAGGAAGTCCTGTTTCAGACTTTAACAAGGGAAATATCAAGGCTCGTAGTCGTATGATTGCCCAATATGCCCTTGCGGGTGCCCATAGTGGAGCTGTCATTGGAACAGACCATGCTGCGGAAAATATCACAGGCTTTTTTACCAAGTTTGGTGACGGTGGTGCAGATATTCTCCCTCTTTACCGCCTCAATAAACGTCAAGGAAAACAACTCTTGAAGGAGCTTGGTGCAGACCCAGCCCTTTATGAAAAAATCCCAACAGCAGACTTAGAAGAAGATAAACCAGGGCTGGCTGATGAAGTCGCCCTTGGAGTCACTTATGAAGAGATTGATGACTACCTAGAAGGCAAAACAATCAGCCCAGAAGCTCAAGAGACTATCGAAAACTGGTGGCACAAAGGCCAACACAAACGCCACCTACCAATCACCGTATTTGATGACTTTTGGGAGTAAAAAGGTCCGGGGGACCTTTTTAGCCCGAGTCTAGAAACAGGAAAACGAGGTAGATTCGGTAACTCGAAGAGTTTGATTTTCCTTGTCTCACCCCCGTAACGATGACTAGGTTTGAAAAAGCTTGGTAAAGCGCATTTCAAACCAGACAGCGACTGCGTCAAGTAACTAGATGAAAAACTTGTTTTCTAGCTGTTACTGAGTATAGTCTTTTTACCCTGAGCCTTAAGCTTAGAAAGCGAGGTAACATGATGAAAGCAATCGGTACGCAAATGTTACAGACAGAACGTCTGATTTTAAGAAGATTTGTGGAGAGTGATGCGGAAGCCATGTTTCAAAATTGGGCTTCGTTGCCTGAGAATCTGACCTATGTCACCTGGGATCCTCATCCTGATGTTGAGGTGACTCGGAACTCGATTCGAAATTGGGTTGCATCCTATACCAATCCCAACTATTACAAATGGGCCATTTGTCTCAAAGAGAACCCAGAGCATGTGATAGGAGATATCAGCATCATTGAAATGCACGAGGAAGATTTAAGTTGTGAGATTGGGTATGTTTTAGGAAAAGATTATTGGGGTTGTGGTATGATGACGGAGGCTTTAAAAGCTGTGTTAGACTTTTGTTTTACTCAAGCAGGCTTTCAAAAAGTCAGAGCTCGTTACGCTAGTCTCAACCCAGCTTCAGGCCGTGTGATGGAAAAAGCGGGAATGTCTTATCTAAAAACCATTGCTAATGGTGTGGAGAGAAAAGACTACGTTGCGGACCTTATTTATTACCAGATAAGTAGGGAAGACAGGTGATTCTCTTTTCTGTATCTACCAAAGTCAGACCTTGTCTGGCTTTTTTTGTGCCAGATTTTTGAATAAACTGATTAAATTCCTATTTTTCCCTATCATTGTCCCTGTTTTTTCTGGAGTTTTGGAGCTATAATAGTCCTATCAAATCAATGAATGGAGGAAGGCAATGGACAATGTATTCTTTTTTATCAGTGTTTTTCTTGCTGGAATTCTTTCCTTCTTTTCTCCTTGTATTTTACCCTTGTTACCGGTCTATGCAGGGGTCTTGTTGGATGATAAAGATAGTGATTGGGGTTCTAGCGGAAAATTTTCAATCTCACTTGTTAGTTTAGTGCGAACTCTGGCCTTTATAGCGGGGATTTCTTTTATCTTTATCTTACTGGGCTATGGAGCTGGTTTTTTAGGCAATTTGCTGTATGCTTCTTGGTTTCAGTATGTGACGGGTGCGGTTATCATTCTCTTGGGCTTGCACCAGATGGAAGTTTTACATTTGCAAGGGCTCTACAAGGAAAGAAGGCTACAATTAAAGAGACAGGGGCAAAAGGGTAACGGCTATAGTCAGGCATTTTTACTGGGGTTAACCTTTAGTTTTGCTTGGACGCCATGTGTGGGGCCAGTTCTGGGGTCTGTTTTAGCCTTGGCGGCTTCAGGTGGTTCAGGAGCTTGGCAGGGAGCTGGTCTCATGTTAGTTTACACGCTGGGATTGGCGCTACCATTTTTGATTCTAGCTCTCGCATCCAGCTATGTTTTGAAACATTTTCGAAAACTCCATCCTTACCTCGGAATCCTCAAAAAAGTGGGTGGTTTCCTCATTATCGTGATGGGAATCTTGGTGCTTTTGGGGAATGCGTCTATTTTGACAAGATTATTTGAATAGAGAGGAAGAAGAAATGAAAAAATGGCAAACATGTCTCCTTGGAGTCGGCTCAATCTGTTGCTTGGCAGCCTGTTCGGCTAAAAACATGTCAGACGAGTCTACTATGAAGGAGCAATCTAAAACAGAACAAGTCAGTGCGCAAACTGCGACTAAAGGTCAGGAAGTCGCCGATTTTGAACTAACAGGTGTAGATGGTAAGACCTATCGTTTGTCTGATTACAAGGGTAAGAAAGTCTATCTCAAATTCTGGGCTTCTTGGTGTTCCATCTGTCTAGCCAGCCTTCCAGATACGGATGAAATTGCTAAAGAAGCTGGTGATGACTATGTGGTCTTGACAGTGGTGTCTCCTGGACACAAGGGGGAGCAATCTGAAGCAGACTTTAAGAACTGGTACAAGGGCTTAGATTATAAAAATTTTCCAGTTCTAATTGATCCATCAGGCAAACTTTTGGAAAGTTATGGTGTCCGTTCTTACCCCACTCAAGCCTTTATAGACAAGGAAGGCAAGCTGGTCAAAACGCAACCAGGTTTTATGGATAAGGATATGATTTTAAAAACATTAAAGGAAATGGGGTAGAGAAAGGCTATGAATGATAAAGTAAAATTGTTTGTCTTGGCAGGGGTCATTCTCCTAGTCCTAACCGGTTTCTATTTTCTATTGATGCGAAATGCAGGGCAGACAGATAGCTCGCAAATTGAGAAAGCGTCAGTTAGCCAAGGAGGAAAAACAGTGAAAAAAACAGAAATTAGCAAAGACGCAGACTTGCACGAAATTTATCTAGCTGGGGGATGTTTCTGGGGAGTGGAGGAATACTTCTCACGCGTGCCTGGAGTGACAGATGCTGTTTCAGGCTATGCAAATGGTAGAGGGGAAACAACCAAGTACGAATTGATTAACCAAACAGGACATGCGGAGACTGTCCATGTCACCTATGATGCCAATCAAATTTCCCTCAAGGAAATTCTGCTTCATTATTTCCGCATTATCAATCCAACAAGCAAAAATAAACAAGGAAATGATGTGGGTACCCAATATCGTACCGGCGTTTATTACACAGATGACAAGGATTTGGAAGTAATCAACCAAGTCTTTGATGAGGTGGCTAAGAAATACGACCAACCTCTGGCAGTTGAAAAGGAAAACTTGAAGAATTTTGTGGTGGCTGAGGACTATCACCAAGACTACCTAAAGAAAAATCCAAATGGCTACTGTCATATCAATGTCAATCAGGCCGCCTATCCCGTCATCGATGCCAGCAAATATCCTAAACCAAGTGATGAGGAATTGAAGAAGACCTTGTCAACTGAGGAGTATGCAGTTACCCAGAAAAATCAAACAGAACGAGCTTTTTCAAACCGTTACTGGGATAAATTTGAATCGGGTATCTATGTAGATGTCGCTACTGGCGAACCCCTCTTTTCATCAAAGGACAAGTTTGAGTCTGGTTGCGGATGGCCTAGTTTCACCCAACCAATCAGTCCAGATGTTGCCACTTACAAGGAAGATAAGTCTTACAATATGACACGCATGGAAGTAAGAAGCCGAGTTGGAGATTCCCACCTTGGCCATGTCTTTACGGACGGTCCAGAGGACAAGGGAGGCTTACGCTACTGTATCAATAGTCTTTCTATTCGCTTTATTCCCAAAGACCAAATGGCAGAAAAAGGCTATGCCTATTTACTAGATTATGTTGATTAAGAACTCTTTCCTAAGCAGTTAGAGTAGAATTTTGCTATACTGATACTAGTAAGTGATAAAGGAGCCGAGCATGACCTACACAATTTTAATCGTAGAAGATGAATATCTAGTAAGACAAGGATTGACCAAACTGGTCAATGTAGCAGCCTACGATATGGAAATCATCGGTCAGGCTGAAAATGGAAGGCAGGCTTGGGACTTAATTCAAAAGCAGGTGCCAGATATCATTTTAACCGATATCAACATGCCTCAGCTAAATGGCATCCAGTTGGCCAGTCTGGTACGAGAAACCTATCCTCAGGTGCATTTGGTATTTTTGACGGGTTACGATGATTTTGATTATGCCTTGTCTGCTGTCAAACTCGGTGTCGATGACTACCTGCTCAAGCCCTTTTCTCGTCAGGATATCGAGGAAATGTTGGGGAAAATCAAGCAAAAACTAGACAAGGAAGAAAAGGAAGAGCAGTTACAAGATTTATTAACCGATAAGTTTGAGGGAAATCTGGCCCAGAAAATCCAGTCTCATCTGGCTGACAGTCAATTTAGTTTAAAGAGCTTGGCCAGTGATTTGGGCTTTAGCCCAACTTATTTGAGTTCCTTAATTAAGAAAGAGTTGGGCCTGCCTTTTCAGGATTATCTGGTGAGAGAGCGTGTCAAACAAGCCAAGCTCTTGCTTCTGACCACAGATTTAAAGATTTATGAGATAGCCGAAAAGGTTGGTTTTGAAGATATGAACTACTTTACTCAACGTTTTAAACAGATTGCAGGTGTGACACCTCGTCAGTTTAAGAAGGGAGAAGGCAGATGAAGCGTTCTTCTCTTTTAGTCAGAATGGTTATTTCCATCTTTCTGGTCTTTCTCATTCTACTAGCTGTGGTCGGGACTTTCTATTATCAATCTAGTTCATCAGCCATTGAGGCTACTATTGAGGGCAATAGCCAAACAACTATCAGCCAAACTAGCCACTTTATTCAGTCATATATCAAAAAATTAGAAACCACCTCTACCAGTTTAACCCAGCAGAAGGATGTGCTAGCCTATGCTGAGAATCCCAGTCAAGACAAGGTCAAGGGAATCCGAGATCTGTTTTTGACTATCTTAAAGGCAGACCAGGACTTGAAAACGGTGGTACTGGTAACCAAATCCGGTCAGGTTATTTCTACAGATGACAGTGTGCAGATGAAAACTTCCTCAGATATGATGGCTGAGGATTGGTACCAAAAGGCTATTCATCAGGGAGCTAAGCCAGTTTTAACCCCAGCTCGTAAATCAGATAGTCAATGGGTCATTTCTGTTACTCAGGAACTTGTTGATGCAAAGGGGGCCAATCTTGGCGTGCTTCGTTTGGATATTTCTTACGAAACTTTAGAAGCCTATCTCAACCAACTCCAATTGGGTCAGCAGGGTTTTGCCTTTATCATCAATGAAAATCATGAATTTGTCTACCATCCTAAACGTACTGTCTATAGCTCAGCGAGTGAAATGGAGGCCATGAAACCCTACATCGAGACGGGACAGGGCTATACGCTGGATCACCAATCCTATGTCAGTCAGGAAAAGATTGCAGGAACAGATTGGACAGTGCTTGGAGTGTCTTCACTTGAGAAGTTAGACCAGGTTCGGAGTCAGCTCTTGTGGACCTTGCTTGGTGCTAGTGCCTTATCTCTTCTTGCCTGTCTCTGCTTGGTGTGGTTCAGTCTCAAGCGCTGGATTGCCCCTTTGAAGGATTTGAGAGAAACCATGCTGGAAATTGCTTCTGGTACACAAAATCTGCGTGCCAAGGAAGCTGGTGCCTATGAACTGAGAGAAGTGACTCGTCAGTTCAATGCCATGTTGGATCAGATTGATCAGCTGATGGCAGCTATTCGCAGGCAGGAAGAAGCGACCCGGCAGTATGAGCTTCAAGCCTTGTCAAGTCAGATTAACCCCCATTTCCTCTATAACACCTTGGACACTATCATCTGGATGGCTGAATTTCAGGATAGTCAGCGAGTGGTTCAGGTGACCAAGTCTCTGGCAACCTATTTCCGCTTGGCGCTCAATCAAGGAAAGGATTTGATTTCTCTTTCTGATGAAATCAATCATGTCCGCCAGTATCTCTTTATCCAGAAACAACGCTATGGGGATAAGCTGGAGTATGAGATTGATGAAGATTCTGCTTTTGATAACCTGCTCTTGCCTAAACTGGTGCTACAACCCTTGGTAGAAAATGCTCTTTACCATGGCATTAAGGAGAAGGAAGGTCAGGGCCATATTAAACTTTCTGTTCAGAAAAAGGATACAGGACTAGTCATCCGCATTGAGGATGACGGCGTTGGCTTCCAAGCTGCTGGAGACAGTAGTCAGAGTAACCTCAAACGTGGGGGAGTTGGCCTACAAAATGTCGACCAACGACTCAAACTTCATTTTGGAGACAATTACCAGATGAAGATCAATTCTGCACCCGAAAAAGGGACGACAGTCGAAATATACCTCAATAAAATAGCTACCAGCTAGCTCCCAGTCTATTCTGGGAGTTTTGCTTTTAAAATTCAGAATGATTAGTTGGTCTTGATAAAATCAGTAAAAAAAGATATGATAGATAGTGACAAAAGAGGTATCAAGTATGAAGGAAAAAGACATTCAAAGAGCAACAAGCCAGATTGTAGAAGATGTATTAGAAAAGGCCAATTTGAAGCAAGGAGCTATCTTTGTTTTGGGCCTTTCTTCTAGTGAGGTGATAGGTGGTCAGATTGGCAAGGAATCCAGTCAAGAAATTGGGGAAATCATCGTGAAAACCATCCTAGATATCCTAGAGGAAAAAGGAATTCATCTAGCTGTTCAAGGTTGTGAACATGTTAATCGTGCCCTCGTTGTTGAACGTCAGGTGGCAGAGCAGTTTGGTCTGGAAATCGTCAGTGTCCTTCCGACACTTCATGCAGGAGGTTCGGGTCAATTGGCAGCCTTCAAGTTTATGACAGACCCTGTCGAAGTGGAGTTCATCACGGCTCATGCGGGAATTGATATAGGAGATACCGCAATTGGTATGCATGTCAAGCATGTGCAGGTTCCGATTCGACCGGTACTACGGGAGATTGGGCACGCCCATGTAACGGCTTTAGCTAGCCGTCCAAAACTCATCGGTGGTGCGCGTGCACACTATCCGCAAGATTCTATTAGAAAGTCGTGAGAATGAGAAAAACAAAACAACAACTAGAAAAAATCACCAAATATTCGATTCGTAAGCTAACTGTTGGGGTAGGTCCTGTAGCCATCGGGGCCTTCCTTTTTGGTGCTAGTACCTTTTCAGTAGATAAGGTGCAAGCCAATGAAGTTGGCGGAGCTCATAGCGTTCATTACCGTTATCTGGCGGAGCAGGAATTGACTGAGTCTGAAAAAGCCTTGATTCACCATGAGGTTCCAACAGAATTTCAAGATGAAGATATTCTCTATGTAGTTTATCGCAAGAAAGCAACTAACAGTCAACAACTTCCTTACACAGGAAGTAAAGAACTAGCCTTGGCTGGTCTTGGCTTGGCAACAGCCTCACTAGCAGTCTTTTTGGTATCCAAAAAAGGTCGCAAAGAGGTCCTAGGTGTTCTCTTGATTGGTTCTTTGGGAGCTAGCACTTTTGTACCTTATGGGACATTTGCATTTGAAAATAAAGAGTTACTTTCTTATAACCAAACTATTTCTGCATCTACACATGAAGGTTTGTCTGAAGGGATTATCCATATTGATGGCTATGAATACATTGGTTACTTCAAGGAAGCAGAACTCCACCCATCAAGACCAGCTTCAGCTGAGAAGCCTCAGTTGCCAGTAGAAAAGCAAAGTGCAAATGAAATCGAGAAAACAGAAGTAGTTCAAGAAACACCGACTGTTGCGCCAGAAACTGTCGTTGAAAAACCTGTGGCACAAACTTCGGTTGCTCCTGCTGTTGAAGAAACACCAGTTTCTGAGAATCCCCAGATTAGACAGGAAGAGAGCTTGGTTGAGATTCCTTTTGAAACGGTCACAAGCCCAGATGCGAATCTAGCAGAAGGACAGACTCGTATCGTCACAGCCGGAGTAAATGGTCAGCGTCGTCTTGTAACCAAAGTTTCGATGGTCAATGGTCAAGAAGTTAGAGAAGTCATCGAAGACCAAGTATTCCAAAATCCTGTGTCGCAAGTCATTGCAGTCGGAACTAAGAAAGAGGTGCAACCTGCTCCAACTCCAGTACCACAAGCTGAACCAACTCGCCAAGTAGCTAAAGGTACGCAAGAAGAAGGCAAAGAAGGTCAATCTTTAACGCAACCCGAATTACCAGAGGTTACAGTAGAGTCTAAAGGAACTCAAGAGGCAGGTAAAGAAGGTCAATCCTTAACGCAACCATCCTTACCAGAAGCTACGATAGATGCCAAAGGAACTCAAGAATCTGGCAAAGAAGGTCAAGCTTTAACTCAACCTGTATTACCAGATGCTCCAGTAGAAGTAAAAGGTACACAAGAGGAAGGTAAAGAAGGTCAAGCTCTTGTACAAGAACAGTTACCTGAGTACAAAGTAACTGAGGGAACCCTTGTTGAAACATCGACTACAGACCTAGACTACAAAACTGAAACGACTGAGGATCCAACCAAGTATACGGACGAAGAAACTGTCGTAAGAAATGGTGAAAAAGGTAGTCAAGTTACTAAAACAACTTATAAAACAGTAGAAGGTGTTAAAACTGACCAAGTTCTTTCAACTAGCACAGAAGTTACCAAGGAGCCTGTAAACCAACAGGTAAGTCGTGGGACAAAACCAATTGAAGGAACTCTTGTAGAAGAAAGTCTTGAAAAGATTCCATTTAAGGAAGTTGTTAAAGAAGATGACCAACTGAAAAAAGGCTTAGAAGTTGTAGCTCAAGAAGGGAAAGAAGGCCAGAAAAAAATCACCAAGACCTTTAATACCATTAAGGGAGTTAAAACAGAGGACGCTCCAAAAGTTACAGAGGAAATCCTTGAGGCACCTCAAGACAAAATTTTGAAACGTGGTACCAAGACCTTTGAAAAACCAGTATTGACCATCACAGCAGTTGAGCCTAAGGATTTGAAGCGTACTTCAGATGTTAAGTATAGTCTAGAAAATCCAAGTAAGGCAGCCATTAAATCTATTACCTTAACTCTGAAAAAAGGTGATGAGATTGTCAAAACCTTGAATGTTTCACCAGACGACTTGACAACTACCCTGACAGATTTACAGTACTACAAGGATTATAAACTTGAAACGAAGATGGTTTATGACCGTGGTGAGGGTGATGAGGAAGAGGTTCTGAAAGAAGAACCGCTAAGACTTGACCTTAAAAAAGTTGAAATCAAAAACATCAAAGAAACAAGCTTGATGAGTGTGGATGATGCTGGTGTTGAAACAGATAAGAGCTTACTTACTGAAAAACCGACAGACATTGCTCCACTTTACTTACGAGTAACAACTCATGATAATAAGACAACAAGACTTACGGTAAGTTCTGTTGAAGAAGTGGTTGTCGATGGAAAAACATTGTACAAAGTGGTAGCAAAAGCTCCAAACTTAGTTCAACGTAGAGCAGATGATACTTTCAGTGAAGAGTATGTTCATTACTTTGAAAAACAAAAATTAAAAGAAGGTAATGTATATTACAACTTCAATGAGCTTGTAAAAGATATGCAAGCTAACCCAACGGGTGAGTTTAAACTTGGTGCGGATCTTAATGCAGCAAATGTTCCGACTCCGAATAAACAATACGTGACGAACATTTTTAAAGGTAAGTTGTATAGTGAAGGTGATAAACGTTATACCATTCACAATCTAGCTCGACCATTGTTCAACCGTGTTGAAAATGCTCATATTCATGACATCAACTTTGGTAATGTGAATATCAATATGCCGTGGGCTGATAAAACAGCTCCACTTGGAGATATGTTTAAGAACTCAACGATTGAGAATATTAAGGTTACGGGTAATGTGGTTGGTAATAACGACGTTACAGGTATGGTCAACAAACTAGATGAATCCAATATGCGTAATGTAGCCTTTATCGGTAAAATCGAAAGCGTGGGTAACAAAGGTTGGTGGTCTGGTGGGCTTGTAAGTGAAAGCTGGAGAAGCAATGTAGATAGTTCTTATGTTGAAGCTGACATTAAAGCCAATAATGCTAAATTTGGTGGATTGATTGCCAAAGTCAACCATGGTGGAAATCCAAATGATGTTAAACAAAAAGGTCGTTTAACTAAATCTGTGGTCAAAGGGACATTGACACTCAAAACCAACAATCAAAGCGGTGGTTTAATTCACGAAAACTATGACTGGGGTTGGGTTGAAAATAACGTCAGCATGATGAAAGTGACAAATGGTGAAATGATGTATGGTTCAGGGTCAGTTGACTCAGGTGACCCATACTTCGGATTTGATTACTTCAAGAACAATGTGTATGTGAACGATGTTGCATCAGGTAACGTTTCTTATAACCGTTCAAAACAGATTAAGGGTGTCGACCAAGCAGAAGCGGATAAACGGATTGCTTCGTTCAATATCACAGCCGATAAATATGAAATCACACCATATTTGACTGATAAATTAAATCACGTAGCGTATAAAGAAGACACGTACAAAACTACTCAAGATTATAATGCAGAACGTGAACTTGCTTACCGAAATGTTGAAAAACTTCAACCGTTCTACAATAAAGAGTGGATTGTGAATCAAGGTAATAAGACTCCTGAAGGATCTAAATTATTAACTACAGAAGTATTATCTGTGACAGGTATGAAAGATGGGCAATTTGTAACTGACTTGTCAGATGTTGATCATATTATGATTCATTATGCTGATGGTACTAAGGAAGAAAAAGTTGTCACACGTAAAGCTGATTCTCAAGTCCAACAAGTTCGTGAATATAGTATCGAAGGTCTTGGTGACGTCGTTTATACACCGAATATGGTTGTTAAAGATAGAACACAATTAATCAACGATATTAAAGCAAAATTAGCAGGTGTTGAATTGATTTCACCTGAAGTGCGTGCGTTAATGGACAAACGTGGTAAAGCTGAAGAAAATACTGATGGTCGTAAAGATGGTTATATTAAAAATCTATTCCTTGAAGAAAGCTTTGAAGAAACTAAAGCTAATTTGGATAAATTAGTCAAAGCTTTAGCCGAAAACGAAGACCATCAATTGAATAGTGATGAAGCTGCCATGAAAGCTCTTCTTAAAAAAGTAGAAGACAACAAAGCTAAAATTATGATGGCTCTTACTTATTTAAATCGTTATTATGGATTTAAATACAATGATATGAGCATTAAAGACCTTATGATGTTCAAGCCTGATTTTTATGGTAAGAACGTTAGCGTTATCGATAGATTGATTCAAATTGGTTCACGTGAACATTTCTTGAAAGGAGACCGAACTCAAGCTGCTTATCGTGATGTGATTGCGGGAGCAACAGGTAAAGGTAATTTAAATGACTTCTTAACATATAACATGAAACTCTTTACAGAAGATACTGATATGAATGTATGGTATAAGAAAGCTATTTCTCATACTAACTATGTAGTTGAGAAACAATCATCTAACCCTGATTTTGCTAATAAGAAATATCACTTATATGAAAACTTAAATAACGGCGAGCATGGTCGATACATTTTACCACTTCTGAATACTAAGAAGGCTCACATGTTCTTAATTTCAACGTACAATACGCTAGCGTTTAGTGCATTTGAGAAATATGGTAAGAATACAGAATCTGAACGTGAAGCGTTTAAGAAAGAAATCGATTTACGTGCACAAGAGCAAATTAATTACTTAGACTTCTGGTCAAGACTTGCTGCTGATAATGTACGTAATCAATTGTTGAAATCTGAAAATATGGTTCCATCAGCAATTTGGGATAACCAAGATGTTCCAGGTAATGGATGGGCTGACCGAATGGGTCATAATAAGAATGGTGACTATGCTCCAGTTCGTGAGTTCTATGGACCTACAGGTAAATGGCACGGATATAACGGTATGGGTGCGTATGCTTATATCTTCTCTAATCCACAAAACTCAGAAGCTGTATACTACATCATTTCTAGTATGATTAGTGATTATGGTACATCTGCATTCACTCACGAAACAACTCATATCAATGACCGTATGGCCTATTTAGGAACATGGCGTCATCGTGAAGGAACAGATATTGAATCATTTGCTCAAGGTATGCTACAATCACCATCTCTTACAAACTATAATGGTGAATATGGTTCACTTGGATTGAATATGGCGTACGAACGTAAAAATGACGGTACACAAATTTATAACTATGATCCTAATATGTTAAGTAGTCGTGAGAAGATTGATCACTACATGAAGAACTATAACGAATCAATGATGATGCTTGATTACTTAGAAGCAGAATCTGTCATCAAGAAAAATACTGGAACTAACGATAAGTGGTTCAAGAAAATCGATAAGAAATATCGCGAAAAAGCTAGCTATAATAAGTTAGAAGGTGCACCACACCAATGGGATTTAGTTCGCGATTTAAATGATGATGAGAAGAGTATGAAACTGACAGCTATTGATCAACTTGTAGATAACAACTTCGCTACTAAACACGGGCTACCAGGTAATGGTCATTACCGTACTGAAGGATTCGATTCTGCTTATACTGTTGTGAATATGATGACTGGTATTTACGGTGGTAACACAAGTAAGAGTACGGCTGGCTCAATCTCATTCAAACACAATACATTCCGTATGTGGGGCTACTACGGTTACCTTGATGGATTCTTAGGGTATGCATCTAACAAGTATAAACAAGAATCTAAAGCAGCCGGTAACGTAGGTCTAGGTGATAACTTTATCATCCAAAAAGTTTCTAAAGGTAGATTTAATACATTAGAAGAGTGGAAGAAAGAATGGTATAAAGAAGTCAGAGCTAAAGCTGAGAAAGGTTTTGTAGAAATTGAAATTGATGGTCAAAAGATTTCAACATATGAAAAACTTCAAGAGCTATTCGATGCTGCAGTTGAAAAAGACCTTCAAGGTAATAAATTTGATAATACAGTGAATCTTAAATGGAAAGTTTACAAACAACTCTTGCAGAAATCAGACGGATTTACTGGAGATTTATTCACTAAATAGTAGATAGGACTAGTAAAATGAAAAAAGGTAGATCAGCTTTGTCTGTATCTGCCTTTTTGTGCTATACTTAAGATATGCATAGAAAAACAGTGATTGATTTTAAAGCTTTGGGCGAGAGATACATCTTTACCCAGCCGATCAAAGAGTTAAAAACGAGAGATTTAGCAGAAGTGACGGACCTGCTGGCACAAGTGGAAAGCTACCAAGAGCAAGGCTATTATGTCGTGGGCTATGTCAGTTACGAGGCCGCACCTGCTTTTGAGGAAAAACTAGCAGTTCACAAGGTTCCTCTACTGGGCGAGTATTTGCTTTACTTTACCGTTCACGATAGGGTGGAAACATCCCCTATTCCTCTGACTTATGGGGAAGTAGATTTGCCTTCAAAGTGGCGGGAACAAACATCTGCAGAGGACTATGAAAAGGCGATTGCCCAAATTCACCATCATTTGCGTCAGGGGGACACCTACCAGGTAAATTACACTGTCCAACTCAAGCAGGACTTAAGTGCCAATCCTTTTGCTATCTACAATCGCATGGTGGTAGAACAAGAGGCGGGCTACAATGCCTATGTTGAACATGATGAGATGGCAGTGATTTCCATGAGTCCAGAGCTCTTTTTTGAGCAAAATGACCGAGAATTAACGACTCGCCCGATGAAGGGAACAACCCAGCGGGGAGTGACTGATCAAGAAGACCTTGCCCAAGCTAGCTGGCTAGAACAGGATCCTAAAAATCGCTCTGAAAATATGATGATTGTGGATCTCTTGCGCAACGATATGAACCGTATTTCTGAAGTTGGCAGTGAGCACGTGGAGCGTCTTTGCCAAGTGGAACAGTATTCGACCGTTTGGCAGATGACTTCGACCATCAAGAGCCAGTTGCGACCGGATGTGGACCTTGTTGAAATCTTCCGTTCGCTTTTTCCTTGTGGTTCCATAACGGGTGCACCCAAAATTGCGACCATGGAAATTATCAAGAACTTGGAGCCCCAACCCAGAGGAGTTTACTGTGGAACGATTGGTCTCTTACTTCCAAATGGGCGACGAATTTTCAATGTTGCCATTCGGACCATTCAACTCTACAAGAGTCAAGCCATCTATGGAGTTGGCGGAGGGATTACTTGGGATAGTACTTGGGAATCTGAATACCGTGAGGTTCATCAAAAGGCGGCTGTTCTCTATCGTAAACAAGCTCGTTTCCAATTGATTACAACTGGTAGAATCAGCCAAAAACAACTGTTGTTTGAAGATCAACATTTGGAAAGACTGACAAAGGCGAGTCGTTATTTTGCCTATCCTTTTGATCCAGAAGAACTGAGACAAAAGATAGAGGAAGAGTGTCAAGCTTGTGATTCCCACCAAGACTACCGTTTGCGAATTAGTCTCAGCAAGTCTGGAGAGATGAAACTCAGTCGCCAAATCTTAACACCTCTCAGTCCAAGTTTCTGCAAAGCCAAACTTTGTCTGCAAGAAGCAGATTTGAATCAATCATTTACCTACTTTAAAACAACTCATAGACCACACTTAAGTCTAGGTAAACAGGAAATCATTTACCATAATGCAGCAGGGGAGCTTTTGGAAACGTCTATCGGGAATTTGGTTCTGAAAATTGACGGGAAGCTCTACACACCGCCTATCAATCTTGGCATCTTGTCAGGAATCTATCGTCAGCATTTGCTAGGAAAAGGACAGGTAGAAGAGAAAATTCTGACTTTGGCAGACTTGAACCAAGCAGAAGCTGTCTATGGCTGTAATGCAGTCAGAGGCTTGTATGAGTTGTTATTGAAGGAGAAATAAATGAAATTGATATTTTTACATGGCTTAGGTCAGACGGCCACAAGCTGGAAGGAAGTTCAGGATCTACTTGCCAATTATCCTTCTGAGGCCCTTGAATTGTTTCCTACGGGGGTTGGGTCTTATAAGGAAGCCAAAAAACGGATAGCTAAATACCTATCAGAGGAGAAGAAACCTTTTGTTTTAATCGGTTTATCCCTCGGTGCTACTCTTGCACTAGAGCTTTCAAGTTACGATTTGCCAAATCTTCAAGGTTTAGTCTTGTCAGGCTGTCCAGTGAAACTAGCAGGTAATATCTTGTTTAGAATCCAGTTGATGATTTTTAAACTACTTCCAAAAAGTTTTTTTGAAAAGCAGGGAGCAGACAAAGCTCTCATGGTTGGTGTTTCTGAGGAATTGAAAACACTTGATTTAACCCAAGTAGCACAGAATTGTTACTATCCAACCTTGCTAATTTGTGGTAGCCAAGACAAGCCTAATCTCAGTTCTATGAGAGGCCTTCATCAATTGATGTCAGATTCTAAGTTGCAGATTATTCCTGACGGTCCTTACACACTGAACACTGACAAACCGAAGGAGTTTGCAGAAAAGACTAGAAGTTTTCTTGAATTGCTGGAATAAGTCTGGTAAAATAAAAGCGAAAACGGTATCAAAAAAGGAGAGAATAATGAAAAAAAAGTTTTGCTAAAAGTGGCTTTTGCTGCCCTTCTAGTTTGGGGACTATTTACCGAACCAGTTACTGCAGAGGAAAATATTCATTTTTCTAGTTGTAGAGAAGCATGGGAAAATGGTTACTCTGATATTCATAGAGGAGAACCAGGTTACTCTTCTAAACTAGATCGTGATGGTGATGGGATAGCTTGTGAACGTGCCAATGCACCTCGGGGAGTCTTTAAACCACGCCAGTCGGGTTCGCAATCCAATGTCACAGCTAGCGGATGGGTCAAACAGGACGGTTATTGGTATTATTTTGCTGAAAATGGGCATGCAGTTAGGAATGCTTGGCAAGGTAGCTATTACCTTAAGTCAGATGGCAAGATGGCAGCCAGCGAGTGGATTTATGATGCTAGCTATCAATCTTGGTACTATCTAAAATCCGACGGTTATTATGCGAGAAGTACTTGGCAGGGGAGCTACTACCTTAAATTAAATGGTAAGATGGCAGCAGGTGAATGGCTATATGATTCCTATTATCAATCGTGGTATTATCTAAAAGAGGACGGAGCTTACGCCCGCAACGCTTGGCAAGGAAGCTATTATCTCAAGTCGAATGGTAAGATGGCAGCAAGTGAATGGGTTTATGACACCAGTTATCAAGCATGGTACTACCTAAAATCAGATGGTTCATACGCTCGTAATACTTGGCAAGGGAATTACTATTTGAAATCAGATGGTAAAATGGCAAAGAATGAGCGAGTTGATGGTGGCAGATACTACGTAGATGGTTCTGGCCTTTGGAAACAATAAATCAGAATAATTTCTAGGAAGTTAATGCAAACCTTTGCACAAAACAGACGATTTTGTTATACTATATCTGTAAGCATTTTCAATTAAAAAGGAGAAGACGATGAGTCAAAAGATTATTGGGATTGACCTTGGTGGAACATCTATCAAGTTTGCAATTTTAACTCAAGAGGGAGAAATCCAAGAAAAATGGTCTATCAAGACCAATATTTTGGACGAAGGAAGCCATATTGTAGATGATATGATTGAGTCTATTCAGCATCGTTTGGACTTGCTTGGATTGTCAGCTACGGATTTCCGAGGGATTGGAATGGGATCACCTGGTGTGGTTGACCGTGAGAAAGGGACTGTTATCGGTGCCTACAATCTAAACTGGAAAACCCTTCAACCGATTAAAGAAAAGATTGAAAAAGCCTTGGGTATTCCATTCTTCATTGATAATGATGCCAACGTTGCTGCTCTTGGTGAGCGCTGGATGGGTGCTGGTGAAAACCAACCAGACGTTGTCTTTATGACACTTGGTACCGGTGTTGGTGGTGGTATCGTGGCAGAAGGCAAACTGCTTCACGGTGTTGCTGGTGCTGCCGGTGAGCTAGGTCACATCACTGTTGACTTTGACCAACCAATCGCATGTACCTGTGGTAAAAAAGGCTGTCTTGA
The DNA here is from genome assembly GCF_000526075.1 of Streptococcus sp. SR1. Classification (NCBI taxonomy): domain Bacteria; kingdom Bacillati; phylum Bacillota; class Bacilli; order Lactobacillales; family Streptococcaceae; genus Streptococcus; species Streptococcus sp. SR1. The sequence goes on from NZ_JATR01000014.1 coordinate 223,644, forward strand.
GACAGTTGCTTCAGCAACAGGGATTGTCAACTTGACTCGTCGTTACGCTGATGAATATGAAGGCGATGCAGCCTTGAAACGCTTGATTGACGACGGTGAAGAAGTAACTGCTAAAACTGTCTTCGACCTTGCAAAAGAAGGAGACGACCTTGCCTTGATCGTTTACCGTAACTTCTCACGTTACTTGGGAATCGCTTGTGCCAACATCGGCTCAATCCTCAACCCTTCAACTATCGTTATCGGTGGTGGTGTGTCAGCTGCGGGAGAATTCCTTCTACAAGGTGTTCAAAAGGTTTATGACGAAAATACCTTCCCACAAGTACGCACATCAACTAAATTGGCTCTTGCAACTCTAGGAAATGACGCTGGAGTTATCGGAGCAGCATCACTTGTATTGCAATAGGATTATAAAAGGAGAAAAACACTACTTTAAAGCCAGTGATTTTCCTCCTTTCTTTTTTTATGCTATACTAGTTAGGAAATAAATGAGGTGAGAGTAAATGACAAAAGCAGATACAATTTTTAAAGAAAATATTGAACGAATCCTCAAAGACGGTGTCTTTTCTGAACAAGCACGTCCTAAGTACAAGGACGGGACCATTGCTAACTCTAAGTATGTGACTGGTGCTTTTGCAGAGTATGACTTGGCCAAGGGGGAATTCCCCATTACAACCTTGCGTCCCATTGCAATCAAATCCGCCATCAAAGAAGTCCTCTGGATTTACCAGGATCAGTCTAATAGCCTAGAAGTTCTCAATGACAAGTACAATGTCCACTACTGGAATGACTGGGAAGTGGGAGATACGGGAACCATCGGTGAGCGCTATGGTGCGGTCGTTAAGAAGCACGATATCATTAACAAGATACTCAAGCAGTTGGAAGCCAATCCTTGGAATCGTCGCAATATCATCTCACTCTGGGATTACCAAGCATTTGAGGAGACAGACGGCCTCCTTCCATGCGCCTTTCAGACCATGTTTGATGTCCGTCGCGTTGATGGGGAAATCTATCTGGATGCGACCTTGACCCAGCGTTCTAACGATATGTTGGTGGCCCACCACATTAACGCTATGCAGTACGTGGCTCTTCAAATGATGATTGCCAAGCATTTTGGATGGAAGGTTGGAAAGTTTTTCTATTTTATCAACAACCTTCATATCTATGATAATCAGTTTGAACAAGCAGAGGAATTGCTCCGTCGTGAGCCGTCAAACTGCCAACCACGCTTGGTTTTAAATGTTCCTGATAGAACCAATTTCTTTGATATCAAAGCGGAAGATTTTGAGTTGGTTGACTATGATCCAGTCAAGCCACAACTGAAGTTTGATCTAGCTATTTAAGAAAATAAAAAAGAAGTTGAGATTGCTCAACTTCTTTTGTTGCTTAATGTGATACGCGGCGGCGAGCTGCTTTTTTGCGGTTTTCTTCGATGAAAGCTGCTTTTTGCTCTTCTGGCTCAATCACTTTCTTTTTAATTGCGTATACTGCACCTGCAACGGCAGCGACAGTGCCTGCGACACCTGTTACAAGACCTTTAGCGAATCCTTTAGCCATGAGTCTTCCTCCTTTATCTTCCCGAACAGTCAGGCTCCTCAAGAGGTAGCATTTTTCTGACTGACCTTTTTGTGATATAATAATAGTAACGAAAAAATGGGAATTTTTCAAGGAAAAAAGATGAAAACAAAAATAATTGTGATTGTTGGACCGACTGCTGTTGGGAAGACAGCCCTTGCTATTGAAGTAGCCAAGCGCTTTGGTGGAGAGGTGGTCAGCGGTGACAGTCAGCAAGTATACAGAGGGTTGGATATTGGTACGGCCAAGGCCAGCCCAGAGGAGCAAGCATCTGTTCCTCATCATTTGATTGATGTCAGAGAGGTGACCGAGTCTTACTCGGCTTTTGATTTTGTTTCAGAAGCTAAGAAGGCTATTGAGGATATTCAAAGTCGTGGCAAGCTAGCCATTATTGCTGGCGGAACAGGGCTTTATGTCCAGAGCTTGCTGGAAGGCTACCATCTAGGTGGAGAGACACCTCATGAGGAGATATTAGCCTATCGAGCTAGTTTAGAGCCTTTATCAGATGAAGAATTAGCCCATCTTGTGGAACAAGCAGGCCTTGAAATTCCCCAGTTTAACCGTCGTCGTGCTATGCGGGCCTTGGAAATCGCCCATTTTGCTCAGGATTTGGAAAATCAAGAGACCTTGTATCAACCGTTGATTATCTGCTTGGATGATGAACGCAGTCAACTCTATGAGCGTATCAACCACCGAGTGGATCTGATGTTTGAGGCTGGGCTTTTGGATGAGGCCAAGTGGCTTTTTGACCATTACCCTGATGCGCAGGCAGCCAAAGGAATTGGCTACAAGGAACTATTTCCATATTTCCGTGGGGAGCAGACTTTAGAGGAAGCTAGTGAGAGTCTCAAACAGGCTACCCGTCGTTTTGCCAAGCGTCAGTTGACCTGGTTCCGTAATCGCATGCAGGTGACCTTTTATCAGATAGGAGAGTCTGGCGTGAAGGAGCGTATTCTAAGCCAGATTGAGGAGTTTTTAAATGATTGAAACGGAGAAAAAAGAAGAACGGGTCCTGCTAATTGGTGTTGAACTGCAGGGCATGGATAATTTTGACCTGTCCATGGAAGAGTTGGCCAGTCTGGCTAAGACAGCTGGGGCAGTCGTAGTCGATAGCTACAGACAAAAACGTGAAAAATATGATTCCAAGACCTTTGTTGGCTCTGGTAAGTTGGAAGAGATTGCACTCATGGTAGATGCGGAAGAAATTAGCACTGTCATCGTCAATAATCGCTTGACTCCACGGCAAAATGTCAATCTAGAAGAAGTTCTGGGTGTCAAGGTGATTGACCGTATGCAGTTGATTTTGGATATCTTTGCTATGCGGGCTCGAAGCCATGAAGGGAAACTCCAAGTCCACCTGGCCCAGCTCAAATATCTCTTGCCTCGCTTGGTTGGTCAAGGAATCATGCTCAGTCGTCAGGCTGGGGGAATTGGTTCCCGTGGACCTGGTGAAAGCCAGCTGGAACTGAACCGTCGTAGTGTTCGTAATCAAATTACAGATATCGAGCGCCAGCTCAAGGTGGTTGAGAAAAATCGGGCGACAGTCAGAGAAAAACGTCTGGAGTCGAGTACCTTTAAGATTGGCTTAATTGGCTACACCAATGCTGGGAAATCAACCATCATGAACACCTTGACCAGCAAGACTCAGTATGAAGCAGATGAATTATTTGCGACCCTGGATGCGACGACGAAGAGCATCCATCTTGGGGGCAATCTACAGGTTACCTTGACTGATACCGTTGGCTTTATCCAAGATTTGCCGACTGAGTTGGTGTCAAGTTTTAAGTCGACCTTGGAAGAAAGTAAGCATGTAGACCTTCTAGTTCATGTCATTGATGCCAGCAATCCTTACCACGAGGAGCATGAAAAAACGGTTCTGTCTATCATGAAAGACTTGGATATGGAGGATATTCCTCGCTTGACCCTTTATAATAAAGCGGATTTGGTGGAGGATTTCACGCCTACTCAAACGCCGTATACCCTCATTTCTGCCAAGTCTGAGGATAGTCGTGAGCAGTTGCAGGCTTTATTTTTAGAGAAAATCAAGGATATTTTTGAATCCTTTACTCTACGGGTGCCTTTTTCTAAGTCCTACAAGATTCATGATTTGGAAAGTGTAGCGATTCTTGAAGATCGTGACTACCAAGATGATGGAGAAGTGATTACAGGCTATATTTCGGAGAAAAACAAATGGAGGTTAGAGGAATTTTATGACTGATATTAAAACCTTGGCTCTAAAATATGGGGGCTATACAAGTCTGGATAAGGTCTATCTGGATCAACTTCTAGCTGGCAAAACAGAACAAGAGCAGTTGGCTCTCATTACCCCTCCGCCCAGTGTAGTGAATGCTTACTTTGCAGAACTCTACCAGAAAAAGAGTCCTCAAGCTGCGACGGATTATTTTGCAGAACTAAGCAAGGAATTGAACCTCTACAATGCTGAGCCAAGTTTCACCTTTGAAAATAAGCCTTTCATTCGTCTTAATTTATCTGGCAAATCTTTTGGATTTTGCTACGAGAGTGAAGGACTGGGAAGGATTTTCTCTGAAAATGAAGAGGAAATCTCGAATGACTTGCTTTTTGAGATTGCGCAAATTTTCCCCCATCAGCTCGTCTTTGAAGAGTCTGGAAAGATTTACATGAAGGATGCCGGAGACGAAGAAGTTGTTAGTGTAGAAAATCTCACAGCCTTGACAGACTTGGAAAGTTTGGCTGATGGTCGCAAGCGTCTCAAAGGCTACAGCCAAGAGGATTTACTGCAAGAAGCTGTTGCTTTTTCTGGCAAGCGTTATTTCAGATCGGAAAACCGCACAGCTATGTTATATATTGATTAATTAGAAAGTATCGAATGGATATTCAATTTTTAGGAACGGGGGCTGGTCAGCCCTCTAAAGCCCGCAACGTCTCTAGTCTCGCCCTGAAACTCTTGGACGAGATTAACGAAGTTTGGCTATTTGACTGTGGAGAAGGAACGCAAAATCGTATTCTGGAAACCACAATTCGACCACGTAAGGTCAGCAAAATCTTTATCACCCACCTGCATGGAGATCACATTTTTGGCTTACCAGGTTTCCTTTCAAGTCGTGCTTTTCAAGCAAATGAAGAGCAGACAGATTTGGAAATCTATGGACCTCAAGGGATCAAGTCCTTTGTCTTAACCAGTCTTCGTGTGTCAGGTTCTCGTTTGCCCTACCGCATTCATTTTCATGAGTTTGACCAAGATTCTCTAGGTAAAATTCTTGAGACTGATAAATTCACTGTGTATGCAGAGGAGCTAGACCACACTATTTTCTGTGTTGGTTATCGTGTCATGCAAAAGGACCTAGAAGGTACCTTGGATGCTGAAAAACTCAAAGCTGCTGGTGTTCCGTTCGGCCCACTTTTTGGAAAAATCAAAAACGGTCAGGACGTTGTTCTAGAAGACAGCACTAAAATCAAGGCTGCTGACTATATCTCAGCGCCACGTCCAGGTAAGATTATCACCATTCTGGGTGATACCCGAAAAACCAATGCCAGTGTGCGTCTAGCTGTCAATGCCGATGTCTTGGTTCACGAGTCGACTTATGGCAAAGGAGATGAGAAGATTGCCCGCAATCACGGTCACTCAACCAATATGCAGGCAGCACAAGTAGCAGCAGAAGCAGGTGCTAAGCGCCTCTTGCTCAACCATATCAGCGCCCGCTTCCTTTCAAAAGATATCAGCCAGCTCAAGAAAGATGCGGCCACTGTTTTTGAAAATGTCCATGTGGTCAAAGACTTGGAAGAAGTGGAAATTTAGAAGATTGAGAAAGGATAAGTATGCGTACGATTCTCATTACCGGAGCTAGCGGTGGCTTAGCCCAAGAAATGGTCAAACTCTTGCCAAATGACCAACTTATCTTACTAGGTAGAAACAAGGAAAAACTAGCCCAACTATATGGAAATCATTCTAATGTGGAATGGATTAAAATCGATATTATTGATGACTCAGCCCTAGAAGCTCTGGTAGCTGACCTCTATCTCCGTTATGGAAAGATTGATGTTTTGATCAACAACGCTGGATATGGAATATTTGAAGATTTCGACCGGATCTCTGACAAGGACATTCACCAGATGTTTGAGGTCAATACCTTTGCCCTGATGAACCTATCACGTTTGATTGCTTCTCGTATGAAGGAAAGTAGAAAGGGGCATATCATCAACATTGTCAGCATGGCAGGTTTGATAGCGACTAGCAAGTCCAGTCTTTACTCAGCAACCAAGTTTGCGGCTATTGGATTTTCAAATGCTCTGCGCCTCGAACTCATGCCCTATGGTGTCTATGTAACGACGGTCAATCCAGGCCCAATCCGCACAGGATTTTTTGACCAAGCAGACCCAGATGGGACCTACCTCAAGTCGGTTGACCGTTTTCTATTGGAACCAGATGCTGTCGCGCAAAAGATTGTTAAGACCATAGGTAAAAACAAACGCGAGCTCAATCTCCCAGTTTTGTTGAATCTAGCCCATAAGTTTTATACTCTCTTTCCTAAGCTAGCAGATAAGTTGGCTGGAGAAACCTTTAATTATAAGTGAGAAAGCTGTTCCCTTGAGGAATGGCTTTTTGCTTTAATAAGGAGGAGTTGTTGATCAAAAATAATCCCTGAAAATACTGGTAGTTTATCTCTATTTAATAGTTTTGGAGTATAATTGAGATAAGAAAGTTCATTAGATAAATGAAGTCCCAAACCAGCTAGCTTACCCTAGATAATGCTCTATGTATAGCCGGAGGTCGACAATGGAATTATTGACAATTGACCAAATCATTTCCTTTACCCAAGAAGAAACACAAGGGCTGGACCCTGAGATAAGAGAAGGGATTGTCCTGAATAAAGCAGATTTGCCAGTGTCCGAATTGGATCGTTTGAAAAGCCAACTTCAAATACAAGATTTGGATCCGATTTTTAGGAAGTATATTTTGGCCTATAACTGGGGGCAGGTCGGTTTTTTAAGTTACCAGTTTGGATATGGGGACGACACTAGTCTTACTTGGCTGATCAATCGCAATTTGGAATACCACGATTACTCGACTCTACAAGAAAGAGGCTTGATCATCATTGCAAATGGAGATCTCTACACTATTTTGCTGGATTGTCAATCTGGGGCAGTCTATGCTCTTGATGCAGAGATGAACTATGATGAAAAAATATGGCTGACACCAGATTTTCTAGCATTTGTTAGAGCCATGGGCACGGCTCAATCTGCAGTTTGGAAGGGTTGTGAAAGTGACTTCATCCACTTGATGACTAGAATAGGTCATGCGTCCAGTTTGATATTTTGGCAGAGTCTGGTCGGGTTTTATGATTGAAAATAGAAGGAGCAGGCCATGGAATTTATTGTAGCTGAGGAAGGGATTCCTCAAAATATCGGATGTCAGGGAGCCCTGATTGCCTATTATGGCAGTGAGATAGAATTTCATTATGAAACCGTTCCACCACACGGTGATGAGATTTTTTCTGCCAAGTTGCCTTTGTTGGGGCTTGATCTGCCCTTTTGGATCTATGGGAGAAATCTCATATTTTTAGATGCTTACTACCTCTTAGCAGAAACAGTTAAGAAAGGGACTTGGAATCCCATAACGAGTATGCTCATCAACATTCATACGGGGGAATACGCCAGCCTAGACCACTGGTACAATCATATATCTATTGAGCAAAACGGTCTTGAGTTGAAAAATGATTATGATGGACAAGTCCTGACTTTGAAAACGGTTGATAAACTTCATTGGCTTGCCCTAGATGCTGAATCAGAAGAAAGGAACTAAAAATGGCAAAGAAAAGAGTTACATTACCAAAAGAGTTTAAGGATTTAATGGATGAAGGAAATATTGAAGCCCTTAAAGCAGTCTATGATCGTTGTGAATTAACCGCTCATGATGGAAGATTTAGCTTATGTACACCTCTGCATATGGGAGGAGTCCCGGATGAATTGGTTATCTGGCTTGTCGAACAGGGCTTGGATATCAATATCCCTGATTATTATGGAGCGACTCCTTTGTACCGTCAGGCAACCATGGGAAGAGAGACTGTAAAACTCTTGCTCAAATTGGGGGCAGATATTGAAAAAAGCAATACTTATGGAAATACACCTCTGCATATGGCAGCTGAGTTTTTTCATCCTAAGACCGTTGCACTTCTCATAGAAAAGGGAGCAAATGTTAACCCTAAATATGAGGAACTATGGTCTTTCTTGATTCCTTCAAGTGGAGCAGCCAAAACTGTTCAGGGAGAAGTTATTCGTATACCAGGTCGAGTTCGAGGTGAACTGGATCGCAATGGTGGGGTCAACTGGGACAGGGACTATAGAAAAATGCTTCAAGCTCTCCCTCAATACTTGTCTCTAGGAATCCCCCTTTCAGATCAAAAATTAGAAGAGACTAAAGAGCTTATTGCTCAAGTTCATGGGAAAGATTTTGATGACGAGCCTCGCCTAGACCGCCTGTGTCAGCTAGCTATTGCTTGGATTAAGCAAAATCCTGAACCCCTTCTCCTAGAAAAAACAAGTTATAAGCGGTAAAAAGCATTGGAAGACAGATAAAATAAAGAAATCATGGTGAAATGATGCAACTAATTGACCAAGTTAAAAAAATAGAAACTTATATTTGTGAGTGTTTTGAAGACTGGGATTTGGATGATCCTGTAGAGGAAGGATATCTGGAAGATTATCAGGGCATTTCTGGTGCTTCTGAGGAAGAGCTTCAAGCCTTTGAGGAAATATTTGGCATTCGTCTACCTAGTGACTTCAAAGAGCTTTATAGCTATAAAAATGGGAGTAAATACCTCTCTATTTTACCTTGTGTAATTGACCAGAGAGATTTTACTTTTTCTCTCATGAGTTTACAGGAAATTGAGACTTGTAAAAAGTACTTTCAAAATAGAGATGCTCTGTTAACCGAATTTCCCGACTATTTTTCTAGTCAAGACCTAGAAAACATGCGTGATAGTAGAATAAAGCCCTATCTTTTTAATAAAAAATGGCTTCCTTTTGCTCAGTATTGTGACTCTTGTTATCTTATGCTGGATTTTGATCCAGACCAGGAGGCTCAGGAAGGTCAGGTTATTTGCTACATCCATGATCCTGACCAGGTGATCTATGCGGCTGAAAGCCTTACAAATCTGATTGAAGGGATAATGGATGAGATCATATGAACGGACAAATGTATCAGATAGCCTGTATCGTGGCGGCAGCTAGGATGGCTTTAAAAAGTGGTAAAGAAATATGCTATAATCCTGAAAAATATACAAATAAATTGAGCTTTCAAATTTTGCCGTCAAAAAATGGGGAAGTTACAGAACTTTCTGTATCTGATTGGTTTGAAAATCTTAAGGAAAAAGGTTTGAAGGACTTACAATTATTTTGTCCTATTTCAGTTGAAGACAGAGGTATTTTAGGCTTCTCCAACACAACACAGAGTTCAATTCTCTGTTTTTATAAAGATGGGAAGGCAAGTTATTTCCTACCAAATTGGAAATCTGCTTCCCCAGGCAGAGGCTGGGATGTTATCTACACCGAGTATGAATGGGAAAGGTCTTCTCAAGACATTCCCCACTATGAAAATAATATCGAAGAATTTAAGGACATATTGACTCGTATAGAAAATCTAGCAATTAAAATTGAATGTGACAACTTTGCCAAAGTCTTTCAATCTGCTAGAAACTTTTTGCTAGACCCAGAATCTGGTAAAGGACTGGCAGAACCTCAAATTCCACTGCAACATCTAAGCATATTTAGAGCTGCAAGCTCAGCGGATGTTTTTGGAGGAATGGGCTCCTGGAATGATGAACCTGGATGGCTGGCACAAGATAAGGGACTGGGTCAAGTATACGATGAACTTTCAGATCAATTGCTAAGAAATATTAGATCAGCGATTCTATTTGCCATCAACGAGTGGTGATGGATTAGGAGAGAGAAAATGGGGAAGTTAAAGTTAAGTCTATTGAATAAATGGGGATTAGACAAGGACTACAATAGTGTTTTCAATTCTGTCATGTTACATGATGGTAGAGCCTTTGTCTTGACCAGTGAGAAGGAAGCTTTCAATCTCTACTGTCTGCTTGAAGTATCACCTTTGGGTGTGAAGGAGATAGATGCTTGGTATTGTGACCATGTTTGGGAGGAAGAGCCTCTACTCTTTACAGATGAACAAAATATTGGCATCATCAAGGCTGGCAAGGAAATAGTCTATTATACTGGTGATTTTTCTAATCCAGAAATCATTGCCATAAAGGATCCGCAAAGTATACTTCCTAAAAAGGCACAAGAGAGATATTTTCAAATCGTATCAGATAGCGACCAGATATCCGTGTGTTTTGAAGATCAAGTTTATACAAATCAAGCAAGAAACTTTGCCCTTTTAGAGTTTGATCGAGAGAAAAAGCAGGCTAAGTGGACCACTTATTCGCATATTGATAAAAAAGAGTTAAATCACCACGACACGAGCTCTGATGCTTGTCCTAAAATTGATAGTATGAAATGTTGGAAGCAAGAGCTCTATGCCTTTAGCTCTGGAGAAAGTCAAAGCTCTGTCAATAAATGGGGCATGGACTATTATGCTCTTGTTAAAATCTCTAGTGATGGTCGTATTATCGAAAAGTTATTAGAATCTGAACATTTAAAGGCTTTAGGCAAAAAAGCTGGTGTCAATGGAATTTTTACGGATTCGCCTTATCTTATCCTGAGCCCCTTATTTAAGAATGATGACTGGAAGGGTAAGCAAAAGCTATTTTCTCTGGCAACGAGAGAATGGTGCGATATAGCTTTGCCTAGAGGAATGAGTAAACACAAGCTTCAAAATATGACAGACAACTTTTGTTTAACCTTCCTTTACGACAGAGGATTAAAAGAACTTGCCCTTTGTCGGATTGACTAGGCTGTAAATCAGAGTTAGAAATATTCTTAGAATAGAAGAAAATAAAAAAGCCTAAAAATGTTAAAACATCTTGACATTTCATCGATTTAGAGTATAATAAAAAATGTAAAGAGCTCTTGACATTGTTTTGACAGATTGGAGGAACAGGACTATGAGAAAAATGGATGAAATGGACAGAGCGATTCAGCTACGTTCTGAGGAATGGGGTTATAAAACGGCTCTATTTGGCTTATGTGGATGGACAGTATTTAATATTTATCAATCTATTACAAAAGGCATTGAACTTGAAATGTTACCATGTCTGATTTTATGTTTATCTATTTCTGTTCAAGGATTTACACAAATTGCCATAAAACAGAAAATGGTTGATGGTGATGAAGATTTTAAAGAACCTAATAAACTTGTTCAAGGAGTAATTTTGATGGTTGTTATCCTTATCGTAGTTTTGGCAATTGGCATTTATTGTTTTCAGAAAGACTAATGCTGTATGAAAAATAATATCAAACAGCTAAGAAAGTCTGAAGGACTACGTCAGGAAGATATGGCAAAAATATTAGGCGTTAGTCGACAAACCATTATTGCTATCGAGAATGACAAGTACAATCCTACACTTGAACTAGCAATGAAAATTGCAAGGTTGCTACAACTACATGTTGAAGAAATTTTCATTTTAGAAGATTAAAGATATCAGATAGCATTTATTCTAATCATCTGATTCGTAATGATGGAGAGTTTTCCGGTTCATGGAAACTCTCTTTTAAAGCTCATAAAGATTCTACTCAATTTTACCCTTGTCCATCTATATATCTATCGTAAAACTGGTATAAAAATTGCAAATCGGATCTTTAAATAGTATACTAGTTCTGTTAGTTATGAAAACGTCTGCGTTTTTGTTGATGATGATTATTTAGGAGACAAGACATGGAATTGACAGCCATTTATCATAGACCAGAATCAGAGTATGCTTATCTTTACAAAGAAGGTCAGTTACATATCCGAATCAAAACCAAGAAAGATGATGTCCAGCAGGTCATTTTACATTATGGAGATCCCTTTATCTTCATCGAGGATAAGTATGAAGCCAAGAAAGAAATGACTAAAGTAACCTCAGATGCCCTATTTGACTATTGGCAGGTTACGGTCTCTGTTGATTTTGCTCGCATTCAGTATCTCTTTGAGCTCCTTGATAAAGAAGGTCAAGGTGTTTTTTACGGTGATAAGGGTTGCGTAGAACATACTCAAGAAAACTTGGATGCTGAAGGAAATGGTTTCAAGCTTCCTTATATTCACGAAATCGATGGTTGCCAAGTTCCTGACTGGGTTTCAAATACCGTTTGGTATCAGATTTTCCCAGAACGATTTGCTAATGGAAATCCTAATCTAACTCCAGATGGAGCTCGAGAGTGGGATGCTGTCATTGCACCTAACATGGATGATTTTTTTGGTGGAGATTTACAAGGGATTATTGACCATTTAGACTATCTTAAAGATTTGGGAATCACTGGACTTTACCTATGTCCAATTTTTGAAGCAACGACCAATCACAAGTACGATACGACGGATTATTTTGAAATTGACCGTCACTTTGGAGACAAGGAAGTCTTTCGTAATCTAGTCGAGGAAGCCCATAAACGTGGCATTAAGATTATGCTAGATGCTGTTTTCAATCATATCGGCTACCAGTCTGCCCAATGGCAGGATGTTCTAAAAAATGGAGAAAATTCTCCTTATAAAGATTGGTTCCATATTCAAGAGTTTCCAATTACAGAGGATAAACTTCAGAATCCAAGAGAACTCCCTTATCATACCTTTGCCTTTGCTAGCTATATGCCTAAGTTAAATACAGCAAATCCTGAAGTCAAAGACTATCTTTTAAGTGTTGCGACCTACTGGATTGAGAATTTTGATATCGATGCTTGGCGTTTGGACGTTGCCAATGAAATTGACCATCAGTTCTGGAAAGATTTTAGAAAGGTAGTTCTCGCTAAAAAGCCTGATTTGTATATTTTAGGTGAAATCTGGCATACGTCTCAGCCTTGGCTAAAAGGAGATGAGTTCCATGCAGTCATGAACTACCCGCTCTCTGAAAGTATCAAGGATTATTTCTTGCGTCAGCATAAAAAGACAGAGCAGTTCATTTCAGAAATCAATAGCCAGTCAATGTACTACAAGCAACAAATCTCAGAGGTTATGTTAAATCTCCTGGATTCTCACGATACAGAGCGTATTCTTACAACTGCCAAAGGAAATATCCAACATGTCAAGGCTGCTTTAACCTTCCTCTACCTTCAAAAAGGGACTCCTTGTATCTATTACGGAACAGAGCTTGCATTAATAGGTGGACCAGATCCCGACTGCCGTCGTGTCATGCCTTGGGACCGTGTGTCTGAGGACAATGATATGCTGAATTTCATGAAGAAATTAATCCAAGTCCGTAAAGGAGTTGCAAGCATTATTCAGCATGGTTCATATAGCTTGCAAGAAGTGAAACCATATGTTCTTTCCTTGAAATGGACCTACGAAGGAAAAGAAGTTCAGGCTATCTTTAATCAGTCTAAGGAGAATGTTATCTTAGACAGAGATTCAGTTGATTTAGCGAGTCATTGCCAGTTTGAAGATGGTCAGCAAGTCATCTTGCCAGATGGATTTGTAGTTACTATTTCTGAGTAAAAAGGATTAAAATAATGGCACTCAAGGAAGTTTATGAGTATTTTCGTCACTATGATAAGGAAACTTATCAGGTTGTCGCCTGCATGGGTAATGAACCATCGGAAGAAGATGTTCAGGATTTTGAAAATCAATACGGCATTCGTCTGCCAGGAGATTTCAGGGAATTCACCATGTCATCTCTGGGAGGTCTCTTTATGGAAGTCAGGGAAGAGCTATGGCCAAGAGCCAAGGCTTACGATGTAGCCCCTTTTTGGACTTTCTGTCGAGGTATTAAGGTTTTTGGAATTGCAAATGGCATCCCAGATTTCTTAGATATTCGAATTAAAACCAAGGAATTACACGCTCTGGGCTTTGAGGATTATATTCCATTTCTGTCTATCATCGGTGATGGAGATGTAATTTTCTGCTTTGATAAGGACAATCACATAGTAGCTTTGGATTGGTATAATAGTGGCGAAACTGAAGAGCTTAATTGTGATTTTTCAGGACTTTTACTCCAGCAAATTGCCGAGCTAGAAGAGCGTAAAAATGAGATGGTCAATCTTTTGGAAAAGGGAAAATCTAGTCAATAATCTATAAGGAAATATCAGTTTGATAGTCCGTAAAAGAGGTTGGGACAAAAGATCCCGACCTCACTTTTTTAGCAATCAAACTTTGACGCGTTAGCTGATTGAACTTTTTGTTCGTCTTTTAGACTCCAAAAAGCTCCTAATCATCCTCGCGAGGCTGGGACTACGAAATCGAGACTTTGTCTATCGATTTCTGTCCCACCGCCTTTTTTAGTAAAACCATTCACTAAATCTACATTCAGATTTTTAAACTTTTCTACAAATTATAGAAAAAACAATCAAAAATATGATTTTTTGTGTTTAGGCTATTGAAATTTCCTATATTATTTTATAGAATAAGGATAAAAGGCTATGAAAAAGTAATACGTTTACAAGAAAATGGAAGCGGTTACTAAAGGAGGATTTTATGGAAAAAGGCCATTGGAATCGTAAAAGAGTCTACAGCATTCGTAAGTTTGCCGTAGGAGCTTGCTCTGTCATGATTGGAACCTGTGCGGTTCTATTTGGAGGAAGTGTCATTGGAGAATCACCAGTTTTCGCGGATGAAACTCCAATTACTCACACCGTGGAACAAGCAAAAGAGGAAAGTCCGGCAGTGGAGGAAAAAGAAAATCAAGCTGTAGCAGAGCACAAGGATGCTGCAAGTGTCGACCAAAGTCAAGCTGCACCAATTGAAGCAAGCAAACCAGAGGTGAAAGAAGATGAACCTGTAACTCCAAAAGAGGAGAAAGCATCTCTAAAACCTGAAGAAACAGCTCCAAAGGTAGAATCTCAAGCTTCAAGTCAAGAAAAGCCTGTCAAGGAAGAGTTGAAAGCTGCGACAAATGAAGAAGTGAATCAAATGATTGAAGATAGAAAAGTGAATTTTAATCAAAATTGGCACTTTAAACTCAATGCGAATCCTAAAGAAGCTGTGAAATCAGATGCCGATGTATCAACATGGCAAAAATTGGATCTCCCACACGACTGGAGTATCTTTAACGATTTTGACCATCAGTCACCTGCCCAAAATGAGGGTGGACAGCTCAATGGTGGTGAAGCTTGGTATCGCAAGACCTTTAAACTTGATGAAAAAGATCTCAAGAAAAATGTTCGTGTCACTTTTGATGGTGTCTATATGGACTCTCAAGTCTATGTCAATGGCCAGTTAGTGGGGCATTATCCAAATGGTTATAACCAGTTCTCATACGATATCACCAAATACCTTCACAAAGATGGTCGTGAGAATGTGATTGCTGTCCATGCGGTTAACAAACAACCAAGTAGCCGTTGGTACTCTGGTAGCGGTATTTACCGTGATGTGACCTTGCAAGTGACAGATAAGGTTCATGTTGAGAAAAATGGGACAACTATCTTAACACCAAAACTTGAACAACAGCAACATGGCAAGGTTGAAACTCATGTAGCCAGCAAGATTGTCAATACAGACGATAAAGACCATGAACTGGTGGCAGAGTATCAAATCGTTGAACGTGGTGGTCCGGCTGTGACAGGTTTAGTACGTACAGCGAGTCGTACCTTGAAAGCACATGAATCAACAAGTCTTGATGCGATTTTAGAAGTTGAACAACCAAAACTCTGGACCGTTTTAAATGACAAACCTGCTTTGTACGAATTGATTACACGTGTTTACCGTGACGGTCAATTGGTCGATGCTAAGAAGGATTTGTTTGGTTACCGTTACTATCACTGGACTCCAAATGAAGGTTTCTCTTTGAATGGTGAACGCATTAAATTCCATGGTGTTTCCTTGCACCATGACCACGGAGCGCTTGGAGCAGAAGAAAACTATAAGGCAGAATACCGTCGTCTCAAACAAATGAAGGAGATGGGTGTTAACGCCATCCGTACAACTCATAACCCTGCAAGTCCACAGACCTTACAAATCGCAGCAGAACTTGGTTTGCTGGTTCAGGAAGAGGCCTTTGATACGTGGTATGGCGGCAAGAAACCTTATGACTACGGGCGTTTCTTTGAAAAAGATGCTACTCACCCAGAAGCCAGAAAAGGTGAAAAGTGGTCTGACTATGATCTTCGTACCATGGTCGAAAGAGATAAAAACAACCCAGCTGTCTTCATGTGGTCTATCGGGAATGAAATCGGTGAAGCCAATGGTAATGCTCACTCTCTTGCAACGGTTAAACGCTTAGTAAAAGTGATTAAAGATGTTGATACTACACGTTATGTTACTATGGGAGCAGATAAGTTCCGCTTTGGTGATGGTAGTGGTGATCATGAGAAGATTGCTAATGAACTGGATGCGGTTGGTTTCAACTACTCGGAAGACAACTACAAGAAACTTCGTGCGAAACATCCAAACTGGTTGATTTATGGTTCAGAAACATCTTCAGCAACCCGTACACGCGGTAGCTATTATCGTCCTGAACAAGAATTGGTACATAGCAACCAAGCTTATCGTAACTATGAACAGTCAGATTATGGAAATGATCGTGTTGGTTGGGGTAAAACGGCAACCGCTTCATGGACCTTTGACCGTGACAACGCTGGCTATGCTGGACAGTTTATTTGGACAGGTACGGACTATATCGGTGAGCCTACACCATGGCACAACCAAAACCAAACTCCTGTTAAGAGCTCTTACTTTGGTATTGTAGATACAGCCGGTATTCCAAAAAATGACTTTTATCTCTACCAAAGCCAATGGGTTTCTGCCAAGAAGAAACCGATGGTACACCTTCTTCCTCACTGGAACTGGGAAAACAAAGAATTAGCAGACAAAGTTGCTGACTCAGAAGGCAAGATTCCAGTTCGAGCTTACTCAAACGCTGCAAGCGTAGAATTGTTCTTAAATGGTCACTCTCTTGGAGTTAAGAAGTTCAACAAAAAACAAACCAGTGATGGCCGTACCTACCAAGAAGGTGCCAATGCTAAGGAACTCTATCTTGAGTGGAAGGTTGCTTACCAACCAGGTACTTTAGAAGCTGTAGCTCGCGATGAAGCTGGAAAAGAAATTGCCCGTGATAAGATCACGACTGCAGGCCAACCTGCAGGTGTTCGCCTCGTCAAGGAAGAACACGCAATCGCAGCAGATGGAAAAGACTTAACCTACATCTACTACGAAATCGTAGATAGTGAAGGAAATGTGGTACCAACTGCCAATAATTTGGTTCGTTTCCAATTGCATGGACAAGGTCAACTGATCGGTGTTGATAACGGGGAACAAGCCAGCCGTGAACGCTATAAGGCGCAACCAGATGGTTCTTGGATCCGTAGAGCCTTTAACGGTAAAGGGGTTGCCATTGTTAAATCAACTGAACAAGCAGGTAAATTCACCCTTACTGCCCACTCTGATCTCTTGAAATCTAGTCAAGTAACGGTCTTTACTGGTAAAAAAGAAGACCAAGAAAAGACCGTTCTCGGAACAGAAGTACCAAAAGTACGTACTGTTATTGAGAAAGAGCCAAAAATGCCGAAGACAGTCGGTTTTATCTACAGTGATGGCAGTCGTGAAAAACGTCCAGTAACTTGGTCTTCAGTTGATGTGAGCCAAGCAGGAGTTGTGACTGTTAAAGGTATGGCAGACGGACGCGAAGTTGAGGCCCGTGTCGAAATTCTAGCAATCGCAAATGAGCTTCCAACTGTTAAGCGTGTTGCTCCAGGAACAGACTTGAGCGCTGTTGATAAATACGTTTCTATTGCTGTTACGGATGGAAGCGTTCAAGAATACGAAGTTGATAACTGGGAAATTGCGCCAGAAGACCAAGCGAAACTTTCAGTTGCAGGATCACGTATTCAAATGACTGGCCAACTAGGAGGAGAAACTATTCATGCTACCCTTGTGGTAGAAGAAGGTGAGGCTGCAGCACCTGTAGTGCCAACTGTAACGGTTGGCGATGAAACTGTCACAGGTCTTACTACTCAAAAACCAATGCAATACCGCACTCTTGCTTATGGAGCTAAGTTGCCAAAAGTCACAGCAAGTGCTGAAAATGCAGCTGTTACAGTGGTGCAAGCAAGTGCAGCAAACGGTATGCGTGCAAGCATCTTTGTTCAACCAAATGATGGTGGCCCTCTTCAAATGTATGCTATTCAGTTCCTCGAAGAAGCACCAAAAATTGACCATTTGAGCCTACAAGTGGAGAAAGCTGATGCTCTCAAAGAAGACCAAACAGTGAAATTGTCTGTCCTTGCACACTATCAAGACGGAACACAAGCAGTTCTACCAGCAGATAAGGTGAACTTCTCTACAAGTGGTGAAGGGGAAGTCGCAGTTCGTAAAGGAATGCTTGAGTTGCATAAGCCAGGAACAGTCGCTTTCAAAGCAGAATATGAGGGGGCTACAGGTCAAATCAATCTCACGATTCGGGCCAACACTGAGAAGAAGGTTGCGCAAGCTATCCGTCCTGTAAACGTAGTCACAGACTTGCATCAGGAACCAAGTCTTCCAGCAACAGTAACAGTTGAGTATGACAAAGGTTTCCCTAAAGCCCACAAAGTCACTTGGCAAACTATTCCAAAAGAAAAACTTGATCACTACCAAATCTTTGAAGTTCTAGGTAAAGTTGAAGGTCTTGATCTTGATGCGCGTGCTAAAGTATCTGTAGAAGGCATCGTTTCAGTTGAAGAAGTCAGTGTGACGACCCCAATTGCAGAAGCACCACAATTACCAGAAAGCGTTCGTACCTACGATTCAAATGGTCACGTTTCATCAGCTAAGGTTACTTGGGATACGATTCGTCCAGACCAATACGCCAAGGAAGGTGTCTTTACAGTTAATGGTCGCCTAGAAGGTACGCAATTAATAACGAAACTTCATGTTCGCGTATCTGCTCAAACTGAGAAGGGAGCAAATATTTCTGACCAATGGACCGGTTCAGAATTGCCACTTGCCTTTGCTTCAGACTCAAATCCAACTGATCCTGTTTCAAACGTCAACGATAAATTGATTTCCTTTAATGACCGACCAGCTAACCGTTGGACAAACTGGAACCGTACTAATCCAGAAGCTTCAGTTGGTGTCCTATTCGGAGATTCAGGTATTTTGAGCAAACGTTCAGTTGATAATCTAAGTGTCGGATTCCACGAAGACCACGGAGTTGGTGTACCGAAGTCTTATGTGATTGAATATTATGTCGGTAAGACCGTTCCAACAGCCCCTAAAAACCCTAGCTTTGTAGGCGAGGAAAACCATGCCTTTAACGATCCTGCAAACTGGAAAGAGGTAAGCAATCTCAAAGCACCAGCTCAATTAAAAGCTGGAGAAATGAATCATTTCAGCTTTGATAAAGTTGAGACCTATGCGATTCGCATTCGTATGGTTCGACTTGATAGCAAGAAAGGAACGTCTATCACAGAAGTACAAATTTTTGCGAAACAAGTTGCGGCAGCCAAACAAGGCCAAACAAGAATCCAAGTTGACGGTAAAGACTTAGCAAACTTTAACCCTGATTTGACAGACTACTATCTTGAGTCAGTAGATGGAAAAGTTCCTGCAGTAACAGCAAGTGTTAGCAACAATGGTCTCGCTACCGTCGTTCCAAGTGTTCGTGAAGGTGAGCCAGTTCGTGTTATCGCGAAAGCTGAAAATGGCGACATCCTAGGAGAATACCGTCTACACTTTACAAGCAATAAAGACTTGCTCTCTCGTAAACCAGTTGCCGCGGTTAAACAAGCTCGCTTGTTGCAACTAGGGCAACCACTTGAATTGCCAACTAAGGTTCCTGTTTACTTCACAGGCAAAGACGGTTACGAAACAAAAGACTTGGCAGTTGAATGGGATGAAGTTCCAGCAGAAAAGCTGACAAAAGCAGGTCAATTTACCGTTCGAGGTCGTGTCCTTGGTAGTGATCTTGTTGCTGAGTTCACTGTACGAGTGACAGACAAACTAGGCGAAGCTCTATCAAATAACCCAGAGTATGATGAAAATAGTAACCGCGCCTTTGCTTCAGCCACTAACGACATTGATAGAAACTCCCATGACCGTGTGGATTATCTCAATGACGGAAATCATTCAGAAAATCGTCGTTGGACAAACTGGTCTCCAACACCATCTTCTAATCCAGAAGTATCAGTAGGTGTAATCTTCCGTGAAAATGGTAAGATTGTAGAACGGACTGTTGCACAAGCCAAACTTCATTTCTTTGCAGATAGTGGTACGGATGCCCCATCTAAACTCGTTTTGGAACGTTATATTGGCCCAGATTTTGAAGTGCCTACCTACTATTCAAACTACCAAGCCTACGATGCAGCCCATCCATTCAACAATCCAGAAAATTGGGAAACTGTGCCTTATCGTGCGGATAAAGACATCGCAGCTGGTGATGAAATCAACGTAACATTTAAAGCTGTCAAAGCCAAAGCCATGAGATGGCGTATGGAGCGTAAAGCTGACAAGAGCGGTGTTGCGATGATTGAGATGACCTTCCTTGCACCGAGTGAATTGCCTCAAGAAAGTACCCAATCAAAAATTCTTGTAGATGGAAAAGAGCTTCTTGACTTCGCTGAAAATCGTCAAGACTACCAAATCACCTATAAAGGTCAACGTCCAAAAGTCTCAGTCGAAGAAAGTAATCAAGTGGCTTCAACAGTTGTAGATAGCGGAGACGATAGCCTTCCAGTACTTGTTCGCCTTGTTTCAGAAAGTGGAAAACAAGTCAAGGAATACCGTATCCAGTTGACTAAGGAAAAACCAGTTTCTGAGAAGACAGTTGCTGCTGTACAAGAAGATCTTCCAAAACTTGAATTTGTTGAAAACGATTTGGCCTACAAGACAGTTGAGAAAAAGGATCCAACACTGTATCTAGGTGAAACTCGTGTAGAACAAGAAGGAAAAGTTGGTAAGGAACGGATCTTTACAGCGGTTAATCCTGATGGAAGTAAGGAAGAAAAACTCCGTGAAGTGTTAGAGGCTCCGACAGACCGCATCGTTTTGGTTGGAACGAAACTAGGAACCTCCCTTCCAGAAGATGAAGTGAAGAACCTTGTCCTTAACAGACCAGAACTTGTAATCGAAGAAGAAACAATTGACTTCAAGGTTCAGGAACGTAAGTCTGATAAGTTGTATCTAGGTGAAACTCGTGTTCTCCAAGAAGGTCAAAAGGGTATCCGTGTTCACTTGATCGAGGTTGAAAATGGTAAGCGGACTGAAAAAGAAAGCTATGATAAAGTTATG
>NZ_JATR01000015.1:0-192334 GCF_000526075.1 Streptococcus sp. SR1
GCTCAGTTGGTAGTAGCGCATGACTGTTAATCATGATGTCGTAGGTTCGAGTCCTACTGGCGGAGTTAGATAAAAAGAACACCAGATGGTGTTCTTTTTTGTTCTTAGTTGGCATCACCTAGCATTTTCATAAGGAAGTCTGTCATTTCTTGCGGACTTTCTTTTTTTCCACGAGCAATCCAAGTTTGACAAACTCCAAATAGGGCATTTGTCAGATAAATGCTGCTATATTCTAATTCAATTGAATTTAGTTGTAGTTGCATAAAGCGCTTCTGAAGATCTGTGCTCAGCATGATATGAAGCTTATTTCTTAAGAAATTTTGGATTTCTTTGGTACCATTTTCAGATAAAAGAGCAGCTAATAATGGTTCAGATTCTAAATAGTCAAATACTTCTAAAATGGCATCTTTTTTATGATGAGCATGTTTTTGGAAGATATACTCAAATGTATGAAATAACTTACTTTGATAGTGTTCAATCATATCATACTTATCCTTGTAATGGGTATAGAAGCTAGAACGACTAATTCCAGCTTTTTCTGCTAATTTAATTGTAGTAATTTGATCGAAGGGGTGATCCATCAATAATTGAACCATGGCATTTTCAATATTTCTCTTTGTTTTTAATCGTTTGTTACTTTCTTTCATAGTTTCTCCTTTTGAACAATTTAGACTATATGTCTAAAAAAATATTTTTTATCTTGTAATTTAGATTTTTTAATGTATAATCTATTATATCAAAAATTTAGACAATATGTTTAAAAAAAGGAGGAAATATGTTTAAAGAATGGAAAGCAATTTTTAAAAAACCGACATTCATTATTGTAATGATAGGGATTTCTCTTATTCCAGCTTTATACAATATCATATTTTTATCGTCAATGTGGGATCCATATGGTCAAGTATCGGAGTTACCTGTAGCAGTTGTTAATAATGATAAGGAAGCTTCTTATAATGGAAATACAATGGCTATAGGAAAAGACATGGTGTCTAATTTAAAAGAAAATAAGACTTTGGATTTTCATTTTGTCAATGAAGAAGAGGGGAAAAAGGGGTTAGATGATGGCGAATACTATATGGTAGTGACTTTACCAAGTGATTTATCTGAAAAAGCTACTTCGATCCTAACAAATCACCCTGAACAGATGCAAATTGATTATCAAACTTCAAGCGGTCGTAGCTTTATTGCAAGTAAGATGAGTGATTCTGCAATGACACAATTAAAACAAACCGTCTCTACGAATGTAACTGAAACATATACCAAGGCACTATTTCAAAAAATGAGTGACTTGAAGTCTGGGATAAATAAAGCAGCTGATGGAAGTGAACAACTGGCTGATGGGACTAATCAGTTAGCAAAAGGAAGTCAAACATTGACGACAAATCTCAATACTCTAGCTAACTCAAGTGTAACTTTTTCAAATGGTGCTAATCAATTTACAAAAGGATTGTCTGCCTATGTATCTGCCATAGAGCAATTACATCTTGGTTTAGGAACTTTTAATAGTGGTTTACAAAGTTATACAAATGCAGTTTCACAGGTTGACACTGGACTTGGTCAATTGGCCTCAAGAACTCCTGAGTTGGTGACAGGTGTAAATCAGCTGAATACAGGTATAAAGACCTATACAGGTGGAGTTTCACAACTCAATTCAGGTCTCAGTAAATTTTCGGTTGGTGCCAATGCCTATACAAGCGGAGTTGACAAATTATCTGTTGGTACAAACCAACTATCAAGTCAATCAGATACATTGAGAGACGGTATTACTCAATTAAATAAAGGAATCAAAAAAATATCCACACAATTAAATACTTTATCTCAACAGAAAGAGGATATAACACAGTTAGCAAGCAGTTTAGATGAGTTGAATAAGGCTCTCCAATCAGTTACAGTTTCAGATAATACTGATCTTAAAAATACAATATCTAATGACTTAACAAATATAACGACTCTTGCTCAAACTATTGTGACTAATAGTCAAGCAGAGCAAGAGAAAGCTCTTACAAATCTTCAAGCAACAGCAACTTATCAATCTCTCACTGAAACTCAGAAAAAAGAATTGACTGAAGCTGTTTCAAATAATTCTAATTCTACGATAGAGTCAGCAAAAGCAATTTTAACGACGGCAGGAGATTTAAAAGAAAATTTAGGAAGTATAAACCAACCAGTCTCTAATCTTTCTACTTTACAGACTAAAGCAAATCAACTTTTACCTATAGCGTCTAGTTCCTTGACATCTATGTCAAGTGGATTTACACAGTTGCAAAATGCTGTAGATAATCAGTTAGTTCCCGGAAGTCAATCAATTGAAAATGGAGTTAATGCGTATACTAAAGGATTGGATACTATTTCTTTAGGTGTAAATCAACTAAGTGAAAAGAATACAAGTTTAACAACAAGTTTGGATCAATTGGTTTCTGGCTCAACCAAGTTGACAGAAAACTCTTCAAAATTGACAACTGGTTTGGATACTCTAGCTGGGAAAACTCCAGAATTAGTAACAGGTATAGAAAGCTTGTCAACTGGTTCTGCCCAATTGAACAATAAGAGTCCAGAGCTGATAGCAGGTCTTACTACATTACAATTTGGCTCTGGTCAATTAACAGATAAATCAACACAGTTACTTTCTGCAGCATCTCAACTAGGAAGTGGCGCTATGAAGATTGCAGATGGTGCTGGAAAACTAGCAGATGGTGGAACAACCTTAACCTCTAGTCTTGAAAATTTACAGACAGGAGTTGATTCATTAGGACAAGGATTAGGTAATGCAAATACTCAACTTAAATCAGCTTCGACAGAATCTAAAAATGCAGAAACATTATCTGATCCTCTAGTTCTCTCAAAAACAGACAATGACCAAGTTCCTGTAAATGGGATTGCCATGGCTCCTTATATGATATCAGTTGCTCTTTTTGTTGCTGCTATATCTACCAATATGATTTTTGCTAAGTTGCCTTCTGGACGTCATCCAGAGAGTCGTTGGGCTTGGTTGAAGTCTCGCTCTGAAATAAATGGGATTATAGCTGTCTTAGCAGGTGTTTTAGTTTATGGAGGTGTCCATCTTATTGGATTGACTTCGAACCATGAGATGAGGACCTTGATTCTAATTATAATCACAAGTTTAGCTTTCATGTCTATGGTGACAGCTTTAACAACTTGGAATAGCCGTATAGGAGCTTTCTTCTCTCTTATTTTACTTTTATTACAGTTAGCATCAAGTGCAGGAACTTATCCCCTTGCTTTGACAAATGATTTCTTTAAAGGTGTCAATCCATGGTTACCAATGAGTTACTCAGTATCAGGCTTACGACAAACAATCTCTATGACAGGAAATATTCATCATCAAGTGATTTTCCTTATTATAACTCTAGCTTTATTTACTGCTTTAGGTATGCTAGCTTATCAACCTAAGAAAATGGAAGAAGATTAAAAAGATTGGCCAAGGAATTGGTCAATCTTTTTCTGTCTTAGATAAATTTCGTCTGTGATTATAGATTCCAAAAAGAAGAAGGGCAGTTACTGAGCAGACTGCTCCAATAACAAAACCATTGGGGATAAAGGAAAGTGTAATAGTGCCTTTTCCCTCTGGAACATCAACTTTCATAAAACCAGTCTGAGCCTGCTTGATTTCAAGTTTTTTCCCATCTTGGTATGCAGACCAACCTTTGTCATAAGGAATAGTGAAGAAAATAGAGGTATCTTGTTTTACTTCATATGTAGCAAAGACTTTATTTTTAGAGGTGGATACTTCTACAGGTTGTTCTTTAATCTTTTGAATTGCCTCAGTAAGAGCCTGAGTATCTAAACGATAGAAGGTTGGAGATTCAAAGGACACCTGAGAATTTCCAGGGAAACTAACACTGATATTGAAAGTTTTTTGTTCTTCAGTATAACCCAAATTAAAGAAATTAAATGCATTGTCAGTTGTAAAAGTCTTTTTTTCTCCATTGACAATGATGTCAACTTTCTTTTGCTTATCGTTTGTAAAATGAAGATTTGAAAAAGAGAGATAGACTTGGCTATTTTGAGGAACCTCAATTTGATAATCAATCTTTGCATCTTCATTCGCAGAACCTGTGATACTTGTTAAACCTTCAGAATTATCTGTTTTATCATATGCTATTTGGGAGAAGTAATCTAAGTTGAGATTAGCAAGCTGGTTTATAAATAAAGCCTGATTATCCAGAGTGTGATTATTAAAGTTTACATCTGTGTAAATAGATTGAGTGGCAAAGGCAATGGGTAAAGAGAGTTGATTTTTATATAAGGTTAAATGATCCTTTTGATAAATCTCTTGAAAGCCATACTTATCAAGTGAAGTTTCAGAAATATTGTACTGGATTCCAAATAAACTATCTGCTAAAAGACTGTTATTAGCATAACGGAGATTGAGGTTAGTTCCAGAGGATTTGAATCCAAGTTTATCCAAACTAGTGCTAGCTGAACGATTTCGTACAGACGAAAATTGAGAGATTCCATTGTAGTTAAATTTCATACTGTCATTTCCAGTCTGAATTTGCAGTTTTTCAGTACGTGTAAATGGATTGTCAATTTGATTTAGAATGGATTCCATAGCGGTGATATCTCTATTATAGGCGCTACGAGAAGCAAAGGCCCATTCTTTAGCTATTCCTTCCATTTGAGATGATGCATTTAAGCTTATCTCAGCTGTTATAAATAAAGACAAAAGAATTGCAAATAGATTTACAGAGATAAATTTTCTAATGACTGCAAGAAGTAAAAGAGCATAAACTAGAAGAAATTCAAGAGTGAGTAGGATATTCAAATCAGTTAAAAAAGAATAGTGTGATTTAAAATAGACAGTAGCCAAAAATCCTGTTAGTACAAGAAAAAGTGAGACAAATAGATTCCAGAGCTTCAGTTCTTTCAGACGGTTTAAGACTTCTGCTGCAGTATAAATTAACAGAGTAGAAAAAATCCAAGCATAGCGATGCAAAAACATATTCGGGGTATGCATCCCTTGCCAAAATAAATCAAGTGCTTCTATATAAAAACTTATTATTAAAAAAGTAAAGAAAATTGCATAGGTAAGTTTCACGTGAAACCTTATGGATTTTATTGTGAAAAATAGAATAGTCAAAATAAAAGGAAGCAATCCAACAAAAATCATTGGTATAGATCCATATTTAGTTGTATCAAAAGATCCAATGAATTGTTTTGCAAAAATATCCAAATACCAGCTACTATCTGTCTTTAATTTTGTGATGGCAGTCAACTTCTCTCCATGAGTTTGTAAATCAAACAGTGTAGGAAGAGTCATAATCAAACTAGCCATTCCAGCTAAAAAGGAGGTAACAACAAAATCAAGAAAAGATGATTTTCGAGTTTTAAAGTCCCAAGAAATTTGGCAGAGATACCAGAAAATAAGAAACAATGCTGTCATATACCCAAAATAATAATTTTGAATAAATAAGATTGACAAACTTGTAAAGTATAGTAGGCGCTTCTTTTGTGTTATAAGTAGGTGTAAACCAGTTATAATTAAAGGAATCAAGATAAAAACATCTAGCCAGGTTTTAATCTCTAACTGACTGACAGTGAAGCTCATTAAAGCATAGGAAGTAGATAATGCAAGTTTTAAAAATTTTGGGATATCTTTAAATAATCTAGTCAAACTAAAGAAGGTTGACAGACCAATCAATCCAAATTTTAAGAGAGTGGTTAGATAGACAGCATCTGGCATATTCGACAGATTAAAAAAGTAAACTATGGGTGAAAGAAAGCTACCCAAGTAATAACTAGATAGAGCATAGAAATTCAGTCCGAGGCCACTTGTAAAGGTGTAAAACAAACTGCCATTTCCATGCAGAATATTTCGTAAAGCTACATCAAAAATAACGTATTGATGGAAACCGTCTCCTAATAGTGGAGATGCATCGCTATTCCAGTAGATACCTTGAGTTAAGTATACTCCAGTCATAATTACTAAAGGAATGATGAAAGAAACAAAATAGGTCCAATATGTTTTAAAAAATGATTTCATGTTACCTCGTAGAATGATAGAAAACTCAGTTGGTTACCCCAACTGAGTTTTGAAGTCTTATTTAATCTTTCCAAAGTTCTTTAACTTTTGCTTGTACTTCTGCATTTTCTAGGAATTCATCGTAGGTTTCATCAATACGATCAATGACGCCATTCTTAGACAAAACAATGATATGGTTTGCCAAAGTTTGGATAAACTCGTGGTCATGACTAGCAAAGATGATTGATTCTTTAAAGTTTTTCAATCCATCGTTCAAGCTTGAGATAGATTCCAAGTCCAAGTGATTTGTTGGATCATCAAGTACAAGGACATTTGATTTCAAGAGCATGAGTTTTGAAAGCATGACACGTACTTTTTCTCCCCCTGACAAGACGTTTACAGGTTTGTTAACCTCATCACCAGAGAAGAGCATACGACCAAGGAAACCACGTAGGAAGGTATTGTCATCTTCTTCTTTACTTGCAAATTGACGCAACCAGTCAAGGATTGACTCTCCTCCTGCAAAATCAGCCGAGTTGTCTTTTGGCAAGTAAGAACGGCTAGTAGTAACTCCCCACTTGACAGTTCCTTCATAGTCGATGTCACCCATAATTGCACGAATTAATGCAGTCGTTTGGATGTCATTTTGTCCAATAAGAGCAGTCTTGTCACCTGGACGCAAGATGAAACTAATATTGTCTAGGATAGTTTCGCCATCAATCTTTACAGTTAAATTTTCTACTGTCAAGAGATCATTACCAATCTCACGTTCTGCTTTAAAGTTGATAAATGGATATTTACGACTAGATGGCACAATCTCTTCTAATTCAATCTTGTCAAGCATTTTTTTACGAGACGTTGCTTGTCTTGATTTAGAAGCATTAGCAGAGAATCGAGCAACGAATTCTTGCAATTGCTTAATTTTTTCTTCTGCCTTGGCATTACGGTCTGCTAGCAATTTAGCAGCAAGCTCAGAAGATTCCTTCCAGAAGTCGTAGTTTCCGACATAGAGTTTGATTTTTCCAAAGTCAAGGTCGGCCATATGAGTACACACTTTGTTTAAGAAGTGACGGTCGTGGGATACTACGATAACGGTGTTATCAAAGTCAATCAAGAAGTCTTCTAGCCAAGTAATAGATTGGATGTCCAACCCGTTGGTCGGCTCGTCCAAGAGAAGAACATCTGGTTTGCCAAAAAGTGCTTTGGCAAGGAGAACCTTCACTTTTTCACCATTGGCCAATTCGCTCATGTTTTGATAGTGCAATTCTTCTGGAATGTTTAGGTTTTGAAGTAGTTGAGACGCTTCACTTTCTGCTTCCCAACCTCCAAGTTCAGCAAATTCACCTTCGAGTTCGGCTGCACGAACACCATCTTCATCTGAAAAATCTTCCTTCATGTAAATGGCATCTTTTTCTTTCATGATGTTGTAAAGTTTTTCATTTCCCATAATGACGACATCAATAACTCGTTCATCTTCATAGTCAAAATGATTTTGACGGAGAACAGAGAGACGTTCATCTGGACCAAGAGAGATGTGACCAGTTGTTGGCTCGATATCACCAGCTAAGATTTTTAAGAATGTAGACTTCCCAGCACCATTAGCACCAATCAATCCGTATGTATTTCCTTCTGTAAATTTGATATTGACATCATCAAAAAGTTTGCGATCACTAAAACGTAGTGAAACATCAGATACTGTAAGCAATGTTTTTCTCCTATAATATGTAATATATTTATTCTACTAGAAAAGAGAGAAATATTCAAATTTTTGTTTGTCAATTTTATGTCAATTAAGTTTACAGGTCTATTTACAATGAGTTAGTTGTTTGATTTTAATAATTTTCTGTTATTTTAACAAAAAAATGCTATAATTGAAGAGACCATTTTGAAGGAGAAAAAAATGACGAAACCCATTATTTTAACAGGAGATCGCCCAACAGGAAAACTGCATATTGGACATTATGTTGGGAGTCTTAAAAATAGAGTATTACTGCAGGAAGAAGACAAGTATGAGATGTTTGTTTTTTTGGCGGACCAACAAGCATTGACAGATCACGCCAAAGATCCTCAAACGATTGTAGAATCAATTGGGAATGTTGCCTTGGATTATCTAGCAGTTGGATTGGATCCAAGTAAATCAACTATCTTTATTCAAAGTCAGATTCCAGAGTTAGCTGAACTGTCTATGTACTATATGAATTTGGTGTCACTAGCACGTTTAGAGCGCAATCCTACAGTGAAAACAGAGATCGCTCAGAAAGGGTTTGGAGAAAGTATTCCGACAGGATTTTTAGTTTATCCGATTGCGCAAGCAGCAGATATTACTGCCTTCAAGGCTAATTATGTTCCTGTTGGGACAGATCAGAAACCAATGATTGAGCAAACTCGCGAGATTGTTCGTTCCTTTAATCATGCTTATAATTGTGAGGTCTTGGTGGAGCCGGAAGGTATTTATCCAGAAAATGAGAGAGCAGGGCGTTTGCCTGGTTTAGATGGAAATGCTAAAATGTCTAAATCCCTTAATAATGGTATTTATCTAGCTGATGATGCAGATACTTTGCGTAAAAAAGTCATGAGTATGTATACTGATCCGGACCATATTCGAGTAGAGGATCCAGGTAAGATTGAAGGAAATATGGTTTTCCATTATCTAGATGTGTTTGGTCGTCCAGAAGATGCTCAAGAAATTGCGGATATGAAAGAACATTATCAACGTGGTGGTCTTGGTGATGTAAAGACGAAACGTTATCTACTTGAAATATTAGAACGCGAACTTGGTCCTATTCGTGAGCGCCGTATCGAATTTGCTAAGGATATGGGAGAAGTGTACAATATGCTTCAAAAAGGTAGTGAGAAAGCGCGTGAGGTTGCGGGGCAAACTCTATCTGAAGTTAAGGGAGCAATGGGACTAAATTATTTTAAATTATAGATAAAATATGAATCGTAAAACTATCTCTTCCATAGGATCACAGGGATAGTTTTTTTATGATTTCTACCATAAATATAATTGACAAATTTTCATAGAATGGTATGATAGATACAATACAAAAAGAGTCAAGCTCAAAAAGAAAGAAAAGAGGAAACTTCAATGTCTAATTGGGATACTAAATTTTTGAAAAAAGGTTTTACCTTTGATGATGTATTGCTCATTCCAGCAGAAAGTCATGTGTTGCCTAATGATGCAGATTTAACAACAAAATTGGCAGATAATCTGACTTTAAATATCCCAATTATAACAGCCGCCATGGATACAGTCACAGAAAGTCAAATGGCTATTGCCATTTCTCGTGCAGGTGGTCTTGGAGTAATCCATAAAAATATGTCTATTGCGCAACAGGCAGATGAAGTTCGCAAGGTAAAACGTTCTGAAAATGGTGTTATTATTGATCCATTCTTCTTGACTCCAGAACACACTATTGCTGAAGCAGATGAACTGATGGGACGTTACCGTATCAGTGGTGTTCCAGTTGTAGAGACACTTGAAAATCGTAAATTGGTTGGTATTCTAACAAACCGAGATCTTCGCTTTATTTCAGATTACAATCAGCCAATCTCAAACCACATGACCAGTGAAAATCTTGTTACTGCTCCTGTTGGTACAGATCTTGCAACAGCTGAGAGCATTCTTCAAGAACACCGTATTGAAAAACTTCCTTTAGTTGATGAAGAAGGTCGTCTTTCTGGCTTGATTACTATTAAAGACATTGAAAAAGTGATTGAATTTCCAAATGCTGCCAAAGATGAGTTTGGTCGTCTCTTAGTTGCAGGTGCAGTAGGTGTTACTTCAGATACATTTGAACGTGCCGAAGCCCTTTTTGAAGCAGGTGCTGACGCAATTGTTATTGATACTGCCCATGGTCACTCTGCTGGTGTTCTACGTAAAATTGCTGAAATTCGTGCTCACTTCCCAGACCGCACTTTGATTGCGGGTAATATTGCCACTGCAGAAGGTGCGCGTGCTCTTTACGAAGCAGGTGTAGATGTTGTCAAAGTTGGAATTGGACCAGGTTCTATCTGTACCACTCGTGTGATTGCAGGGGTTGGTGTACCACAAGTTACAGCAATCTATGATGCAGCAGCTGTTGCGCGTGAATATGGAAAAACGATCATTGCTGACGGTGGAATCAAGTATTCTGGAGATATTGTAAAAGCCCTTGCTGCAGGTGGAAATGCTGTTATGCTTGGATCAATGTTTGCTGGAACAGACGAAGCACCAGGTGAAACTGAAATCTTCCAAGGACGTAAATTCAAGACTTACCGTGGTATGGGATCAATCGCAGCAATGAAGAAAGGTTCAAGCGATCGTTACTTCCAAGGTTCTGTCAATGAAGCAAACAAACTTGTTCCAGAAGGAATTGAAGGTCGTGTTGCTTATAAAGGAGCGGTAGCTGATATTGTCTTCCAAATGATTGGTGGTATCCGCTCTGGTATGGGTTACTGTGGTGCAGCTAACCTTAAAGAACTACACGATAATGCTCAATTTATTGAAATGTCTGGTGCTGGTTTGAAAGAAAGCCACCCTCATGATGTACAAATTACTAATGAGGCACCAAATTATTCTATGTAAAAGAGATAAAAAGAACTCCCGTGAAAACAGGAGTTCTTTTACAATATTGTCAATTTTAGTTTACAGCAACTTTACCATCCTGAATAGTGAAGATACTTAGATTTTCTGGTAGGTTTTGAAGATGGTCTAAGCTTGTTGTTGTGATAAAGGTTTGGATTGACTGAGAAATCGTTTCTAATAATTTTAGTTGTCTAGTGTTGTCAAGCTCGCTCATAACATCGTCAAGCAATAATATCGGGGATTCTGTAGTAATACTTTCCATTAGTTCGATTTCTGCTAATTTTATAGACAGGACGAGACTACGATGTTGGCCTTGGCTTCCAAAACTAGCATCCATCCCATTTATATAAAAAGAAATATCATCTCGATGAGGACCAACACCAGTATTCTTTTTAAATAAATCTCTGGATCTACTTTTTTCTAAAGCGATTTCAAAAGAATTCGTTAGCTGTTCTTCATCAGTGAAGTTGACAGATGATTGATAAAATATTGACAACTCTTCTAATTGATTTGAAATTTCTAAGTGTTTTTTTTGACCAAATTTCTCTAACTCTTTAATGAATTTTATCCGATGCTTTATGACGCGACAACCGTATTCTACTAACTGATCATCTAAGACTGACAGAAATGTTTCGTCAATCTTTTGGCTGGATTTTAGGTAGGTATTTCTTTGTTTGAGTATATGGTTATAGTTTGATAGGTCTGACAAGTAGATTGGTTTAATTTGTCCCAGTTCAATGTCTATAAATTTTCGACGAACAGAGGGGGCCCCTTTAATTAACTGGAGATCTTCAGGTGCAAAGAGGACCACATTCATATGTCCGATGTAGTCTGAGAGGCGAGCTTGCTTTAAGTGATTGACTTTAGTCACACGCCCTTTTGGCGTTAAATCAATTTCTAGAGGAATAGAACCTGTTTTTTTCTGTAGCAAGCCAGAAAGATGGAGTTGCTCGTCATCAAAATGAATGAGATTTTTATCTGTCCGAGTCCGATGACTACGTGTCAAGGCCAAGAAATAGATTGCTTCTAGAATATTGGTTTTTCCTTGTGCATTTTGACCTAGAAAGATATTTAATTTTGGATTGAAATCAATTTTTGCCTCTTTATAGTTTCGAAAGGTTTTAATTGTTAAATGTTGGAGCCACATAGTTATCTTCCTGGAAAACGTGGAGCTTGTTTGGTCTTAGGTGATGAAGAAGTTTTTTGTTTTTCTTTCTTGACACCTTTATTCATCTCTTTGACAAGTTTAGCAATTCGCTCTTTCTCAATCTTGTCTGCTTGATATTCTTCTTGCTCTTTTAAACTTGGTTGTGTCAAGGTGATGTCAACCTTTAAATCAGGAATGTCAATTGTATCTCCAATACGGATTTTTTTCCCACGTCTACTTTCTAACTCACCATTAAAGTAAACTTGATGCTCTATTAAAAAGGCTTTGATAGCACCGCCGCTTTGTATAATTCCAAGCTCTTTTAGGAGGGCTTGGAGCGTGATAAATTCTTCAAATAATTTGTATTCCATAATTCACCTCAATCTTTGGTATTATACCATATTTTCATCGAAATAGCTGAAGGAAAGTCAGTTGAAATGAAAACGGTTTTACTCTTTAAAGCTATAAAGAGAACAAGAAAAATTTTGATTTTCGTGGTATAATAGAACTCTATATGTAAGGAGGTAAGGTATGGAATTGGTGCCTGGAATTTCAGCACATTTTGTTCAATCCAAAAAGTTTAAAACAAATAAAATTACTATTCGTTTTACTGCTCCCTTATCTCTTGAGACAATAGCAGGACGCATGTTAAGTGCAAGTATGTTGGAGACGGCAAATCAAGCTTACCCAACATCACAAGCATTTCGCAGATACTTGGCAAGTTTATATGGAACAGATATTTCTACAGGTGCTTATCGTAGGGGACAGGCACATATTCTTGATCTAACATTTACCTATGTGAGAGATGATTTTTTAAGTAAAAAGAATGTCTTGACTTCTCAAATTTTGGAATTGGTGAAACAGACTTTATTTTCCCCCTTAGTTCAAGATGGTGCTTTTGAGCCAGCCTTATTTAAAATTGAAAAAAAACAATTATTGGCTAGTTTAGCTACTGATATGGATGATTCATTTTATTTTGCTCATAAGGAGTTGGATAGCTTGTTCTTCCATGATGAGCGTCTTCAATTGAGATACAGTGATTTACGAAATAGCATTTCAAATGAGTCTCCGGAAAGTAGCTACACGTGCTTTCAAAATGCTCTGAAGAATGATTGTATTGATTTCTTTTTCTTAGGTGATTTCAACGAAGTAGAAATTACAGAATCACTGAAGTCATTACCCTTTACAGCTAGAGAGAACGGCGTCACTATCCAGTACCATCAATCTTATTCGAATGTTCTACGAGAAGGAATGTTTCAGAGGAATGTTGGGCAATCTATTTTGGAATTAGGCTATCATTCTCCTGTAGAATATGGTGATGATGAGCATTTGCCCATGCTTGTTATGAATGGTCTGTTGGGTGAATTCGCACATTCGAAACTCTTTACAAATGTTCGTGAAAATGCTGGAATAGCCTATTCAGTCTCTAGTCAATTGGATTTGTTTAGTGGTCTGTTAAGGATGTATGCGGGTATTGATAGAGAAAATCGAAATCAGGCTAGAAAAATGATGAATCATCAATTGCTAGATCTGAAAAAGGGTAACTTTACAGATTTTGAACTTGAACAAACCAAGGAGATGATTCGACGATCTTTGTTGATGGCTCAAGATAATCAACAGACCCTGGTTGAAAGAGCCTATTTGAATGCTCTATTGGGGAAATCAAGCTTTGATATTGATCGATTGGTGGCAAAATTAGAGAGTGTTGATAAAGAAGCTGTATGTAAAGTTGCCAACAGTTTGAAGTTACAAGCGATTTACTTTATGGAAGGAGTAGAATGACAAAGGTTACTTTTGAAGAAAAATACTATCCTGCTGTAAAGGAAACAGTCTACAAAACACAATTGTCAAATGGATTGACAGTTTCTTTACTCCATAAGCAAGATTTCAATGAGGTTTATGGGATTGTAACGGTTCAATTTGGTTCTGTAGATGCAACTTATACAAGCTTGGAAAAAGGTTTACGTCATCATCCAGCAGGAATTGCACATTTTCTTGAACATAAATTGTTTGAAAGAGAAAATTCTGAGGATATGATGGCAGCTTTTACTCGATTAGGTGCGGACAGTAATGCCTTTACAAGCTTTACTAAGACCAGCTATCTTTTTTCAACAATTGACCATCTATTAGAGAATTTAGATATGCTAAATGAGTTAGTCGGAGATGTTCATTTTACAGAAGAGTCTGTTTTGAGGGAACAGGCTATTATCCAGCAAGAACGAGAGATGTACCAAGACGATCCAGACTCACGTTTATTTTTTGCAACATTAGCCAACCTTTATCCTGATACTCCTTTAGCAACAGATATTGTTGGAAGTGAAAAATCAATTTCTGAGATTCAGGTTTCAAATTTAAAAGAGAACTTTACAGAGTTTTACAAACCTGTCAACATGTCATTGTTTTTAGCTGGAAATATTGATGTAAAAGTTGTAGAGGAATACTTTTCGAAAAAGGAAAAGAAGACTTTAGAACAGTTTACAGTTACAAAAGAGAAACTACCCTTGCAGCCTGTGAAGCAAACAGATAGTCTTCGGATGGAAGTTTCTTCACCCAAACTTGCTGTTGCGATTAGAGGTAATGGGCAAATAATAGAAGCTGAGTCTTATCGTTACAATATTTTATTGAAAATACTATTTACGATGATGTTTGGCTGGACCTCAGATCGTTTTCAAAGGTTATATGAGTCTGGGAAGTTAGATGCGTCATTGTCACTTGAGGTTGAAGTCAACAGTCGCTTTCATTTTGTGATATTGACAATGGATACCAAAGAGCCTGTTTCTCTGTCGCATCAATTTCGGAAAGCGATTCGTCAGTTTAGTAGTGATACGGATATTACAGAGGAACATTTAGATCTTGTTAAGAGTGAGATGTTTGGGGAGTTTTTCAGTAGCATGAACTCCTTGGAATTTATTGCAACTCAATACGATCCGATGGATCGCGGAGAAACAATTTTTGATTTTCCAAAAATTTTACAGGAAATTACTTTGGAAGATGTTCTAGAAGCTGGACATCGTTTGATTGATGATGGTGATTTAGTTGATTTTACCATCTTTCCAGCTTAAAAGATGACTAATACTAGAAAGAAGGAATGATACGTATGAGAAAAAAAACAATTGGCGAGGTTCTACGTTTAGCTAGAATTAACCAGGGATTGAGTTTGGAAGAATTACAGGAAAAAACTGAAATTCAGTTGCATTTTCTAGAGGCCATGGAGGCTGATGATTTCGATTTACTTCCTAGTACCTTCTACGCTCGTTCTTTTTTAAGAAAATATGCCTGGGCAGTAGAGTTGGATGAGAGAATTGTTTTGGACGCCTATGATTCAGGTAGTATGATCACTTATGAAGAGGTTGATGTTGATGAAGAAGACTTGTCTGGTCGCAGACGATCAAATAAGAAAAAAACGTCTTATCTTCCTTTGTTTTATTTCGTTCTATTTGCTTTGTCGATTTTAATTTTTGTGACTTACTATGTTTGGAACTACATCCAAACTCAGCCAAGTCCTTCTTCAGCTAATTATAGCGTTGTGAACTCAACTAGTTCAACAACCTCATCTAGTTCATCTTCTAGTAGTCAGACGTCTAGCTCGTCTTCTACTACGGAATCAACTATTACAGTGTCAGGCGAAGGAAACCGCATTGAAGCTCTCTATAAAACGAGTAAGGAAACAGCTACTGTTCAGCTGGCAGTTTCAGATACGACTAGCTGGGTTAGTGTTTCGGGAAGTGAGTTGGAAGGTGGTGTGACACTATCCGCAGACAATAAGAATGCAAAAACAACAGTTTCAACGAAAGATTCTGTAACTATTACTTTGGGTGTGGTAAAGGGAGTTACTGTGACTGTGGACAATCAAACGATTGATACTTCGAAGCTGACAACTCAGACTGGAACTGTGACACTTACATTTACTACAGATTAAGGAAAAATCAATGAAAAAAGAACAAATTCCTAATGTATTAACTATTGGTAGAATTCTCTTTATACCTCTCTTTATTCTTATTTTGACTTTGGGCCATTCACAAGGCAGTCATTTGCTAGCAGCGATCATCTTTGCAGTTGCTAGTATAACGGATTATCTCGATGGCTACCTTGCTCGTAAATGGAATGTAGTCAGCAATTTTGGAAAATTTGCTGATCCGATGGCCGATAAGCTGTTGGTTATGTCAGCTTTCATCATGTTGATTGAGTTAGGTATGGCTCCAGCTTGGGTTGTTGCTATTATCGTCTGTCGTGAACTTGCGGTGACAGGCTTACGCTTGTTGCTTGTTGAGACTGGAGGGACAGTTCTAGCAGCAGCGATGCCAGGGAAAATCAAGACCTTTAGTCAGATGTTTGCCATTATCTTTTTGCTCTTACATTGGAATTTAATTGGTCAACTGTTGCTTTATATCGCTTTGTTTTTCACTATCTACTCTGGCTATGATTATTTTAAGGGTAGCGCTCATGTATTCAAAGGGACATTTGGTTCGAAATGAAATCGATTATTGAAGTAAAAAATCTGTCTTTTCGTTACAAGGAAGACCAGGAACATTATGACGTTAATAATGTCTCGTTTCACGTGAAACGGGGAGAATGGCTTTCGATTGTAGGTCATAATGGGAGTGGGAAATCGACAACTATCCGTTTGCTTGATGGCTTGCTTGAAGCAGAGTCTGGGGAAATCTGGATAGATGGGCAGTTGTTGTCCTCTGAGAATGTTTGGGACTTACGCCGTCAAATTGGTATGGTTTTTCAAAATCCAGATAACCAATTTGTGGGGGCAACTGTTGAAGATGATGTCGCCTTTGGCTTAGAAAATCAGGGACTTCCTCGTGAAGAAATGAAGAGGAGAGTGTCTGAATCTTTGGAGTTGGTAGGGATGCTGGACTTTAAGAAGAGAGAACCAGCTCGTTTATCTGGTGGACAAAAACAACGGGTGGCTATTGCAGGAGTTGTTGCCCTGAGGCCAGCTATTTTAATTCTGGATGAGGCTACAAGTATGTTGGATCCCGAGGGCCGCAGAGAACTGATTCAGACAGTTCAAGAGATCCGAAAAGACCACCAGATGACAGTCGTCTCCATTACACATGACTTGGAAGAAGTTGCGATGAGTGACCGTGTCTTGGTCATGAAAAAAGGCCAAGTGGAGTCAACCAGCAGCCCAAGAGAACTTTTTTCTCGGGATGACCTTGACCAGATAGGGTTAGATGAGCCTTTTACTAATCAATTGAGAGGATCTTTGAGAGAGGCTGGCTATCAGTTGCCGGATAGCTATTTGACAGAAGGAGAGCTAGAGGACAAGCTATGGGAATTACTCTAGAAAATGTGAGCTTTACTTATCAAGAGGGGACTCCCCTATCTTCATCAGCCTTGACTGATGTTTCTTTGACGATTGAGGATGGTTCCTATACAGCTTTAGTAGGGCACACAGGTAGTGGGAAATCAACGATTTTACAGCTTTTAAATGGCCTATTGGTACCAAGTAAGGGTTCTGTTCGAGTTTTCGATACCGTCATTACCCCTACATCAACAAATAAAGAAATTCGTCAGATTCGAAAGCAAGTTGGTCTAGTGTTTCAATTTGCTGAAAATCAGATTTTCGAAGAGACTGTTTTGAAAGATGTTGCATTTGGACCGCAAAATTTTGGAGTTTCTGAGGAAGAGGCCAAGAAAATTGCGCGTGAAAAGTTAGCCTTGGTAGGCATTGATGAGTCACTTTTTGAGCGCAGTCCTTTTGAACTTTCGGGTGGCCAGATGAGACGTGTGGCTATAGCAGGTATGCTAGCCATGGAGCCAACTGTCCTGGTTTTGGATGAGCCAACAGCAGGGCTAGATCCTCTGGGCAGAAAAGAATTGATGACCTTGTTTAAAAAACTCCACCTTTCTGGAATGACAATCGTTCTGGTAACGCATTTGATGGATGACGTAGCTACGTATGCTGATCAGGTCTATGTTATGGAAAAGGGGCGTTTAGTCAAAAGTGGTAAACCGAGCGAAGTTTTCCAAGATGTAGCCTCTATGGAAAAAGTACAGTTAGGTGTGCCTAAAATAACAGCCTTTTGTAAACGTTTGGCAGATAGGGGTGTAGCTTTTAAAAAACTGCCAATCAAGATAGAGGAGTTTAAGGAGTCGCTAAATGGATAGTATGATTTTAGGGCGTTATATACCGGGGGATTCCATCATTCATCGTTTGGATCCACGTAGTAAATTGCTTGCCATGATTCTGCTGATTTTGATTGTATTTTGGGCCAATAATCCTCTCACCAATCTCATTTTGTTTATAGCGACAGGTATATTTATCGCTTTGTCAGGCGTTTCCCTCTCATTTTTCATTCAGGGATTAAAATCCATGTTCTTCTTGATTGCTTTTACGACTCTTTTTCAGCTCTTTTTCATTTCAAGTGGAAATGTCCTATTTGAGTTTTCTTTTATAAGAATAACGGATTATGCTTTGCAACAAGCGGGAATCATTTTCTGTCGTTTTGTGTTAATTATTTTCTTTTCAACCTTGCTAACCTTAACGACCATGCCTTTGAGTCTGGCAGCCGCAGTTGAAGCTCTTTTAGCACCGCTGAAACGCGTGAAAGTTCCCGTTCATGAAATTGGTCTGATGTTATCAATGAGTTTGCGTTTTGTTCCAACTTTGATGGATGACACGACGAGAATTATGAATGCTCAAAAAGCTCGTGGAGTTGATTTTGGCGAGGGAAGCATCGTTCAAAAAGTAAAGGCTATGATTCCAATTTTAATTCCTCTTTTTGCGACGAGCTTAAAGCGTGCAGATTCATTGGCAATAGCCATGGAAGCGCGTGGTTATCAGGGAGGAAAGGGTAGAAGTCAGTATAGACAATTGAGATGGAGTCAAAAGGATACACTGGCAATTCTTGTGATTTTGGTACTGGGATGTTTCTTATTTTTCTTAAAATCTTAGCAGGTTTGTAGGATTGATAAGAAGCTCACTGTAGCAGATTTTTAGTATAAAGGTAGGAATATGAACCGTTTTAAAAAATCAAAATATCTAATCATCGTTTTTGTCACAGTTCTGGCAGTTTCTGTACTATTAGTGACAACCTATTCAAGCGCTATCGTGACAAAACTAGGAGATGGGATTTCCTTAGTAGATAGAATTGTCCAAAAACCCTTTCAGTGGTTTGATACTTTCAAATCAGATTTGGGACATTTGACGCAGACTTACAATGAAAACGAAAGCTTAAAAAAGCAACTCTACAAACTAGAAGTGGAGTCTAATCAATCAGAAAGTTTAAAAAATGAAAATGAACAACTACGTCAGTTGCTGGATATGAAGTCAAAATTGCAGGCTACAAAAAACTTAGCAGCAGATGTGATTACGCGCTCACCGGTATTTTGGAAGCAAGAGTTAACGATAGATGCAGGAAGTTCAAAGGGTGCTTCTGAAAATATGTTGGCCATTGCAAACGGGGGCTTGATTGGCAGTGTTTCAAAAGTGGAGGATCATTCAACAACGATCAACCTATTGACAAACACCGAAAATTCAGACAAAATTTCCGTTAAAATCTTGCATGGTTCTACTGAAATTTACGGAATTATCGTTGGTTATGACAAAGAAACCGAACTTCTTAAAATTAGTCAATTAAACAGTAACAACGACATTAGTGCCGGAGATAGGGTGACTACAGGGGGGCTTGGAAACTTTAATGTTAAGGATATTCCTGTTGGAGAGGTTGTTGCTACAACTCATAGCAGTGATTATCTAACACGAGAGGTAACAGTAAAGTTAAGTGCTGATACTAAAGATCTTCATGTGGTAGAGTTAGTGGGGAATTAGCAATGAGACTGTTAAAACAAGTTGGTATTTTCTTTTTACTTCCTTTTCTTGTGCTAATTGATGCACATATTGGTCAATTAGTAGAATCCTTTTATCCACATTTTCACTTAGCAAGTCATTTCCTGTTTTTATTTCTCTTGTTTGAGACAATTGAGGTATCAGAATACTTCTATTTAGCTTATTGCTGTATAGCAGGTTTGGTGTACGATATCTATTTTTTCCACTCGATAGGAATTGCGACACTTTTATTTATCTTGATAGGTGCCTCACTTCACAAGTTTAATAGTGTAACTTTGTTGAACCGTTGGACGAGAATGTTAACAATAGTTGTGATGAGCTTCCTATTTGATATGGGTAGTTATCTTCTGGCCCTTGCTATAGGACTGACAGTAGAATCAATGCCAGTTTTCATTGTTTACAGCCTTGTCCCATCAATGATTTTAAACTTTTTATGGATGCTTATTTTCCAATATATTTTTGAAAAATATTATCTATAAGAAAGAAATAAAAATGTAACAAAGGCGTAATATTTATTATGTCTTTTTTTGGTATACTAGTAATGTCTTAAATAGAAGGAGTATCTACACAATATGAAGAAAAAAATCTTAGCGTCACTTTTATTAAGTACAGTATTGGTGTCTCAAGTGGCAGTGTTAACAACTGTTCATGCTGAAACAACTGATGAAAAAATTGCTGCTCAAGATAGTAAGATTAGTGACTTGACAGCTCAACAAAAAGAAGCTCAAAAACAGGTAGATGAAATCCAAACGCAAGTTACAGCCATTCAAACACAGCAAGCAAACTTGCAAGCTGAAAATGAAACACTACAAGCGGAATCTAAAAAACTTGAAGGAGAAATTACAGAGCTCTCTAAGAATATTGTTGCTCGTAATGAATCTTTGGAAAAACAAGCACGTAGCGCACAAACAAACGGTGCTGCAACTAGCTATATCAACACAATTGTAAATTCAAAATCAATTACAGAAGCTATTTCCCGTGTTGCGGCTATGAGCGAGATTGTATCGGCTAACAACAAAATGTTAGAGCAACAAAAAGCTGATAAAAAATCAATTTCAGAAAAACAAGTCGCAAATAATGAAGCAATCAATACTGTCATTGCGAACCAACAAACGCTTGCTGACGATGCACAGACATTGACAACAAAACAGGCGGAGTTAAAAGTTGCTGAGTTGAACCTTGCTGCAGAGAAAGCTACTGCAGAAGGCGAGAAAGCTACCTTGTTGGAACAAAAAGCAGCAGCAGAGGCAGAAGCGAAAGCAGCAGCTGAAGCAGAGGCAGCTTATAAAGCACGTCAAACAAGTCAACAACAATCAGTTGTTGCTTCTGGAAACACAAGTTTCTCAGCTCAAGTGCAAGCAACATCTACATCTACATCAACGTCAGCATCAGCATCTGACGACGAGGACTCAAGCTACACTCCAGCACCTACACCTACTCCGACTCCTACTAGACAACGTCCAACATACAGTACAAATGCTTCAAGTTATCCAACTGGTGAATGTACTTGGGGAGCTAAAACATTAGCACCTTGGGCTGGAGATTACTGGGGTAACGGAGCACAGTGGGCTACAAGTGCAGCAGCTGCAGGTTTCCGTACTGGTTCTCAACCACAAGTTGGTGCGATTGCATGTTGGAATGATGGTGGCTATGGACACGTAGCGGTTGTTACAGCAGTTGATTCAACTACTCGTATTCAAGTATCAGAATCAAACTATGGTGGAGATCGTACAATCGGTAACAAACGTGGATGGTTCAACCCAACTACAACATCTGAAGGTTATGTTACTTACATTTATCCAAACTAATGAATGAAACGAAGAGGCTCGATTTGAGCCTCTTTTATTATTTTTAATCGAGAGCAAGATCGAAATCTATCAGTAAGTAGTAAGAGTTTTTAGAAAATCAAATAATTCAATATTTTTAGGAGAACAGAGAAATCTGTTCTCTTTTTTGTTCGCTTAAAATTCTATTTGAAAGGAGTTAAATGATGATAGGATTAGAGATTGTAATGAATTTAGACACGTTAGAAATCTTTGACGTTATCGATCATGATAAGAATGGAAACAGCGAACAAGCGCCTACAGCCATCCAATTAAGCTTATTTGACTCAATGACGTGCATTTGACAGAAGGAGATATATTGGAATGGACAGAGAAGCGCTATACAATGAATTAATTCAAAGCGAACCATTAGGTTTCATTGATCCGTTTTCTGACCTTGGAGAATTCGATCCTCTTCAGCTGAAATTTAAACAACCCGTAAAGGACTTAGTGAATCGATATTCAGGACAACCTTACAGCTTGGTCTGGCAACATAAAATTATGGAAATGCGGAAGTTGTTTATTGCCTATCAGATAGCATTAAATGAAGAAGATAAGCAGATTAACTTTCAGAGAAGAACAAGAAGCGAAGAGTCCAAAGAACATGCTACAACTATTGTAACAACCTATTTGAAGCTGGGATTTAGTTTTAAAGAAATTGAGAAGCGTGTTTCTTTATCTTACAAACAACTTCGTCGAGGATGGAGAAGAAGTGATCACATCATGACATATAGTCCTGAATTTTATAGCAAAAGGGACTTATCTGAAGGTTACTGTTTACCGAGTAAAAAGCTACCTAAAAGTATGAGAATCAATGAGGAGTAATTATCATGAAAGAAGCAGTATTAAAGGAGCATGTTTGTACTTGGGAACGTCTTCTAGATGAACTATTACAAAACGAAACAAAGGTGGAGAGGGATGAAATTGATTTAGTTCCAATTAAAACATCTTGTAGAAAAGAGTATTTTTGGATAGCAGAAGTGAGTGTTGAGAATCAGCACAATACAAGTACTACTGAATATGGGTATTGTCCAT
Organism: Streptococcus sp. SR1; assembly: GCF_000526075.1. Classification (NCBI taxonomy): domain Bacteria; kingdom Bacillati; phylum Bacillota; class Bacilli; order Lactobacillales; family Streptococcaceae; genus Streptococcus; species Streptococcus sp. SR1. Next base: position 22,360 of record NZ_JATR01000015.1, read on the forward strand.
TTTGTGGATTAAAAAAACAAGAGATTCTTATAGTTGATTTGTAGAAATTAAAAAACATGAAAAAGATTGATTTATTAAAATGCTTATCCATCATCACAAAGGACGGATTAAGAACACAAAAATTTAAGAATAGCCATCTACAGCTCATCTCTTCAGCTGAAGAAGGAAGACGAGGATCGGTATTTGCTTATCGTTCAAAAGCGAATATGGTTAAGGCACGTGGTGTTGTTTTAACCTCTGTCGAATCATTGCTGGAGAACCAGGATCAGTTTACGCACTGGACCCCTAACGTATATTGCTACGGAAGCTATAGCGATGCTGGTCGACGGATTACACGTGGGCACTCTGAAGATAATCTTAGACAGATTAACACATTCTACATTGACTTCGATATTACCTCTGCAGCTGAAGAAATGACGACAGGAGATATTTTAACCGCTTCTCTGGAGTTAGGTTTTATGCCAACGTTGATTCTAAAATCTGATAAGGGATTTCAAGCCTATTTTGTCCTCTCAGAATCAGCTTATGTTACAGCTCATTCTCAATTTCGAGTGGTGAAGGTGGCTAAAGCTATCTCTCAAAATTTGAGAAATTACTTTGCTCAAACTTTACCAGTAGATTTGACTTGTAACCATTTTGGGATTGCTCGTATTCCTCGAACTGATAATGTCGAATTCTTTGAACCTGACTATACCTATTCGTTCCAGGAGTGGTTAGATTGGTCAATGAAGCAATCAGAACTTCCTTTCCCAAGTAAAAAGCCCAATTTGACGGTTATTTCAGGCTCTGAAGGGGTGAAACAGATTGATGAACCCTGGTATCAATTGCTGATGAGAGAGGGAAATATCAAAGGTGGAAAAGCATTGATGGGAAGAAACAACGTTCTTTTCACGTTAGCTTTAGCCAACTTCTCTTCAGGAATCGATCAGGAAGAATGTGAGGAGGTTCTTTCTAGTTTTAATGCGAATCTAGACGAACCACTCTCTTCAGCTGAATATCATAAGATTATTACAAGCGCCTACTCAGGAAAATATGAAGCTGCTAGTCGTGATTATGTGATGACTTTATGTAAAGCATGGGTCAATCAGGAACTCAAGGCTTCAGATCTCTTTGTGAAGCAACGTTGGTACAAATTTAAGAAGAAACGTGCTGACAGGAAGAATAGTCATCTCTATGAATGGAAAACAGACGTAATGGCCTATTTAGAAGGTTTCTATCAATCCGAGGATCCATTTATCCAGACGACGAAAAAAGAGATACGAGAGAAGTTGAACATTCCTGAGCGCTCATTAGACAAAGTATTGAAGGTTCTCAAAACAGAACAAAAGATCTTCTTCACAGTCAAACACGGCCGTGGAGGAGGCATCAGATTAGCCTCTATCAAAGCAATCTTGCTTTCCCTTATCAAGGTGAAGAAAGAACGTCAGGAGGCTTATATGGCCAATATTGCTGCTTTCTTTGAAGAAAGTATAGAGTTCACTCAGAGAGTGATAGAAAGGGTTAAAGATGGCTTTAAACAAACACAACAACTATCTTTATTTGAGCTTGATATTGGATAATTTTAAAAACCCGCAATCTGCCTTACATTTATATCTACGATTATTACTCAGATATAAATGTATATAAAATAATCTATGGAGGAATGATATGATTTTGATTTTAGTTGGATTCTTTAGCCTTATATTTGTAGGAGGACTTTTCTTAGTTCTCTCACTTATAGGGATTCGTCAACAAGTTCGTTTTGAAAACGGATATGATTCTGAATTAGAGACAGATCGATTGGCAATGATTGGCCAAAATAGAAAGTGAGAAGAAGAATGAAGTACGTAATTTTCAGTTTTGAATTAGGTGACTATATTTGTAATGGGGAGAATAAAGTTTTAGTTTTTGATACCTTGGGACTAGCTTTTCAGTATCTTCAAAAACATTACCGTAAACCACTTCCTGAACAAAGAAAAAAGAGATTGATTCACTATCCTGATGTGTATCAAGCTCCGTTTAGACTTTTAAAAGTTTGTTAGGAAGGAGAAAGGTCGATGTCAGAGTTATTCAAAATCATTAGAGGATACTACCTAACAGGGGTTGGTCAGGAACCATTGGCTTATTATTTTAAACTTTCATCGGATAATTTAAAATTTGAGTCTGTTTCTGCAGGGGATGTGGCTTTAACTTTTTATCAAAACGAGGAGAGTATTTCTAGCATTCCAGCGATCATTAGAGTAGATAGTGTTATCTCGAATGATAAAATGATTTCAGATTACCTGCAGGAGGAGTTGAGAGATCATTATCCAATGTTGCCAATTGTCCGTGTATTGGATTCCGAGGAATTTGATCCTTTACTCTTTCAAGAAGTGATGACAACGTTCACTAACTTGAAATTAGAAATAAAAGAATTGGCCAAGATTGATTATGTTCAAGGTTCCATATTTGATTTTATAGATGAGGAGGAGATAGGATGAAAGAGCTTTTTACGCATGTTAAGTTAGCTCTAGGGGCTCTTCTTGTCATTTTACTTGTGAGTCTCGCAGTTTTAGGAGGATATAGGCTGTATAAAGATTATTTTATCTTAGATTATGATCCTCACCTTACTCAGAAGGAATACCAGAATACTGTACTTGATCAAAATGTAAATCTAGTATTTTATAAAAAAGATTGTCCTTACTGTCAGGTTGGAAAAAGTGTAGTTGTAGATGCAGCCAATAAAGGTTCCTATCCTACATTTTACATTGACACTCAGACAGAAGAAGGTCAAAAGTTGGTAGAAAAATACCAGGTTGAAAAAGCTGCAACTATCATCAAGATTCGTAAGGGGAAAATAAAGAAATATCTATATGCTTCAAGAGATTCAGAGGAAAAGATTGTAGCAGATGAGAAAAGTATTCAGGAGGCCATAAATGACTAAAAGGTTAAAGCTAAGTAAATGGGCCGAGACAGCCTTTCAAAATGATTGTGAACTATGGCGTACTAGGACAAATGAAGGAATGGTTGTTTTAGGAAAATTATCAGATGGAACGTTTACCCTACATCGTTTTAATGACGAGGGAGGAAGACTAACACATATTTCTCAAGATGAGGCTCTTTGGCTAACATTGGATTTGGCACCTGAAAAGTTAGGTTGTATTTAAGGAGGCAGTATGTATCAAATTTTAAATGCTATTGCGCATGGGGTGGTTGGAACTATCTTGATTGCGATCTGGTTTGTACCGCTTTTCAGGATAACTATATGTGATAACTTTGGAAATGAAATCAAAACGAAGAGGGTGCCATTAGCGTTCTTAATGTTACTAAAAAGTGTTTGGCCGAAAAGTAAGGTTTCATTTATTTGGAAAGGATATAAGAAGCATGAGAAGAACTAAATCATCTAGTTTGAAGCAGAAAAGAGCTAACAAACATTTAAGAGGTATAAAAAATTACAAGCTATCGAGTGAACAAAAAAGTTTCGACGATGTATCAACTTCTGCTATGTTGTTGGCAACAAATGTGAAGTATCGAGTCTTTGCAATTTTAGGATTCGTATCTGGTTTTATTTCCCTAGTTTTAGTATCACTAAATCTCTTTTTAGGATTTAATGCATATGTAATTGTAAATTTAGTTGATATGAATTCAAATTTTTTTCAATTGGTAGGAGTAAAAGAAGTTTCTTTTATGACAGTCTTTGAATCATTCTATTTTGGAAATGTCGAGTTTATGAGAGATATGTTTGTAACTATTTTTGTAGCTATTATAGTTTTTTCTTTATCATTATATATAATTAGGGCTACTGAAAAAAAGACAGATATAAACTCTTTAACAAATCAGTTTTATGAAAAAATCAGGAAGGAGAAATAAAATGTCTACTTTAATTGAAATATTCAAACCCTGGATTGAAAAGATAAAATCTAGCCCAATTTTGAAGCCATTTATTAAGACTAAAGTTTGGTTTCAAGAGAATATTATTAAGAGAAAACTAGTCATTTTCTCAATGTTATTTTTGACCTGGTTAAGCCTTTTGATGGGAGCGATTTTCTCACCACAAAGACAAACATACACCTCAGAACAACTCAAAACAAAGCAGGTTTTTGCGAATGGTAGCGGTGAGATAAAACTGGTCAGCCAGGAATATTCACCAGATACTGGAATTATCGTTTTACAATTTGAGACAAAAGATGCTACGACTTCGATAGATCGGGGCATCGATGCCAAACGATTGAAATGGAAACTCTATGCGCAACATAAAGACTCAAAAATAGAGATGGATGTTGTGCCAATCATTGATAATAAAGTATCAGTTATTATTAAAGGAGTTCCGAAAAATTTTGGTGCATTTGCGATCGATGTGACGAATCAGACAGTCTCTTCTAGCTCAATTGATGTGAATATTTCATCGCCATCTAGTGATTCTAAAAAGGTTTCTCAGAAGAAATCTGGAGAAGAGGACACTGTACAATTCTTTGTAACTCCTCAAAATCCTCAGCTTGAAATCAAAGCTATTGAAGTTGTCTCCAGAGAAGAATTTACTCTTCAGGAAATCGAAAAAGAGATCAATTTCCAGAATGAACAGTCTCAAAAATTGACAACATCAATTTCTCAATTGAAGGAATCTATTGAAGATGATAACTCACGAAAAGCGAGTCTTCAAGCAGAAGCAAAATATCTAACAGGTGATGATCTCGAAGCCAATCAAAAGAATATTGCTACTCTGGATACAAACATCGAAACGAAGAATAGAACCATCGAAACAGCCTATAAAAACATTGAAAAGTTGAAGGCTAAATTGGAGTCTTTGGACAAGAAAAAACAGGCAGTCAAAGATGGAACATTTGAATTTTCAAACCCTATTGAAACTGTAGAAATGAATTAAAGTGAGGTAAAATAAAATGAAATCAAAGAAAAGTTTTAAAAAGCTTTACCATGTAATGTTTTTTATAATGATTGATTGTTGCTTCACTCTATATATTTTACTTACTGTGTCGGCCTTTCTTACTTATCAGTGGTTTGTAAATCTTAATTCTTCTACAATTCTTTATTATTACGATACCATGAGTGTACTATGGTTTAGTATTTTAATTTCTACAATTTTGACAAAGATATTATATCGTCCATTGTTAAGCTCTATTTGGTTCCAACCCTTGTGGGATAAGATAAACGATAGTGAATAAAGAGAATGAATCTCCTTAATTTTTGAATTAAGGGGGTTTATTTTTTATGATTGTCCCTTTAAAAAATTTTTTTCATTTATCTCTTATACTAGAATCAATCAAAAAAAGAAAGGCAGAAAAATGAAAGAACAACTTAAATTAGCACCAAAGGAAAATCAACCAGTTAGAAAGCATCGTACTGTATTCACAAGTACAAAAGGTTTGATTAGAAAACAGAAATGGGTTGTGCTGGATATTGATGAATATGGAATGACCTATCGTAGTAAACCAGGATATAAAGGAGAAATGTTTTCTTCAATGTACATCGTTCTACAGGAAATTAAAATTGATGAACGTTCTTTCACACTAACCATCAAGAAAAATGATCATGAAGTTTATGTGATTGATTTGAAAAAATTAGATGGCGATTTGTGGAGCAACTTCCAAATTATAAAAGAAAAAATTACCAGCTTTGCAGGAAATAAATTAAGGAATTAAGAAATACGAAATTAGAAAAAAGGAGAAGTAATAATGGCTAAAAATGATTTAAAAAAAATTGATAATCAACTAGAAGAGGCAAGGAAAAAAGTTGCCACTTTGGAACAGGAACGTAAAGAAGTAGAAGAGAATCTTCAAAAACAAATTGGTAAAATTTATGTTCAAATTCAATTGAAGAAAAATAAAAATCAGTCGTATGAATCAATTTTTGAAGAGTTAAAAATGGAATTAAACCTCATCAAAGAAGATGAAAAAGAACAACGTTTAGCAGCGAAGAAAAATCGTGAAGAAGGAAACTTTCCAGCTGAAGATCAGTCTTAATTTTTGAGTTTTGAACTTCTAAACGAAGTCAAAAACGGTGTAAGTAAAAGTATGTAAAGAAGAAATACAGTGTAAGTATAACACCTATAAAGTGTGTAAAGGTAAGTATAGCATGTGTGTGTAAGTAGGTGAAACCGAGAAAATTACCGGTACTGGAAACGTTGATACTATCAACTCCACACGCTTCGTGGGGACAGTTTCCCTTATGCTCTTTTCTACCACAACACACCTAAAAAGGACCTTAGTCCCTCTGTGTGTGTTAGTGTGTTGAAAAACCGCAAAAATAGAACCGTATCGGTTCGTGATGTTGCGAGGTTGAAGTTTTCTTTTTTGCTTCTTTTTGCTTTTGCTTCGACAAAAGAAAAAAGAAGGGCGCTGTTTTTTAGAAAGGAAAATTTAAAATAATGGCAAATATAAAACAAAATCGAATTGAGATTAGAGGGCTTACTGATGATGAAATTAATTATCTAAAATCTCTTGCTAAGAAAAATAAAGCCAAATCCTTTAATGATTTTCTGCTCTCAATCTGTCGTGAAAAAATTGAGTACGGAAAATTTAATCGTGCTCAAGATTTGTATGTGGCTCATTTAGAAAATATGAAATTAGCTTCTGACCATGTTCTGGAACAAATGAAAAAACAGACAGGGATACTCTCTGAATTTGAAAAAAAAATGGATCGCTATGGCAATCATATTTCACGTTGGTTAGAGTATGAAGGAGAGGTGGAAAGTGATGACTAAAGAAATCAAAATCAGAAATATACCTGATGATATGTTTGAACAACTTCGAGATATTTCAAAAAAATATAACTATCCAAGTTTCAATGAGTTTATGTTATCGCAAGTTCAAAATATCGTAATGAATGACGGATTGAATTTGTACAATAATCAATTTGCAGAAACATTATCTGATATCAAACAACAACAAAGTCAGATTTTAGAATTGATGTTGAAGAATGAAATTTCTCTTTTAGCTTTAAATGTTAAACAAGATATTGTAAACGAACTAACCACAAATTGGTTACATTTTATGGATGATGTATCAGCACTTGAAGCTGAACGACGGTCAGGTGGTGTTTGAAAATGAAGAAGAATAAATCACTGTTCATCATTCTCATTTTTCTTGCGATCTTTATCGTACAACCTAACAATTTTAATGCTATCAAATCTGGCTTGACACAAAATGATATCCCAAATCAATTGAACATAGTCGATTCAGCTGAAGAAAAAAATTCCAACTCAAATTTGAATCCTACTCTGAAAAATGATGATTTGAAATCGAAGGAGTATGATGAAAAAAATCAAGTGATTGTCGTCAATGAAAAATCACAATTTACAAAAGACGAATTGAGTTTAGAAAATGGCAGCTGGGAAAAATATTCTGATCTAGATTTTTTAAATCGTGTAGGAATTGCTGAAGCGATGTTGGGAAAAGATTTGATGCCAACTGAAGATAGAGAATCTATTTCGTCTATTACACCAACAGGATGGAAAAATAAAAAAATAATTTTCAACGGAAAAGAAGATTATTTATATAATCGTTCTCACTTAATCGGTTTTCAATTAAGTGGAGAGAATGCGAATGCTAAAAATTTATTTACAGGTACACGTGCTTTAAATGCAAATTTTGAAGATGAACAATCATCAATGGTTTACTATGAAAATAAGATTGCTAACTACATAAAAAATACGAACCACCATGTCCGCTATCGAGTAACACCTATATTTAGAAATGTGGAATTAGTTGCTAGAGGAGTTCGTATGGAAGCACAGAGTATTGAAGATGATGAGATCTCATTTGATGTATATATCTTTAATATTCAACCAGGATACAAAATCAATTATTTGACAGGATCATCTCAGAAAAATTGAGGAGGGAAAAATGAATCCAAGACTTAGCTTATATTTTAGCGAAGAAACACATGAAAAATTTAAGGAAATAAAATCCTACTTGAAAGAATCGTCTGCTTTGCAGAAACAGTATCGAAATAATTCAGCAACGCTTGTCACTTTGATTGAAGTTTTTTATAAACTTTTTATTGAATTAGGAGAAGGAAAAAATTTCTATGAGCGACTGACTCAGCTGGAAAAAAATTTGGAGGATGCCTTTGATTCTGGAAATGATAACAAGGCAATTCATCGTCAACTTGATCAAATTCTCTATCTAACGCTAACCAACTTTCATGCTATTACGAAAGATGATTTTGATGTTCAAGAATTGGAATCTATTCATTCACGATTGGATCCTACACAGCATGAATTGATGGCAAGAATCAACGATGTCATTCAAGAAGATATTGCACGTGGTCAAACTATCAAACATTCTCATTGAGGTACAGTAAATGGTAGATATTGTTGAAATCTATTTAGAAACAGGAGATTTTCATGAAGCGGTGAAACAGTCAGGGCTGCCTACTCATATAGCTCATTTGAAATTAATAAAGAGTGGCTGCCTTAAAATTCAAGATAAAATTCAGTATGGTTCTAGGACAGCTAAGCTCGGGGGAATGGCCGAGGAGCTTTTTCAAAAATATGTTCCAGATGCAACGGATGCGAATAAGTATTTCAAGAAAAATAATCCAGTATATGATTTTTGGCTAGATGGTCTAACGATTGATGTAAAATACAGCTCATTGTATAAAAGGAAAAACGGGAACTCTCATCACTGGCAATTGAGGACAAAAGGAAATCAAGATTTTATTGTCGCCTTTTTAGAACGAGAAAGTGGTTCAGAGTTAGAAGAACCAAATATCTTATTGATTCCCATGCAATTTATTGAAGAGCAAAAAGAATTACACATTTCTCAATCAGGACGGTGGATCAATGATTTTCAAGTTGAACCTGAAGAATTACAACCGTTATTAAAAGACTATGCTCTTTTAAGAAAAAATGGACTATTTTAATTCAAAGAGAGGAAAATAATGAACGTATCTTCTAGTCCAAGTATTACCTTTATGCTGCAATATACAGAAGCAAATAGTGGGTTTGTAGACTACACCAATAGAGACGAAGCTGTCGAGGTTGATAATGAATTAAATTTAGAAACGCACAGACAAAATATTGAGTCTCTAACTGAAGATGAACTACAAAAAATCCAAGCTGAAGTTCCAGAAACAAAACTTAATTTCCAGGAGTACATCGATTATATGAATCGTTCTTATGCTACTGAAAACCAAAATGAAGAGATGACAGCGATTTTTACAAAAGAGGCCAATTACTTGCAGCGTAGCAAAGTAACTGAATTGAAAAGTAAGTTAGAACAGGCTTATCAAAATGGCTCTCTTCTATGGCAGGGTGTTATCTCTTTTGATAATGATTTTTTAGCCAAAGAAGGATTATATGATTTGGAAACTGGGAAAGTCGATCAGCAAGCTATCAAGTCTGTCATACGTGAAGCATTGCCAAGGTTGATTGAAAAAGAAGGCTTATCTGATTCATCATTTTGGTGGGCCAATATTCACTTGAACACGGACAATATTCATGTGCATTTTGGTTTATCTGAAGTTGAATCTGCAAGAGAAAAAATTTTCTATCGACCTCGTGGACGAATGGAATTTAGAGGAAACTTTTCCCTGAAAACTATTGAGCGTTTTAAAAGTGATGTTTTTCATGGTCTGTTGAATGAACAGACTAGAGGAATGATTGTTCGACGAGAACAAATCTTGGCGAATATCAGAAGTGAATTGATTAATTCTGTATTTAGAGATCAGAAGGTTCGTTCTTCGGCTGAAAAAAATTTTTTGGAGCAGGCTTACAACCATTTGCCAATGGATAAAAAATGGCGTTATGGATCAAATGCAAGAGATTTTGCAGTCAGTAAATTCTTCCTTGACCGCTATCTGGACTCCTATTTAGAAAATGATGGGAAAGAGCTCTATCAAGAATTTCTGAAAGAAACGAAGAACTTTCTAGAAACCTATAGAGGAGCTTATTCAGCTGAAAAAAAATCAACCTACGAGAAGATTCGGAAAGTTGATGGTCGTTTTGAGAAAACACAACAGGAGGCTGCAGGCTATCATCTGCAGCAATTAATAGCGAGTCGAGAGAAGGAATTGAGAGAACGACTAGCAAATAAGATCTTGCACCTATTTCGTGAGAATGCTCCTGAAATAGCTGACGTTCGGCTGGAAAAAAATTTGGCCAATTTCTCAGTAAAGAACCAACAAAGGATTTTAGAACAGGATCCAAATGCAAGTGTTATCAAAACACTAGATTCCTGGAAAAAACTGGGTTATGATTTGAAAGATGGGGCAAAGCCCATTGAAATTACAAAACCAGTCTATGCTGCTTATGACAAACACGGAACAGGTTTGGGACGTCCTGAATATGTTACGGAATTAGTTTATGATGTGAGTCAGATGAAAGAAGACTTACTGAAGAAGCAACTTGGTTTACGAGACTTATCGCTATTTTCTTCGGCTGATTTGAAAGATCTTGTAGAAGCAGCTAAAAAGAAAAGTGATCGATCATTAAAAGAGCGCCAGGAGTTAGGAACATTTCGCTATGCTTTAAAATTGAGTTTATTGGAGGAAAAACAAAGTAGTTTATTAGTTCGTAAAACTCTTTTTGATCAAATTCAACCACTTGAAACGGATCAGCCATTTGTTGAATTGAAAAAGAAGGAGATTCTTCAAAGACTGAAGCTGACTGAATTGCAACTGACTCCAAATTATAAACTAGGTGAAGCAGACCAATCTTTAAAACAATCTCTTGCTAACCAATTTGAAGATAGTGTTTCTTTTTCAGTAGAAAAGGCTGATTCATTAACAATTCAAGCACCTATTAAACGTCTGAAGGGAGAATTAGCGGCAGTTCAACCTCTTCAAGATGAAGGAGTGCTGACTATTCTAAAGGGCTATCCTGTTACGAAAGATAGCTATATAGAAGAGCTACAGACCCATATCTCAATTTTTCAGCTGAAACATCAGATTTACAGTCGAAACAAGGAAATTTCACAAACGACTGATCAAACGACTATTCAAAAATTAAAACGGGAGAATGCGAAAGGATTTTCTGAACTCAAATCACTCTATCAAAAAATATTGCCAGAGGAAGAAAGCAATCAGAAAAGTCAGTTAGCTCAAGCTGTTTCACATAAAATGCAAGAAAGGAAGAACTTGCAAAGAAAAAACGTCCAACAATCCCAAGGCAAAGCAATCATCAATACAGATTTTATGAGAAATTTGACCAATTCTCTTCAAAGGGCCCAACGTGCAAATAAAAAAGCCCTTATGGAACGTGAGAGAAGTGATGAGAGGCAAGAACTTGAGGAAAAAGGACAAAGTATATAAGAGTCATTGTAAAAGCAATGACTTTTTTGTTGAAAATGGAATTATATTGTCCCTTTAACTGTGATTTTTCGATTATTACATAGAATAGAAGGATAAAAAGAGAAAGGAGAAGAAAAATGGAGCTAGTATTTCCAGATGTAGCAGTTGAAGCCTTTGACTTTTCAGCTGAATGGTTAATTACGGCAATGAATGCCGATAATAAGCAAGTGCATTTTGAGGGTCAAGGAAGAAATTCTGATTTAGAAATGGTTCTAGATTTTAAGGAAAATTCTGAGCTATTTGAATCTTTTTCAGTAGGGGAATTGGTTCACTTAGATCCAGAAACGTTTCTACAAGCAGAGAAAGAGCCGTACAAACCACAGTATGAAGGATTTTAAGGAGATTTTATATGACAGAACAAGAATCAAGACGTGGGAAAAGTCGTAGAGAACGTGTTGAATTTGCACGTTCTAGAGATATTTTGGATGTTGCAAACGAGCTCCAGATGGAGCTGGTTCAATCTGGACGAGACTATCGATGGAAAGAACATGATAGCCTAGTTATTTCACCTGATAAGAATTTATGGAAATGGTTTTCTAGAAATACAGGTGGAGATGCGATTTCTTTGGTTGAGACAATAAAGGAAGTAGATTTTAACCAATCGGTAGATTTTTTAAATGATGGAAATTTTAAAGAGTTTCAAATGGTTGAAAGGCCTCAAGAGGATTTTAAATACTATCTTGAGAAATACGAGCAGCCGTTATCAGCTGGACGAGACTACTTACGAAATCAACGTGGGCTATCCGATGAAACGATTGATTATTTTTTGGAACAGGGCGTTTTAGCCCAAGCTAATGCCAAACTTGACTACTTTGCGGAAGGTAATAGCGGAAATTCAACAAATGCGATTGAGCCAGTCATTGTATTCAAGTCCCTTTCTTCTTCAGGTGAAGTTGTTGGAGCCTCTTTACAAGGAATACAGGAAAATTGGGAGAAGTGGCCAAAACATGGATATGCTAAAGTGATTATGAAAAACTCCGATCCTATGACTGGTATTCATGTTGATATTGGCAGTCCAAAACGATTGATTTTCACTGAGAGTCCAATCGATTTAATGTCCTACTATGAATTGCACAAGGATAGTCTTCAGGACGTCAGATTAGTTTCTATGGATGGTTTGAAAGAATCGACTATTGGGCGTCATCTATCTCAAATTCAAGCTGAAATTTCAGGAAAACCACTAAGATGGACACCTGAACAAATGGCAGACGGGCTTCAAGTAGCTATTGATCATCACTTTTTTGAAGATGGGAAAAATGCGGATTTAATCACCCTAGCTTTAGATAATGATAAAGCAGGTAGAACATTCATTCAAGAATTGGAAGCAAAAGGAGCTGTTATCAATTCGGATCTACCAGAACTAAGATCAGGGCAAGATAAAACGGACTGGAATGATGTTCTAAAGAATCAGCAGGAAGAAAAATCTGATAGTCGAGAATCAGAATTTGAAGAAAAGGCTGAAGCAACTTTATCAGAATCAAGTCCCTTTCCTGATACCAGCCACCTTTCTCCTGAAGATGCAACATGGTTGAAGGAAAATTGGAATAATATCTCTTTTTCTGTTCAGTCGACTAGATCCTCTGAAACAGATCTGACTATGGAAGACAAACATATTCCAAGCAATCAAGAATCTATTGCCAATACAGAAAAGAATGCTGAAAGATTGATGAGCTACGAAGAGGTAAAGCAGGAAAACGAAGCATTAACTAAGAGATTAAATAATCGGATTCAATCTGGAGAATTATCAATCGAATTTGCACCAGATTTCTATCTGTATGATGTCTTTGCGAAGTTAGGAAATAGCCATCCTACTAAATACCTCAACGCTAAACGAATGGAAGTATTGTCTCCTATTCATTCACTTTTAGCCTCTATTGATGATCGAACGGTTGATTTATACAAGAAAAAAGGGACTTCTGAGCAGGATTCTTTGTATCAAGCATTGAAACCTCATCAGAGAGATTTGGGAGTAGATATTTCAACCCAGTTTATTGGTGAACTTGCAATAGCAGCCTACAATACTAACAAGCAGATAGAAAGCCTGTCAAGTGACAGTTTTGGTGTCTATTTTGGTGAAAGAACTCTTGATAATCTTTCACAATCGGTTGAGCGAATGCTGGAGTATCCATTGATTGAATCTGGAACAAGAGACTTTGCCTACGGTTTTGTGACAACACCAAATACATTGTTTCACTATTTGGATGAGCAAGAGGGAGAAGTGGTTTTAAATCATGAATTGTTGGATAACTTGATGTCACGTCTTGAGACTCATCCTATTAAGATAATGGAGACTTCAGAAGAAAAAGCCCCTGAGAAATCTCAAGAGCTAGATGTGATTTTGGAGCAACAAAAAAATGAGAGGACCAGTGGTAGTCTGGGGTCTTTACAGCCTGAAGCTGAAGGCAGTCCCACACCCGTACCAAAAGTTGGCACCTTTGAACGCTCTGTTACCAGTCGTCCTACGACATCCTCTCATTTACTTTATTTTACCATAAATGAAGAGTTTCAGTCAAGTAATGATGGCTACTATCACTCTATTTCCTTGGATGAATTAACTAAATTAAATCGTCCAATCCGTAGACTAGCTTTGCAAAATGCAGCACAATATTATTTGGATGAGTTGGCAAACTCAAAGATTTATTATGTTACCCCTGATAAGACTGTACAAGTGCATTTTGAAGAAAAGCACTTCATGCACCTAACAGGAATTAAGCCAATTGCATTAGGGCAGACACCTGAGAAAACTTTACATGATTTTGCAGAAGGAAATGGGCATTTTGACAATATTTTATTGGCTAATAATGAAGCGGCTTTTGACAAACTAAAGGTCTTATCAGATCTTTCAGTCGCAACAGAAAGTACTTCTTTCTATTTTGATGATTTAACTAATCTTAGGCGATATGATGGACGTTTTGATAGTCTTATAAAGTCTGATGATAAAGATATTATCTTGCTATTCAAAGAGTTAGAGGAAGAAAACTATATTCCAATATCAGTTTTTAAGTCTCGGACAAAAATTACCAAGGAACTAGATACGGTAGATAAAACACCTATTCTTGGTGTGTTCCGTGAACGTGATGGCCAGATTGAACAACTATCGATTAATGATGAATATGTTAAAGATGGTGGCGAGGAAATGTTATCTATCTTAAAAAATAAGAAGTATGAGGAGGTTTCTGATGAACCTGAACTACCAGCTCCAGAGAACACACTGAATAAAACCTCACTTGATTCAGCTACCTTTACTCAAGTCTTAGATACTGTCTATAATTTAGGTGTGCCAGGTGACATCTCAAAAACTCCAGAAGAATTTCATCAAGCCTGGAATCAGTATCTTGACTATGCAAAACAGCACAATGATAATTTTGATCAGATTGTTGCTTCAGCTGGTGCAGATCATCTCCTAGATACAAATTCAGATTTTTATAAAGAATGGATACAAGATCATATCTATAAGGAAAACTACCATGTACGTCTCCAATGGTCTGAGGAGCGCCCAGATGGGCCGAAATTGCCCTTTAAAGAAACAGATCTGATATCTTATCAAGATTTTGCTAGAGAGCTTTACAAAGCCAATCAGGACTTTTATCCAATTCATCAAGAAGGAATGAAACAAGTAACTGCAGGCAATACTGAAGGCTATATCCCTCCTACTAAAATTAAGTTTGATGTCTATGCTCCAGGTGGTGAATTGATTAAGGAGGGAATTCGTTATGATATTGGAGATGAGACTACACCAATTTCACAAATGCTAGGATTAGGATATCGTCGACTCAACGGTCAATCTATACTAGCATCGATGGATGAAGAAATTCTTTCTCAGCTGGAAAATAGAGTGGTGAATAAGGAAATTTCCCAGGAAGCAAATGAATCGTCTCGATTGACGGAAGAGGGAGAAGGTCAAACTCCTGATACAAGAAAAACGGTAGCTTTTCAATCTTCTAAGCAAGAAACTAAAACTAATTTGCTTCAGCGTGTAGAGGAGATTCTGAAAGAGGAACCTATTTCGGATTTGGAGACCCCTGAAGTAAACTCAACTAGCATTGATTATGCTACTTTAACGCCTCATGAATTGAGTGAAGTTGCTTTTCAAAAAGTGAGGGAGTACACAGAAACACCAGAACGGTTAGAAGAGTATCTGAATTTTATGAGTAAGTTTCCAGAACTTTCTCCTAGAAATGTAGCTTTGATTCAGGAACAGTGGCCAGGAGCGAGTGCAGTCGCAACCTATAATCAATGGCAATCAATGGGGGAAGTTCTTGGAATTACTTCAGATCAGGTATTTGAAACGAGAAATACCTACACCAATAAAAAAACAGGTCGAACAAGAGAAGTTGTCCATAACAATCTTTCGGTTAAGACAGGAGAAAAATCACATATTACCTTGTTTAGACCTATGATGGTTGAAATGATTCCTGTATTGGATGAAAATGGGAACCAGGTAAAAAATGGAAAAGGCAATCCAAAATATAAAAGACTTTCTGAAGCGACACCTGAAGAAAAGGTTTTAAAGAAAGAAGGAAAATTGAAATCTCGCTTCTTCCAAGAAAGAGATTCAAATACAGGCTTAGCTAAATTCGCTACGTATAAAGTATTTGAGTTGTCCCAAACAACCTTGAAGCCTGAATTTTATCCCAAAGCGATGCCAAATCGTCACTATAACTTTAATATGGATCATATTCGTACAAAAGAGGTGCTTGAAGGACTTTCAGACTATGCTAAGAATATTGGGGTAACAATCTATCAAGACGATGCAAAAGAGTTGAGGAGTGCGAAAGGAGCTTTTTATCCAGATGAACAAAAGATACTTTTGAATCCAGATAATACTCCTGGAGAAGTCGTTGCAACCACTATTCACGAGTTGGCGCATGCTAGTCTACATAATCCTAAATTTGCTAACTCGTATAAGGAAGAAGTCTCAAAAGATCGTAGAGAACTTGAAGCTGAGATGACAAGTTATCTCGTTTCTAACCATTTTGGATTAGATACCTCTGAGAAAGCCATTCGCTATATGGCAATTTGGACTGATAATTTGACCTCTCTTGATGATCAACAACTAGCGCAATCTATGAAACGGATTCATGGAACAGTATCTAAGATTGTAAAAAGTGTTGAACAACATACAAAGCCTTATCAGTTGAATAGACAGGTGGGACAAAATCAAAATTTTATCCAAAGCCCAAAAAAGGGGCTTAAAGTATAGAAAGAGTGCTCTTTATGAGCCTCTTTTTTGTATAAAAAGTTATATAACTTTTTGTGTTGTTCTTTGATATGAACTCGTTCTACTCTGTGTCAATGTCCCTTTACAAAATATTTTTTAATTATAGCTTACAATGACAGAAAATGAAGTAGAAGGAGAATGATATGGTTATAGTTATTCTGGCTGAAAAAGAGAAACAGGCAGAAGCTTACGCTACAGCTTTAGGACAATTTAGTAAAAAGAAAGGTGTCTATGTTATCAGGCAACCACTCTATTTTCCAGCTGAAGTTCATGTGGTGGCTGCTGAAGGGCACCTATTTGAATACAGTGAACCAGACAACTGGTCACTTGATAAATTACCTCTGACAAATGTTTCATTTAAGCAACATCTCAAAGAGGACAAAAATTCAAGAGAAAAATTCAAGAGAATTTATGATGAAGTGGTAGCAGCGGATCAAGTGATTATTGGGACGGATGCTGATAGAGAAGGAGAGCGGATTGCGTACTCTATTTTATCGCATATACCAGGAGGCAAGGAGAAAATTTGGAAACGTCTTTGGGCAAGCTCCATGACAAAGAAAACTCTTCAAAAAGCTTTTCAGGAATTGAAGGAACCTTCAGAAACCTATAATTACTATTTAGAAGCTGAAGCACGTGCACAAAGCGATTGGTTGGTAGGCATGAATTTATCACCTCTTGCAACGATTGATCTTCAAGCAAGAGGGCAACTCCCTCGAACAAAAGGTAGCCATCTATCTGTTGGCCGAGTTCAAACACCAGCGGTCAGACTAGTTTGTGAGAATGATTTAGAGATTCGCAACTTTACTCCAGAAAAATATTGGAAGCTTCAGTTGGAGGATAAGAAAAATGGGGTATTTTTCACCACAAAAGACAAAACTAAGGATAGTGAGGCTATTTTAGCCTCTTCAAGGGGATTATCAACCACCTCTGTTATTTCTTCAGTTGAGATAGAAAATCATCAGAAATCAGCTCCACAATTATTTACCTTGTCTGCATTACAAAGTTTTGCAGCAAGTGCTTGGAAATTTGACTCAGATAAAACAGAGAGCATTGTTGAGGGACTGTATTTGGAAGGATTTCTATCCTATCCACGACCAGATTCAGAATACATCAATCAATTTGAGTTTAACGATTTAAAAGAAAATCTATCTGCCTATCAAAAAGCTATTAATTGTCATTTTCAGCCAGCGTTTTTGGAGCCTAGAGAAGATTATGTCAATGATGAAAAAGTATCTGGTACAAGCCACTCAGCCTTGATTCCGACTGAAAGAATTCCAAACCTTTCAAATTTAAAAACTGACCAACGACTGATTTATGAAGCAGTTGTGAAGCAGGCAATCTTGATGTTTGCGGATGATTGTTATTATTCAACCAAAACAATTGAAGTAGAAAATAATGGTCTTGTTTTTAAAACAAAGGGTAGAACGCTTCATAAATTAGGATGGGCTGAATGGAGTTCACGAAAGGTACGAGGTCCAGTTGAAGTTCCTGATTATCAAGTGGGAGATAAAATTGATACGCAGGTTCAGATTGTAGGGGGTGAAACGAAACCACCTAAAAGACTAACTGAAAGCCAATTGATTGGCCAAATATTTCCTAAATATGGCTTGGGAACACAAGCCACTAGAGGAGAAATCATTAAAAAAATTCAAAGTAAGGGTTATGTTGTTAAAGATAAAAAAACAGGTCAACTAACTCCCACCAATAAGGCCTATCTACTTATCAATTATCTCTATGACAATGAATTCTCTGATCCAGAGACAACAGGAGGCTGGGAAATGTTTCTATCTCAGATTGGAGAAGGGACAATCAATCCACGAGAATTTGTGGATGCGATAAAAGATAAGCTCACTCTTCAAATCAAGGAAGTAAAAGAAAGAGGTGACTAAGTGTGACTACTGAAGAAAAGAAAAAAACACCCTATTTAGATCGTTATACAGATAATTTGACAGAAAAAGTTTCAAAAAAAGCGGAAGATTATCAGGTGTACGGACGTGATAAAGAAGTAGAAGCTGTTCAGACCACTCTTCTCAGGCGAACTAAGAATAATCCTATTTTGGTAGGAGAAGCTGGAGTTGGAAAAACAGCTATTGTTGAAGGATTTGCTTTAGCCATTTTAAGAAACCAGGTATCTCCAAAATTAAAAAATTTGACCGTGCGTTCTCTGGAACTATCTAGCTTAATGTCAGATGAGGATGGAGGATTTATTGTTAAGTTTAAAAAAATTATTGAGGAGATGGTAGAAACCAAAGGAGAGAATCTTCTCTTTATTGATGAATTTCATACTATTGTTGGTGCTGGTGGTTCAGATAAGGGCGCTTTAGATGCTGGAAATATTGTAAAGCCAGTTTTGTCACGTGGTGAGATGCAATTGATTGGCGCAACTACTTTAGATGAATTTCATGAGTATGTCGAACAGGATCGAGCGCTAGAGCGAAGGATGCAGCCAATTATAGTTGAGGAGCCAACAACTACTCAAGCGATTGAAATTCTTGAACAAGCTAAAACTATTTATGAAAAATTTCACCAGGTGTCTATTAGTTCCGATGCTGTAAAACAAGCTGTACTTCTATCTGTTC
Source organism: Streptococcus sp. SR1 (assembly GCF_000526075.1). Lineage (NCBI taxonomy): Bacteria > Bacillati > Bacillota > Bacilli > Lactobacillales > Streptococcaceae > Streptococcus > Streptococcus sp. SR1. The sequence goes on from NZ_JATR01000015.1 coordinate 41,425, forward strand.
GCTACATACCTGATCAATTTTTACCTGATAAAGCCTTCGACTTAATAGATGAAGCAGCGACAATTTGTTCTACAAATGGGTTAGGCCATGTAGGTAAGCAAGAAATTGCAGAGGTGCTGAAAAATAAAACAGGTATTCCTGTCACGACGATTTTAAAAGGTGACAAGGAAAGGCTAGATGGTTTAAAAGAAAAGCTGTCACGACGTGTTAAAGGCCAAGATGAGGCTGTAGAAGCTGTTGTGAACGCTATAACTGTTGCACAAGCTGGCTTACAGGATCAAAGAAAGCCCTTGTCTTCCTTCATGTTTTTAGGAACTTCAGGAGTTGGGAAAACAGAGCTTGCCCTGGCATTGGCAGAGGGGATGTTTGATGATGAGGATGCAATCATTCGCTTTGATATGTCTGAGTATAAACAAAAGGGAGATATCACAAAGCTGATTGGCGATCGTCAAACTAGAACGAAAGGTCAATTGACTGAGAAGATTAAACAGAAACCTTATAGCGTTATTCTGATCGACGAGGTGGAGAAAGCACACTCGGAAGTTGTAGATTTATTTTTGCAGGTGCTTGATGCAGGACGTTTGACTGATTCAACTGGAAGGCAAGTGAGCTTTAAGAATACGATTGTCATTATTACTACGAATATTGGTTCTCAAAAAATTATTAAGCAGTACGAATTGAAAGGGAATTTTAAAAAGCTAACCGATAGGGATAAAATTCAGTTTGAAAAGAGCATGACGTTGGAATTGGAGACTAAATTCCGACCAGAATTTCTCAATCGAATTGAATATAAATTGATTTTTAACATGTTAGACGAGGAAGTGAATAAGGAAATTATTGTCAAACAGCTATCAGAAATTCAAGAACGAATGAAGAATAAAAAGTTGACTCTCTCTTACGAAGAAAGTTTGGTTACTTATTTATTGGATGTAGGAACAAATATAAAGGACGGTGCACGACCACTTGAAAGAGTGATTAAGCATAAAGTACTTCCTTTAATTTCTAAAGAGTTTCTGAACTTATCTGATCCCAACCAAGAGTATCATTTCCATCTTTGGGTAGAAGGTGATGCACCAGATGAGTATCACCGTGAAGACAAAAGAAAAATATTATTCGAGGTCGAAGCTGAAAATACGTCATTTGGTGAAGCTTTATTTTCTTAAAACTCACCTTGAAAAAAATGATTGTCCCTTTAAAAAATTTTTTTCAATTATCTATTATACTAACGTTGTCAAAAAAACAAAGGAGGATTTCTATGAAAAATTATTTGACAAGACAAATTCAGCAAGTAAAAACAAAATCACAGATGTTTTTATTGAGCCTTTCCCTATTCCTAACAGGATCTACAGTGTATGCGGACGATCCATTTGTTAAGTCGGATAACTTGGCAAAACAAGGAATTACAAAAGTTCAGCTAGTCAGTGTTGCGCTATTTGGTCTAGCTGCCGTTGTCACCTCGCTCATTTATGCGTTTGGTGGACGTGAGTTAAAAGCCTCAATGAAAAAACATTGGGTATCAATTGCAATTGCAATTATTGGTGTTTCAGCAGGACCAAGTATCATTGAATGGATTTTTGATTTCGTGAAAAGTTAAGGGGTGGTGATTTATGGCTTTTTCACTCTTTAATAAAGGTCGCTGTACGATTACAGATGATCTATTTCTAGAAATTACCTGGGAAGATGGAAGAGGTCCAGAGGATGATAGTGAGTTACTTGCTATCATCGATGTATTGGATCATAGTTCAGGTTATTCTCAGCGGATTTCAAAAAATTTCCCCTACCTAACATTTCAACAGGCAGAGTTGTTATTTAGAGAGTTGAAACAGATGTATGGTCAGTTTCAGCTGAAAAAAGTTGCCATCGCCCATCTGGAAGGGAAAAGCGTGGTGACAGAAGGGGAGGTTTATGCTAGTCCATTTCTGATTACTGAAGACTATGAAAACCTCTTGCTTCCCCTCATTCAAGCGATACTTACTCGCTCTGAATTTGCAAATTATAGCTATCAAGAAAAAAGGGAGTATTTTGAGAACCAGATTTATCCTGTATATAAACAAAGTATGGGATTGTCTGATTCTTCTCTTCCTATTTTCCCAGCTGAAGGTGAGACGATGGCTGTTTCACAACCCAATCGCCTACCACCTGTTCCAAATGCAAGGGATCAAACAGATATTGTGTCTCCCGTATCTCAAAAGCAGTCAGTTTCTCTGAAGAAATTTTATCTATTCTTAGGTTTTTTAGGAGTGCTTGCAGTAGTAAATATCGTTGGTGTATTTTTTGCTTTCGCTCAACTATCAAGCCAGTCTGAAAAAGTAAATTTCTTATATCAGGAACAAAAAAATACTCAACATCTTATCTCAACGAAAAATGAAGTTGATGTATTTAGTCGTCATTTCTTACCTTCTTATTACTCGGGCAAAAAAGAAAATCTAGTAGATTTTCTTTCTGAAGGTGATGCAAAATTTACCAAACCAAAAGAAGGGATTTTACAGTCCGTTATTTTAGAGAAATTGAATTATGATTCAGAAACTCAAAAATATACGGTTTCCTATATCTTGTCCGTCAAAAAAGGGGATAAATCATCTAGCGTTAGATTAACCTTTGATATAAAAGCTTCTGATTCTTCAAAATATGGATTTGTTGTAGAAACAGAACCAAAAGAATCAAATTATCTAAAAAATTAGAAAAGGAAAAATTAAAATGAACAAGAAACAAGTATTAGCTACTCTAGCACTATCAACAATCGCACTAGCACAAGCTGGATTTGTATCAGCTGATGAAGTAACACCAATTGATTCTTCTGCTCCAGCGACAGAAGTTGTTACGCCAACAACACCTAGCGCTTCAACAGAAACAGAGGCACCAGCAACTCAGCCAACAGAGCCTTCAGTTACTCCAGTTGACCCAACAACGCCAAGTGTACAAGACAAAGACAACGCAGGAAGTCTTGACGGGGTATCAACAGATAAACCAGCACCTTCTGATAAGCCACAGGACAAGGATAATGCAGGTAGCCTCGATGGTGTACCAACACCATCAGATAAACCACAAGACAAAGACAACGCAGGAAGTCTTGACGGAGTGACAACAGATAAACCAGCACCTTCAGACAAGCCACAGGACAAGGATAATGCAGGTAGCCTTGATGGAGTCCCAGCTGAAAAGCCAAAAACAACTGATCAAGCGAACCAGCAAGGTAAGTCACAAATTGGAACTACTTCAAGCTCAACAGGGCAGGTAGTTCACGATGTGATAAAAGATCCTGTTGAAACAAATACAGGAGTTGCAATTGTCAGCACTCAAAATGGTAACGTAGTCCTTTCGGATGGTTCTGTAGTGGCTCCAGAAGAAGTTGGCGGAACAGTTAACGAAGATAAGACTATCTCTGTTACTGACAAAGATGGCAAGCTCAAAACACTCCCAAATACAGGGACAGCAGAAAGCATTTTGGGTGCTATTGGGTCTATGTTGTTGACGGCAGTAGGTTATTTCTACAAGAAGAAACTATTTTAATTAAGTGAAGGAGAAAGAAAAATGACAGAAAAAACACAAGGACACGGATATTTCCGTAAGAAAAAATGGGCTAAAGGTTTAGCATCAGGTATTGCAATTGCAGGTTTTGTAGCATTCTCTGCAGGTTCAGCATTTGCGGATGAAGCAGTCCAGCCTGAAAGCAAAAACGACAATAACATTTATGCTACACAAGCTGGTAAAGCAACAGGAAGCCAGTCTGTAGCGATCGATAATGGATCAGTTACAAAGGCTGCTGAAAAAGCAAAAGAAGCAGGGGTGAACGTTTCTGAAACTCAGATTGTTGATAAGGGAACAGATACCACTGCTCCAAAACTTGAACAGTCTAAGTCTGAGATTAAACAAGATCAGGACAAGCAAGTCAAGGAACTTGAAGAAGCGACTACAAAACAAGTTGAAAACAATACAGCCTTCAATGAAGCGCAAAAAGCTATTCAAGCTAACAATCAATTTGTAGCTGATGAAAAAGCCAAGCATGAAGGGGAAACAACTGTCACAGTGACGAATGACAGTTCGACTGCTACAGATGGTTCAGCAACTCAAAACAAGAAAGCTACTCAAACAGCTAAGAAAGTCTTGTCAGAGAACAAGAAAGCAGTAGCAGATTACCTGGTTGAAAAAGGGACCTATGATTCTAATGTTCAGAAGGCTTCTGAGTTAAATAAGGCAGTAGAAGCTGCTGTAAGAGATTTGGAGAAAAAGGACGTAACGGTTAATGTAGTGACACGTACCGTTTCTTCTGTTGCTGAAGTAGAAGCATTGAAGAAACAAAATGACCAGGCTATTGCGACTGCAAAAGGCAAAGTGGAGCTTAACAAAGCCATCATGGCTGCCTACACAGAGAAGAAGAATGCTAGTGATCAAGTCAACCAAGATGCTGATCGTAAATCAACAGATTTGAAAAACTCTGGTGTACTTTTAACCTCTAAAACTCAAGAAGTTTCTTCAGCTGATGAAGCTAAGCAAATTGGGAAACAAAACCAAGCAGCTTATAACAAGGCTAAGAAAGCACAAGCAGACTGGCAGAAGAAATACAATGAACTTCAATCTAAAACAAGTACGGAAGGCTACACTAAAGAAGTAGTCTTGCAAGCCCTTAGTGTTGCGACAGCAAATCCTGAAGCAACAGTGAAGTCCTCGGCTTCAGGAGCGCATGTAACTACTAAAGATTACATCGCCTCATCAAATGGTACATCAGGCTATACTCGTGTTCTTGACTCAACTAAAGTCTTGAAATACAAGGATGTTGGCACTGGATGGAAAACAGAAGTTGACTACACTAAACTGAAAGGTTTGACCGTTTCAACTGCAGATGGTAAAAAGCATGATATTTCTCGTATCCATCGAAAATTCGAGATTCTTAATCAAGGGAAGACAGGATTGAATGATGTCTATGTCCTGAATGATCCAACAGAAGGATTTGTAGTAGCTCGTAATGATGGAGCTGGTGGAGCAGCAGACTACATGAATTTCTTGGTTACGGATACCTACTACTACAATGTGGATGGGAAAGAAGTAGCCTTCCAAGCAAGTGAAAAGACTCCTGCAACCCTGACCTATTCCTCACTCAACCATAATATTATTGGTTGGGAAGGTGCGAAAGCCATTAACGGAACTCATGTTGAAATTAACGGCTCAACTGTAACCTATAACAAGAATTATGGTTATGTTTACGCTGAAGACTACAACCGCCAAGAAGATGTAGGGCATCTTTGGGATACATCTGACTCACCTTACCAATACAAGGGCGCTGCACTTGGTGTTTTCAAGAAAGGGACAGCCTTCACAACCGAATTTATCCAATGGGATGGACCAGATAATCCAAATGGTCAAACTTACTGGTTCGCTTTGAATACGAAGGTTGTAACGCCAGTTGTTGAAATTCCAGCTACTGCAACCATTACTAAAACAACCGTGAAGCCAGTTAAGCCTGAACCTGTATCAGCTGAGTTGGTTAAAGCGAAGAATCCAGTTAAGCCAACCTTGGCGCTTAAAACTCTTTCTGAAACCAAAAATCAGAAATTATCAGCAAGTTATCACGGCTACAAATTGCAGTATAAGCCAGTTGTCCGCAAATCTGTAGCAGATACAGATAAGACCAATACAAACGGTCAAACAGTAGCTAAAAATGCTACTCAGCTTTATACATTGCATCATGACAATATCTATGCGAACCTTAAAAAAGGGGATAAGATCACCATCATTGATCCGCTTGAAGCTGGAGCAGTTCCTGATGTAACTGTGACGAAAGCAGCAGCAGAGAAAGCTGGATGGGGCGTTGCTTACGATGCAGGAAAGAATACTTACACCTTTACTGCAACTTACGAAGGGAAACGCCTAGAAGCTCCAGTGATTACCTGGAAGCCAATCTATGATAAAGGTTTCTATGACAACACTTATAAAGTGTTAGTGAATAAATACGAGGTGTACTCAAACACTGTTACCACCAAAACACCAAAACCACCAAAACCAGTCAAAGCTGTTCTGGATCGTTCTGGTAAGGATATCAACGGCGCAACAACATTTGACCGCAACGTGACCTTCCGCTTGATGACTGATTATAGCCCGTACACAAAAACTCTTGCTTCAGCAAAAGCACTTGGTAAGAAGTTTGGAATCCTGGATGATGTTCAAGATGGTGCATTCTCAGTTTATCAAGGCAATATCAAAATGACTGCAGCAGGTCAAGACGTGAAAAATCTCTTTGATATGTATCACGTGCTTTCAGACAAAGGACGTACAGATGCAATCAAGAATATCCTGAAGGAATTGAACTTGAATCCTAAAGGTGAGTTCTATCTCTGGGTAGCCAAGGATTCTAAGAGTTTCTACCAAAACTACGTGAAACAAAATAAAAACGTGACGATTGATCTCCCAGCTAAACTCCTGGTTAAAGCAGGGGAGAAAGTCAAGAATGACTTTAAACAAATTGACTTTGGTAATAGTTATCAGTCAAATCTTGTAACAGTTGAAGTTCCAAATGTTAAGCCAGAAAAACATGTACTTGATAGAACTGGCAAGAAAGTCCTTGATGGCAAAGAAGTTCAGCTAGGTGATTTTGTTCAGTACCTTCTTGATGGAGTAACTGTTCCAGAAAAACATGATACATTGTACCAATATGACGGTTTGGATAAGCTTGATACTAAGCATGACCGCTATACTGGTAATTGGAAGGGTATCATCAAGGGTACAGAATACACAGCAGAAAAAGAGCTAACGTTGCCATACGATGTTATCCTGAAGAATGGTAAAGTGATCAAGGCAGGAGATAAGATTTCCAAAGGTAGCTCTTATGCCTTTACCTTTGAGTTCAACCAAGATACCAATTCAGAGTTTATCAAGAAACTTGTGACTGTTAAGTGGGATGCCAAAGGTGGGCAATGGTCTTACGTTATCAATCAAGACTTCCTAAACTCTCTAGGAGTAAAAGGAACCTTTGATGCAGATTTCTACATCGAGGCGGAGCGTATTGAAACTGGTGATAAGATTGAGAATACTTTCATCAATATTGTCAATAAACAAGAAATGACTGCCAAGGTTATTACTCGTACACCAGAGCCACCTAAACCAAAACACCCAGAAAAACATGCGCTTGATAAAACAGGTCAGAAAGTTCTTGATGGCAAAGAAGTCCAGCTAGGTGAATTGATTCAGTACCTTCTTGATGGTGTAACTATTCCAGAAAGACACCATACGTTGTACCAATATGACGGTGTGGACAAGCTTGATACTAAGCATGACCGATATACTGGTAATTGGAAAGGTATCATTAAGGGTACAGAGTACACAGCAGAAAAAGATCTAACGTTGCCATACGATGTTATTCTGAAGAATGGTAAAGTGATTAAGGCAGGAGATAAGATTGCTAAAGGTAGCTCTTATGCCTTTACCTTTGAGTTCAATCAAGGTACTAATTCAGACTTTATCAAGAAGATTGTAAAAGTAACTTGGAATGAACAAGACGGTAAGTGGGCTTACACTATTGACAAAGAGTTCTTGAACTCTTTAGGAGTCAAGGGTAGCTTCGATGCAGACTTCTACATCGAAGTTGAGCGTATTGCGGCTGGAGAAGTTGAGAATACTTTTGTTAACATTGTAAATGGACAAGAAATGACTGCCAAGGTAACAACCCACACTCCACCAAAACCTGAAGAACCTGGAAAACCAAATCCTCAACCATCACTTCCAAATACAGGATCAGCAGCAAGCATGCTTCCAGTTGTAGGAATGATTTTGGGATTGTTGAGTCTTGCAGGTCTTCGTAAGTCGAAAGAAAACTAATTTGACGAACTAAAATGAAAGATGACCACAAGCTGGGATATAACTCTCTTGTGGTCTTTATTGAAAGGAGAAAAAATGCAAGTATTTATTGCTTCTGGACGTGTTGCATTCATCCCAAGCGATGCAGTAGGTCAAACTAAAAATGGTCATGCCAGTTTCAAATTTGAGTTTGTTTGTGATTCAAGTATGAATGATGATACAAATAAACCAATTTCTAGTTTTTTCCATGTACAAGTCTATGGAAAACAAGCAGAATTGATGGCTCAGAGTCTATCAAAAGGCTCTCCGATCCTCTTAAAAGGAGAAATTATCCAACGACCATATAATGATGAACAAGGTCAACATCGGACGTATCAGTTTATTTCCCCAAACCAACAAGGAGGAATCACTTTCCTTGAAAATAAGGAAGCATCTAATCGACGTAAGCAGGAACAACAGGGATTTTCTCAGCCGATACCAAGTTCTATTCCTACATCCTATCCTGAACCAATGGATGCGGATTCCCCATTCTAAAGGGATTGAAAGCATACAAGAACACTTGTGTGCTTTTTTATTGTCTATTTATTGCATAAAAAGTTATATAACTTTTTATACAATAATATCTTTTGTCCCTTTAACAAAGAATTTGATATTATCCTTTAGAATAGAGGGGAATTAAGAGATAATAAGAAAGGAGTGCAACAATGGCAAGACAAAAATACAATTATCTGTCTGATGAATTGATTGCAGAATCTCTTCAGGTGACCAATTACTTAGAACAAAGTCGATCCAGTCGATTGAATGTTCTTCAGTTGGATGGAGAGAAATGGTTGGAAAACTATTTTAACCGTTATGAGAAAGCCTCTCCAAGGCTACAGTTTCACATATTTCTCTTTTCGAGCTTCTATACTCGAAAAATGGAATGGTTTTTGGAAGGTGTAAGGGGGTAGTAGTTTGTTTGAGTTATTTGAAGTAGTATTTTATACCCTTATCCAATTGATTCGAGCCAGTTGGATCAATACCTTACTTTTTTTAGGAGTCGCAGGTTATTACCTCTTCAGACTCTTTCAACCTTACTTCTTAAGGCAGTATCAGCGGTTACTAAAAAGCAAGAGTTTTCTTCAGCAGATTTTTAAAAGAAGTTGGAAAGGTCGCAATGCGATTGATTGGGAACAGGTATGGAAGCAATCAGCCAGAGGGCTGTTCAAATGGGTAAAGTTATTGATTCCAAAAATCATTGCGCTTGTCTCCCTCATTCTTTGGAATATTCTCTTTCGAATTCTTTATATGATTCCCTTTGTAAAACGGGAACGGAAACGTTTTGATAAAGAAATGAAACCCATTCTTTATTTTAAAAGTTACCGTAGTTTTGTTTATATGGGATTAGGTTTTAGCTTTATTGCTTTTATCTTAACCAATTACCTGGTTACTGTTTTGAGGGCTACAATCCGCTTTCTCTATTTTAGTATTTGGTCGTTTAAAGATGCTAGTAAGGCCGTAAACTTTGACTTAAACAGCCTCTTATTTCAAAGTTTATTGAACGCTAAAGTCTTCTTGATAGCACCGATTTTAGCATTTCCAATCTTTTTACTGGGATTAGTTATCGCCTGGAAATCTGCCTGGGTGAACTTCGAGCAGTTTCGAGACTATAACAACAATGAAGAAGGAGATGACCGTTTTGTGACGATTGATGAAATTCGTCGTCAATACAAAAAGATCCCCAATAAAGATTTAACTTATCCAGGTGAAGGTGGAGCTCCTGTACTTCATGAACTGACTCATGATTTAGCAGGACAAACACTGAGAACTCAAATGTTATGGCAAAATAGAAAAATGAGCCGATACGTGACAAATGCGGAGCGGATTTTAGGCACGTTAGCTTTTCCTTCTGGATATTATTACATTGAAGATAAGCCGACGAATCTGTTAGGAATTGGGATGACTCGTTCAGGTAAGGGTGAAGGTCATATTACTCCAGCAATTGAAATCAACAGTCGTGCTGAATTGCAGCCATCGATGGTACTAGCAGACCCGAAAGGGGAACATTATCAAGCCTCCTACAAACTCATGAGGCAACGTGACTATGATGTCAATGTTCTTTCTTTCCAAAATATGGATTGGTCTATGTCTTTCAATCCGCTAGCTCTAGCCATCGCTGCCGCAAAGAAGGGCTACTATGAGAAGACTCAAACCTATGTCAATGCAGTCGCAGAATCCATTTATCCGAAACAAAAAGGTGGAGAGAAGGGGAATGCTGAATACTTCCGTAAGTCATCTATATCCCTGTTTAATGCTCTTACAATGGCTTTGATGGATCGAGCTAATGAAACCTATCAAAATGGTGAAGACGATGCCTGGGATACCATTACGATCCCTAACGTTGCGAAATTCTTGGCGACAATGGGGTCTGAAGAAGTCTTTGTAGATGGTGCTGGAGAAATCGTCGAGAATCCAAGCAGAGAACAACAAGTGTCGAAAAAGTCAAAAATCACAGTCTATTTTGATAATTTGAGACAAGTCAATCAACAACAATTCTCGAAATTTAGACAAATGGCTGATATCGAATTTCGTGCTTCAGACTTTGGTGGTGATGAGACTAAAGGGAATGTCTACTCTAGCATGATGACAGGAATCAACCTGTTCTTGCAAGACAACGTGGCCAAACTGACTTCTAAAAACTCTATTGATTTAGAGTCTGTTGGCTTCCCACGTCGATTGTCTGTCAAGTTGAGATCAAGCACCAATAGCCAACTTAAAAATGAGTTCAAGCACAAAACTGCTAAAGTAACGATTACAGGATTGAAGAAGTGGGGGAAAGTCGAAAAGAAAGTCGATTATATAAAGCAAGCGACGGCTTTAGTTGACGGGGAAGGCTATCTGACATATGCCATTGAGCCTAAACTTCCAGATCAGTTTACGGTAACGATTGATTTCAATCATAAGAACAATGGGCATTCCCCTGTTCGAGATCAAATCTTTCAATTTTCAGCTGAAAAAGTCTATCGAAGAAACGGAGATAGTCTGGAACTAGATGAGTATAGCAAGAAGCCGATTTTAGATCATATCGATATAACCGTCCTTAAGAATAAAGAAGATACTAAAAATCTTCTTCAGGAGTCGGATATTGAACTGGTCTATTCAGATAAACCGAAAGTCATCTACCTGGTAACACCGCCAAACCGAACAGAGTATAATGGTATTGTTTCGTTATTTTTAGATCAGCTATTCAATGCTAACTATGAGCTTGCTCTCTCAAGTGGTCGTAAATGTATTAATCGGATTCTCCATATCTTAGATGAGTTTACAAATATCCCTGCGATTCCTCACATGGATACAAAAATATCTATTGGATTGGGACAAAACATTCTCTATTACCTATGGATTCAAAATCTGGAGCAATTGGATGATAAATACGGCCAAAATGTTGCTCGAACCATTATGGACAACTGTTCATTGAAGGTTTATGTTAAAACAACATCTTCAGATACCAATAAGAAATTTAGTGCTGACCTGGGTACACGTACCATCACCAGAAGACGGCGCTCCAGCAATATCTTGGACGAAGCCAATCCAAATGTAGCTGTCGAGAATCCAAAACAAGAGTTGTTGACACCAACACAATTGGCCAAGCTCCAGGAAGGAGAAGCGGTTATCTTACGTGGAGTCAAGGGACGGGATAATGCTGGACGTAAGGTCACAACGGATCCAATCTTCGCACATGATAAGAACAGCTTCCCTTACAAGTACATGTTTTTACAAGAGGAGTTTGATACATCGATGACTCTTGCGGATATTCCAGTCGAAAGTGCGCACCGTGAGCTAGAACTTCAGGAGATCGCAGTTGATGCAGGTACAGCCTTCAACAACATCATAGACTGGAGGCAACGTTTGACTATGCCTCTCCTCAGCAACAATGGGGAAACTCCTAAACTATCAGGTCGTCATAGTAAAGGACAAAAGGTACAATCCCAATCATTTACATCTACAGATGAACTATTCCAGGCGGCTGTAGCTAGTGTCATTCACGGTGACTATGATTATTATGATGATGGAGACGACTTCTTTGCGGATGAAGTTATCTAAAAAGATATACAATAAGTTATATAAACACTTGCAAGAAAAAAAGCTGTTTGCTATAATAAAATAAACAATGGTTAGGAGATAAATGATGAAAGCAAAGTACTTTTTAAGAATTGTTTTAGTAGGTTTAGCCTTGATTATACTTGGAGCTTGTGGTCAAAAATCACCTGATTCTATTGCTAAAAATGTGCTAAAGGATAGCTATACAGGCTTCTCACCAGAACATAGTTCTGATAGTTCTGTTTTTAAGGGTGGAGTAGGAACTACCTTGAAATTTGATAAAGCAGAACGAACCATCTCGAATAACGACGGTAGAAGTGTTAAGTACAGTGTCCTATCAGAGGAACAAGTAAAGACTATTCCAGCCACTTTCAGAGGAACGATTGTAAGTTTAGAAAGTCAGCTGAAAGGAAAGGATAACTTTACAATCGCTGTTGGTGATAATGCAGATAAGCCTGAGGATGCAGGTGCCTATTATCAAGTCGTCTTGACTGAGGGTGGTAAAAAAATCCGAATTATTGAACTCCTTCGTGGCTATAAAGAGGACAATGCTTTCTATGATTTCAACGGAACCGCAGATTAATTTACAAAAGTCTCAATTACTTGAGGCTTTTTTTGTTGTCAGAATTTCATTGTCCCTTTAAAAACGATTTTGCCATTATCGAATATGATAGGGGTATCTTAGAAAGAAAGAAGGTACCTTTAGTGCACTATCAAACCTTTTCAGATTTGGTGAATGAGGTCAAGAATCTCAATGGTGAAATCACAGGCGAGAATGCAAAAAAGCTGGCGGAATTTTATTCCTACTGGGGCAACTATTTAGAACCGACTCCTGCATTTATGGCATTTCTCACTTATTTACCAGGAGGGATTGTCAAGGCTCTTTATCAAATCACTTCCAGCCTAGAACATGTTTTTAATAATATGTTCAAGCTCTTTGGTCTCTTCGGTTATCTGGGCGACCAGAAGACGATTATAGGCCAGTTCTTTTACTGGTTTCAGTTATTGGGGACGTCCTTGTTCACCCTGATTTTGGTCGTGTCGGCTGTCGCTGGAGTTTTTACAAAGCCAGTCAAATACAAAGGGGTCATCACGAATTTCCTTTTGGTAACGGCTGTAACTGCCGTATTGCCACTAGCTTTGACCACCATCTCAACAGCAGTGGCACAGGATGCCATGTCTATCCAGACAGTCTCCAGTGAAGCGCCATCTGGTAGCCAACCGATTTCTTCCTTGGCTCTTCAGCCCATGAAAAATAATGTAGTAGACTTAAAAGTCTTGATCTACAAAGATTTTTCTACGGAGCTGTTTCCAATGGATGATTATGGCTTCATCAAGCCTGTTCAGGAAGGCTCTACTCCTGTCAATAATATCACGGATGACCCTGCACAGCGGGATACAACTGATTTTGCGACCAAGATTGATTTTGGGGCAAACTATGGTACAACAAATCCAGAAATGCTAAAGAGGATGCAGGAAGACGACAAAATAGCAGGAATTAAAGGCTTGTTCCTCCATAAGTTGAATTCTAATAATACAGGAGTTGAAAGCATTACAGAACACCGCCTCATTAATCAATTGAGTGCTTTTGAATCAGTTTACATGCGCTATAAAGTCAACTGGATAGGGATGTTTCTCCAGTACATTATCCTGATTGTTCTATTGGTCAGCATGATCATCAAGCTCGTCAAATCAGTTTTTGATATTCTGATTGAAGCAATGATTTCTCCGATTCTCGGCTATAGTTCTCTATCAAACTCAAAGAAATACAAAGAGTTGTTAAGAACGATTGGCGGTGCCTTGGCAGGAATCTTCTTTGAAGTTATCATTATGCGTGTAACCCTTGAGATTTTCAGAGATTTACCAATCCTTTCTGTCTCAGCTGTATCGAAGCTTTCTGGCGGATTCTTTGACGGACTCAACATGTGGGAACAGTGCCTAGCAGCTGCCTTTGTTTATGTTGGAGTATTCTTCGCAGCTATGCAAGGAGTGGCCATGATTGAGCGCTGGCTTGGAGTTTCAACAGGTCATAGTGAAACAGCTCAACAACTGCTCGGAGCTATGATGATGGGCAATGCCTTTGCGGCTGGAGCAGGCGGTCTCTTTAATGGTGGTATGGCACTTGGTCAATTTGGTATGGATATGGCACAAAAAGCTCCAGATGCCTTGTCTAAAGGAAGTCAGATTCTAGGAAATAGCCTAGCCAGAACTGGAGGTGGTATTCAAGGTGCTTTGAACTCTATAAAAGATCAGGGCTTGATGAATGCGGCCAAAGGTGGTGTAAGTAATATGGTTGATTTGGCAGAATGGAAAGCATTTGAAGCCATGCAAAATGGGAAAGGGGCAGTTGGTAACGTTTTAGATAAGCTGGATGATAAGGCTGTCTCTGCTCAAAATGCGACCTATAACGCATTGAAAAACGATGCAGTTCCTGGTATTAATAAGCCTGGACCAGTTGATATTCCTGAGCCTCCAATTGACCCAGGAACAACGGACGCACCTATTGTCGATCCAACTTCTTCAGCTGAAGGAGTGGAGTCCCCAATTCAAGATCCACCACTTCAAACTGAAGGAGCGGAGCCACCAATTAAAGAGTCAACTCATCCAACTGGAGGAACGGAAGCTCCAATTCAAGATTCACCTCATCTAACTGGAGGAACGGAGCCACCAACCCAAGGTTCATCTCAATCAGTTGTAGAATCGACACAAGCACCGAAACAACCAGACTCTTCTCAACAAAAATTTCAACAGAGTATGAGTCAAATGAATTACATGAACCAACAGATGCAACAAGCAGGACAGCGTATGCAAGGAGGACGTCATATCACAGGTGCTGAAAGTCCTGAAGAGGAGGAATAGGATGAATTATGGATTTAACAGGGAAGAATATTGTTATCACAGGAAGCTTACGTCCTCTAACTCGAGAAGAAGCCATACGATTTTTAGAAAGTAAAGGGGCTGTCGTGCAAAACTATGTGTCTTCTAGGACAGATATATTGGTTGTAGGACACAAGCAGTTGAATCTTTTTGATCCAGATAAAAGTTCTAAGAAGCATGATGCAGCGCTTAGAAGACTATCAGAAGGCCAATTGATTACTTTTCTTTCTGAAGAATCATTCTTTGATTTAGTTAAGAAGTCTCAAGATTGAGGCTTCTTTTATTGTGCAAAAAAGTATATAACTTTTTGTGTATTTACTTCCTGAAAGATAATGGCAAAAATGCTATTGTCCCTTTAAAAGATATTTTCGATTATTCATTATAATGTGAGTGTCAAAACAAATATAAAGGAGAAATTCATGTACGGTGAAAAATACGGTGTACCTAGAGATATCTATGCCAAAATCAAGATTATAGGCCTTCTTATTCTAGATATTGCTTTTGTAGGAATTACTGGAGTAATCGCTTTGAGCGTTGGCTTAAAAATCTTTCCTAAAAGCCAGTGGATACAGATGTTCGCATTCATTTTTTTAACACCAGTTTTGAGTTTGTATCTGGTGTTACCAGCTAACGGTGGCAAAAAGAACTGGCACAGCATGTTTCTTTTCTTCAGACGAAGAAGAAAACGTTATATTAGCTTGAATTATATCAGAAGGAGAAAACCATAATGGCGATTAAACAAATTCAACCCTCAAAAAACGAGAAACGCCCTCTGGGACGTATCCAAGAAACAAAGAAACAAACGCAGGAATATTTTGATTTACATTCTTGCGTTGAGTTGTTAGATGTAAAATCAATCATTCCAAACAGCCAGGCTTATATCCAGTTAGTTGATTATGGCTACTTGCAGCTGATGGAGATACCAGGTAAAGATTTAGGATCGATGTCTTATAACGAGGTTATGAGAACTATTGAAAATTTTGAAACCTGGTTGACTCGATTTGGACCGAATATCCAAGTGGAGACGACAACTTTACCAACAAATACAGATACGCAAATTTCTGACTTGCGCCATCATTTGGATTTAGTGCGACAAGAAATGTCTAAGTTATCAGTAAATGATAGACGTTTTTTACAACTCAAGGATCGTGAAATTTGGCTTCAAAGCCAAATTAAAGTTGAAGAAAGCATCCGACAAGAAGTCTATAATACAGAGTTTATACTGTGGTTATTTGCGCCTACAACAACCGAATTGGACGAATTGGTTCGTAAGGCTAAAACTTATGGAAATAATGATTTTGTTCCACAAGATATCAGCTACAGGAAGAAAATTCAGATTATAAAGCAATACAACAATATGAATGAGAAAGTATAGGAGAGATAGCATGCCTGATTTATCAAAACGTAGACAAAGACAACTAAAAAATGAAGGATATGACCTTGCCTTTCTTAGCCAGATTCAACCGCAAGGAAATATTGATTTTCAAAAGGATGACCGCTCCTGGATAAGTGGAGATGGATACCATACGGTCTTACACTATTATGAATATCCAACTGAAGGAATGGATCGTTTTTGGCTTTCTGAATTGTTGTTGATTCCTGGAACACGTTCCTTCCTATCGCTGTACAAGGAGGATAACAGACAGCTTCAAAAAGAGATTGAGGACTCTATTGAAGAGAAGTCAACACGGATTACAAACAATAGTAAACTAACCAATAATCGGAAAGAACTAGATGAGATTGATAATCTTAATAAACTAAGCCGTGAAATTGATAAGCGAAATATAGCTATGTATGGGATGTATATTCGTGTCTTTGTGTTTGCATCAACAAAAGAAGAATTATTTAAGAGGGTTGAAGAAGTCAAAGACAAAACGTCGAAATTCAAATCCACTATTCTGTCTGGAGAATTAGATTTTGAATACCATGCTCCATTTATTCCAGCCGAATATCAGATTGATTTGCCCAATCATCGAAGAGGGATACCGACTCCAGCTCACTCAATAGCTGGTGGATATTTCTTTAATCATACGAAGCTAGAAGATGAGAAAGGCTTCTATCTTGGATGGACTCCAACAAACGGAGCAGTAAATTTCAATTTTCTAGAACGTGACGAGAAAAGAACACGCTCCTTTATGATCCTATCGGGAAATCCAAAGATGGGACAACGATCTTTTCTTATGAAACACACAGATGGTCTCTATGCGAAGGGTCATTATATTCGTAACTTTGATGCTACTGGCCAGTTTCTTGATCAGACACGAAAACAACATGGATTGATTCTTGATTTATCAGGAGAGGCTAACCGTATCAATATCTTCCAGGTATTTCCAACAGTAACCAATGAAGCAGGAACTGAAATTGATAAGAAGAAATCTTACAACCTTCATATCGAGAAACTGAAGAGTATCTATAAACTCCTGAATAATGAAGTGACAGGAGACGATTTAATTACATTTGGAACTCTCCTGAATGATTTCTATATTGAGGAAGAATTGTGGGCTCGAAATCCTTCGTTGAATCCAGAAAAACTGAAAGCGACGGATATTGTGAAGGAAGAGTATCCTATTCTGTCTGATTTTATTTTGTTTGTTGATGCCTACAAACGTCGGCTGGAACAAACTAGTGCGGATGAAGCCGAACACAAGGCTGTTAAGCGTATTTACAATACGTTTAACGAACTATTGACAACAAACGCAGAAATTTTCGAGGGAACAACCGAATTTCAAGATATCTCTTCAGAGCAAGTTGTAACATTTGACTTCTCAGGGTTGAAGAACGCCCCTCATTTGTTAAATGTTCAGATATTCTCTGTTCTTTCACTTGTCTCAGCTGATATTGTCAATAACGGAAAACGCTGTAAGCAATTACTGAAGAGACGTCCTGACTTAACGGAGATGGATATGCAGCACTATATTGTCAATATTAGTGGGGCACAGACACTCATTGACCCTAAGCATGAAAGTAGTGTCAACCTTCTGGCTGATATGATTGATACAATGGGCGAAAACTTTGCTGGTGTTGTATTGTCTGTTAATTCACTGCGAGGGATTCTGTTTGAGACGGGGATTGGCACTCATAAGGATCCGTACGTAACGGCAGTCCAGAGGATTTTTGGTCTGATGCAATATAGAGTTTTTGCTCAGACGGACGAAACCAGTGTTCCTCTACTAGCTAACGCCTTATCTGGATCAATGAACCAGTCTGAACTAGAGACTTTGCCTCGTCTGGCGAAAGGACAGTTATTCATGAATATTGCAGGGGTAGGAAATCTGGTCTTTAACCAACAGCTGTTAGCCCCTGAAGTTGAGCGCTATGGCGGTATTGAGTAAGAAAGGAAGGTAAACCAGAATGGCCAAAAATAAACTAGGAATGATTGCCAGGACTAAGCAGAGATTTGATCAATACGTATTGATTCGTAAATATCGCATGCAACAAGAAAGAGATTATTTCGCTTCAGAGGGAGAATCTGATCCAAAACGCCTGGAAGCACAAAAAGAACGAGATAAGGAGTTTTTGAACGGTCTCAAGAAGATTGGAATAGGATTTATTGTATTTTTAGTTTTTTATGGAATTTTGCGAACAATATTAGGATTATGGTAAATAAGCGAGGTATCCATGAAAAAAATATTTAAACTGAAGATCCTCATTCCTTTTGTGGCTCTCCTATTAATTATCAATGTTGGGATAACCATGTTAGTTGGGATAATGGGAGCTGTAACCAATAATGGAAGAAATGATTGTGGTGCTGTAGAAACAACATCTTCAACTGGCGACTCCACAGTTTCTTCAGCTGATGGTTCCATCGATGACTTTGTAAAAAAGCATAAGGAAGCCTACATCCTGTCTTGGAAGGCAGGAGGTTTCCTACCTTCAGCCTCTATCACTCAAACAATGATAGAGAATGGCTTCAATTTTACGAATCCTAATGGTACTTCTTTCTGGAAAGCTCACAATATGGGAGGTGTTAAAACCTCTAGTAAAAGTAATTTTCCAGTTACTCTTGCGACGTATGGTGAAGATAGTGTTGATTTAAGTGGGACAAAGCCTGGAGCGAATGTCGGAGACGGTACAGGAGGAGCTTATACTTGGTTCTCTAGCTACGATGCAGGGATCGTAGGGAAAGCTGAGTTTATGGCTCACCAGACACTCTATAAAGGGGCTATAAACAATACAAATGGTATTGCTAGCCTATCTGCTATAGCAGATGGTGGATGGGCCACAGATGGCACTTATAAGAGCAAACTAACTGATATGTACCAAAAACTAGGTACGAAGTATCAGTGGCTTGATAAGGAAGCTATTGCTGCTCATGGCGAGAAGCCTTTTGAAGGATCCAGTACACAAGATATCAGTTCTTCAGATAGTGCGGTGTCTTCTTCAGCTGAGAGAAGTGGATGTGGTGAGTCAGGTAGCAGTACCGATGGAACGGGAACTGTCCCTTCAGATGCGACTGCGTGGGGGTACAAACCAGAAGACTTACCAGATAGCTTGAAACCATTCATTATTGATCCTAAGAGCTTAGGCATGGATTATGCTAAGTCTACAGGATGGTATAATCCTGGAAGTGACGAGTATGCTGGACAATGTGTGAATCTTACAATTAGTATTGGAAATCACTTATGGGGGCATTCTGGTTCAGTTCAAGGTAATGGGAAAGATCAGGCAGCAGCATGGGCTGCAATATTTGGAAATTCAGTTAAGGCTACACCCAAAAGAGGCGCTATTTTTTCTACACAGGTAGGAGGTGGAGGATATGGTCATACTGGAATTGTATGTCATGTTTTCGAGAATGGCTCTATCTTATTTGTAGAACAAAATACACCTCTGAGTGGCTGGGATCAGTTCAAAACTCCATATACATGGAATTATCGTATTTGGACTAAATCACAACAACAAGAACAGGTAATCTCTTTTGCTTATCCAGATGACAGAGAAGCTAAATTAAGTTCAAATTAAAAGGAGTATATAAAATGATTGATTGGATAAAGGAGAATATGGTTGTATCGATTGTAGTTGGTATTCTATTGGTTTTGGCAGGAATAGGGATTGTATCGAGTTTCAGGCCATCTCAACAAACTAAAATAGAAGAAGCTGCACAGGTGAGTTCTTCAGGAACCACTCAAAACGAGCTGCCTTCCAAAGAAGAAACAGCAGACGAGAAGAATTATCGGACAGCTAAGTTAAAACTAGAACGCCCCTACGCAGAGGCAAGCTCAGAAGACAAAAAAGAAGTGTTAAAAGCCTTTGAAGAAGCAGTAGCAGATATAAAAAAGACGAATTTTCTGCCAAATGTCAAGGGAACAATCGAGAATCATTTATCTATGACACAGAATGCGATGGTTCAAACCTTTGCGATGGCTCTTCTGACGAATCAGTATGATTTTCAACCTAAACAATTGGAAGTGATGCCAACTGAATCAGATGATGTGATTCAATTTTTGGTTGTTTTAACTAAGAATGGAGAAGAGAACAGCTATTTCGTTGGAAATTTCAATACTACAGTTCAACAAATCCAGCTAAAAGCCTATGTTGGCGGAAATATAGGTGGTACATACGGATAACAAGTTGCACAAAAAGTTATATAACTTTTTGTGCTTTTATATTGACAAATAAAGTTGTTTTAGGTATAATTAAGTATATAAAAAGTTATATAACAAAATATACAATTATCCAAGGAGGGAATCATGAAGATTCAGACTACAAACTTAGGAAAAGGTGGCGGTGGGAAGACTACAGATACCTTTAATGAAGGAGATTGGTTGGCACGTGTTAAGGGACTTAGAACACTACTCATTGATGGCGCTTGGGAATGTAATTTAACAAGAACATTTGATGTAAAATGTGAGAAAACTGTCTATGATATATTTACAACTGGAGAGTATGAAATTGTTCCAATATCGGAAAATCTCAGTTTGATTTGTGGTGATGAGCGTTTGACAGATGAGCAGTTAGATCTTGCTAGTCGAAACAACAAGTATCTCCAGTTGTTTATGTG
Source organism: Streptococcus sp. SR1 (assembly GCF_000526075.1). Lineage (NCBI taxonomy): Bacteria > Bacillati > Bacillota > Bacilli > Lactobacillales > Streptococcaceae > Streptococcus > Streptococcus sp. SR1. The sequence continues at coordinate 62,168 of NZ_JATR01000015.1, forward strand.
GTTTAGCGAACATTACGAAGAGTTAGAAGCGCAATTTGATGTCATTCTAATTGATACGCACAATGATGAGAGTTTAGTTACAGCAAATTTTATAGCTGTATCAGATATTGTCTTGGCTGTTTCTGATGCCTCTCTTAATGGTTTTCGTGCCTGGTTATCTTTGAAAAATTTTGTAGACTTCATTAAGAGCGAGGCTATCGAAGTTATTACTAAGAAAAGCTATGTTAAAGCAGAACCTTATCTTATTGGGAATAAGATTAAGTACGTTGGAAACAATGTAACAGACACCTGTAAACAATTTTTAGAAGTTGTTGAAGAAGATCAGGCTTACTTGGGATCTATCCAGGAGAAAGAGCTCATGGCCAAGAGCCTTGTGATTGGTCAGAGTGTCTTTAAGCAGCATGAAGAGATGACAGCTAACCAACAAGAGACACATCAGAAGTTTTATGATAATATAAACTACGTATATGAAAATATTTTGAGTGTGTTAGAAGGAGAGGTAGCATGACAGAGAATCGATTCGCACAAGTAAAACAAACATTCCAAAGTACACCAAAGAGAGAAAAGCCTCCTTTGTCGAGGAAACAAAATCAGGAGGCTAGAAAGTCTCCTGAAAGCTATAACAAAAAGCAAAGATATCCATTCTCTTTACATCATAATGTTAGATACGATATGCTAGATGCTTTAGTAGAGTATCACGGTGAAAAATCAGCTTCATCTTATCTCGAGAATCTGATTATAAGAGAATGGGAAAAGATGGAGCGAAAGAAAAAATAGCGTTCCATAAGAAAGGAAATGCAGCAATGAAATACTTATCAAATCTATCAGATATTCCTGAATTTTCTTCAGCAGCAATAGATTCAGGACAAATTGTCATCCCTCGTCCAATAGTAGACAACCCACAGTTCAATGATTTGAAGAGTAGTGGAATTTTTCTCTACATGCTTTTGTTAAATCGTTTAAGAGCTGCAGTTGACTTCGAATTAAAAGGATATGATGAAAATGGAAATACTTTTGTATGTTACCCTATAGAGGAGCTAATGGAGGCTCTTCAATCAGGTAAAAGTAAAGTGATTTCTTTGAAAAAGAAGCTAAAGAATCATGGTTTAATTGAAGAAGTCCGCCAAGGATCCAATCTACCCAATAGAATTTACCTAACAGATGAGATTTTAAAATATTACTGATGAAGTAGGAGGAATCTATGATGATTTTCATTGATATTAAAAGACTTGTTCAGCTGTTCTTTATTTTTATCGGAGCTATAGCAATCTATGTGTTCTATAAAACATTTGGACTTAGTACGGTGTTTATAATTGTTTTAGGTTTGGCCGTTTTGAAATTCGCTCCAGCTTTCCTTCCAGTTGTATTATTACTGTATTTGGGACTTCACTTTACAGGTGGTTTTTCCTTTATTGCAGATGGAATTGTGACGGTTTTATGGAGTATTATTTTGATTCCTATGGGGATAGCTACTATTGAAATGAGCAAATCCTATTTGAGTAAGAAAGAGAAACCCTGGTATGACAAGTAAGAGTTTATCTGAAAAGATAGGCTCTTTTTTTGTCAGAACAAAGGATTATTTGAACATTCAGGTCAAAATTTATTAAAATAAGCGTAATTTTAATAAGGGAGGATTCTGAATGGCTTTCTTTGATGAGAGAGAATTAAAAAATCAATTGCTGTTTCAAAATGCAAAAGAATTTTATAACTTTGTTTCTAGGTATGATGAGGAGATGATTCCAGTCATGAAAGCAAAGGGCTATACCTGTATTCATTCAATGGAGCGAACCGTCGCTTTTACATTTGGTGAGTTTACTTTCAGAAGAAGACGTTGGAAAAAGGGAGATCATTGGGTCATTCCAGTAGATGAAAAGTTAGGGCTTCAAAAGAACGTCCGCTTCTCATGGGAATTTATGTACCAGGTGGCCAAATTATCTACTTTGATGCCATATGATAAAGTAACTCAGGTGATCCAATTGACTTATCACATCTCTATCACAAAGCCAATTGTAGTAAAAGCTGTAAAAATCTGTGAGAAGTTATTGGAGGAAAGAGAAGGCTATCGATATTATGAAGAGAATAAAGAAGTTAGCAAAAGAAAAGCCCAGGTTATTTATATTGAGGGTGACGGTGTGATGGTCAAAGCACGAGACACACAGAAGGATAATAAACATTATGATTTATCCCATTTTGTAGTCCATACGGGAAGCCATAAAGTTGGCAGCAATCGATTTGAACTCCAGGACAAAAAGGAATTTATTGGCCTTGATAACCGCTTAGTGAGGGAGCAGGTGATCGATTATCTGTTCAATAATTACGAAATTACGAATCAGACTTTATTAATTACGAACTCTGATGGAGGTCATGGATATACACCCTATGTTTTCAAAGAGATTGCGAAGGTTTTGCGAATTAAACGCCACGAACATTTCTGGGATGAGTATCATGTAAATAAGGAGTTGAAGAATTATTTAAAATTTTACTCTGAAGATCTATTAGAGAGAGCTTTCCAGGCGATTAAGCAACATGATAAGCAGTTAATGAGAACTGTCCTAGATACGACCGAAAGTTATATCAATACAGAAGAAGAACAAGAGTTGTTTGAGAAGTTCAAGAGTAAAATATTGAGAAATTTCCAATATACTAAACCAGCCGAACAGAGAGGATTCAGTCATGCAGGAATCGGTATAATGGAGAGTCAGCATCGTAAGGTCACTTATAGAATGAAAAAAAGAGGAATGTATTGGACTCTTGCTGGAGCTGAAACGATGAGTCGGATAATTGTTTTGAATTATGAGGATTCCTTGAGGGAACTATTCTTTGGCAACTGGAGAGAGGATTATGAAAAATTTATTTCTTTAGAGGAAGTTTCTGCTTATACCATTAAAAAGAGAATGAGTAAAACTGATAAAGAAAACACATCTAGATATCAATGTTACCCTGATAGTAAAAGGTTATCCTACTTCCGAAAACAATAGAAGTACATAATAAAGTGTATAAAAAGTTATATAATAATAACCTTTGCAAAAAAAGGTCTTTTTGTGCTACAATCAAACATAAAATGCTTGCGCGGTATGTAAAAATGTGTTATAATCTACTTAAATTAATCGAATAAAAAAAGACGAAAAGTGCGCTAACACTTCTCGCCTTACCGAGTAAGAAACCGACCTTCTTACTCAGTCTTTAATTAATGATACCTGATAAGTGTATCAATGTCAAGACTGAGCAAGAAATTTGTTCAGTCTTTTTTTAAAACTCGGTGATGTTCTCCTAAAAATTGTATGAATTTAGGCGTTCTAAAAAAATCTACCGCATACAATCTATCAAAATCACTTGAAAATATCGCTAAAATGTGGTAGAATGAAACTTGTCGTGTAAACGATAATACTCATTCTTGATGAATTGTGAAACTGTTGCCCTCGGGTCGTTTTGCAAGTTGAAATCAAGAAGAGGAAAAAAACAAAAAGGAGAAATACTCATGGCAGTAATTTCAATGAAACAACTTCTTGAGGCTGGTGTACACTTTGGTCACCAAACTCGTCGCTGGAACCCTAAGATGGCTAAGTACATCTTCACTGAACGTAACGGAATCCACGTTATCGACTTGCAACAAACTGTAAAATACGCTGACCAAGCATACGACTTCATGCGTGATGCTGCGGCTAACGATGCAGTTGTATTGTTTGTTGGTACTAAGAAACAAGCTGCTGATGCTGTTAAGGAAGAAGCAGAACGTTCAGGTCAATACTACATCAACCACCGTTGGTTGGGTGGAACTCTTACGAACTGGGGAACTATCCAAAAACGTATTGCTCGTTTGAAAGAAATCAAACGCATGGAAGAAGAAGGAATCTTTGATGTTCTTCCTAAGAAAGAAGTTGCACTTCTTAACAAACAACGTGCACGTCTTGAAAAATTCTTGGGTGGTATCGAAGACATGCCTCGTATCCCAGATGTAATGTACGTAGTTGACCCACATAAAGAACAAATCGCTGTTAAAGAAGCTAAAAAATTGGGAATCCCAGTTGTAGCGATGGTTGACACAAACACTGATCCAGACGATATCGATGTAATCATCCCAGCTAACGATGACGCTATCCGCGCGGTTAAATTGATCACAGCTAAATTGGCTGACGCTATCATCGAAGGACGTCAAGGTGAAGATGCAGCAGCAGTTGAAGCAGAATTTAAAGCTTCAGAAGCTCAAGCTGACTCAATCGAAGAAATCGTTGAAGTTGTAGAAGGCGACAACGCTTAATTCAAATAAGTAATCATTACCTAGGAGGGCGGGGCTTAGCCCGGCTCTCCTATTTTTAAAAAATATAGGAGAATCAAAATGGCAGAAATTACAGCTAAACTTGTTAAAGAGTTGCGTGAAAAATCTGGTGCTGGTGTTATGGACGCTAAGAAAGCATTGGTTGAAGTTGAAGGTGATATCGAAAAAGCAATCGAATTGCTTCGTGAAAAAGGTATGGCTAAGGCAGCTAAGAAAGCTGACCGTGTTGCAGCTGAAGGTTTGACTGGTGTATTTGTTAACGGTAACGTTGCAGCAGTAGTTGAAGTAAATGCTGAAACTGACTTCGTTGCGAAAAACGCTCAATTCGTTGAGTTGGTAAATGCAACAGCTAAAGTAATTGCTGAAGGTAAACCAGCGAACAACGAAGAAGCACTTGCTTTGACAATGCCTTCAGGTGAAACTCTTGAAGCAGCCTATGTATCTGCAACAGCTACAATCGGTGAAAAAATCTCATTCCGTCGTTTTGCTTTGCTTGAAAAAACAGATGCGCAACACTTTGGAGCATACCAACACAATGGTGGTCGAATTGGTGTTATCTCTGTTATTGAAGGTGGAGACGAAGCGCTTGCTAAACAAATCTCAATGCACATTGCTGCGATGAAACCAACAGTTCTTTCTTACAAAGAATTGGATGAGCAGTTCGTTAAAGATGAGTTGGCACAATTGAACCACGTGATTGACCAAGATAATGATAGCCGTGCAATGGTTGGTAAACCAGCTCTTCCACACTTGAAATATGGATCAAAAGCTCAATTGACTGATGAAGTGATTGCTCAAGCTGAAGAAGATATCAAAGCTGAATTGGTTGCAGAAGGCAAACCGGAAAAAATCTGGGATAAAATCATCCCAGGTAAAATGGATCGCTTCATGCTTGACAACACTAAAGTTGACCAAGCATACACACTTCTTGCACAAGTATACATCATGGATGACAGCAAGACGGTTGAAGCCTACCTTGATTCAGTTAACGCTTCAGTAGTTGAGTTCGCTCGCTTTGAAGTTGGTGAAGGTATCGAAAAAGCTGCAAATGATTTTGAAGCTGAAGTTGCAGCTACAATGGCAGCAGCCTTGAATAACTAAAGAATCTGAAACAAAATAGTTCTCAGCCACAAAAAAGCTAGAGGTTTCCAATTGAGGAACTCTAGCTTTTTAATTTTGACTCCTTCTCTTATTGTATTTTAAGAGGTTATTGGCCATGAGTATGAATCCCATGTTAATTCTCACTTGACGCTTACCTCTCAGATTACATCTCGTGTAACCCCAGCAAGCCTTTATCTGCCCCAAAACTTTGTTTTAGAGAATAGGCTCTATATGAGTATATAAAAAGCCCTTTAATAAGGGCTAAGTGCATTTAGGAGACTACACTTCAAATTCGTAGAGTGCTGTAGACAAATAACGTTCGCCGTTATCTGGTGCTAAAGCAAGAACTTTCTTCTCTGTACCTAATTTCTTGGCAACCTCAATTGCCCCGTAAATTGCTGCAGCTGAAGAAATCCCAACAAGGAAGCCTTCTTTTCCACCAATTTCACGTCCGAGTGCTAGAGCATCATCTGACGTTACGCGGACGATACCATCATAGGCTTTTGTATCAAGGGTTTCAGGAATAAATCCAGCTGAGATGCCTTGAATTTTGTGAGGTCCTGGTTTTTCACCAGACAAGATAGCTGACTCGTCTGCCTCAACTGCATAAACTTGAATGTTTGAATTTGCTGCTTTAAGAGCGTGAGAAACACCTGAGATCGTTCCACCGGTGCCAACACCACCCACAAAAGCATCTAGTCCATCAGAACCGAAAGCAGCCAGTATTTCAGCTCCTGTTGTTCTTTCGTGCACTTCTGGATTAGCTGGATTATTAAATTGGAGGGGAAGGAAGCCGTCACGTTCAGCGGCGATTTCCTGAGCTTTGGCAATAGCCCCTTTCATTCCTTCACTTCCAGGAGTAAGGACGAGTTCAGCACCATAGGCTTGGATAATCTTACGTCGTTCCACACTCATCGTTTCAGGCATGACGATAACAACTTTATATCCTTTAGCGGCACCAACCCATGAAAGACCGATACCAGTGTTTCCACTCGTTGCTTCAACAATGGTAGCACCCGGTTTTAGAATACCATCTTGTTCCGCTTTTTCAATCATACTAAGGGCAATACGGTCTTTTACTGACGATCCAGGGTTAAAAGCTTCTAGTTTAACATAGACGTCTGCAGCACCCTCTGGAACAATGTTGTTGAGTTTAACAATCGGTGTTTGTCCAATTAGTTCAGTGATATTATTATAAATAGTCATAGATATACCTCTTTGTATAAGATGATACTAGTATAACGCGCTCAAGGCTATTTGTAAAATATAGAAATCCTATCAAAGTGATAGGATTTTTTTATATCAAAGGTCTAAGCCATTAATTTTTAATCGATTGTGATAAGCCAATTCTAATAAATAGGTGTAAAGCGGAAGGATGTCCGTTTTTTTAGGGAATTCAAATTTATGGAAACTCAGATGCTCATTATGTGCTTTTAGAAAGACATTTTCTAAATAAGTGATCGTAATCTCACTATCATCTATACCTGCTCCAGCAGTTTCCATTTCAACGTTTACAATGTTCATCAAAAAGAGTGACTTAACAGACATCTTGCGACCAGTGGCACCTTGCTTATCTGTAAAGATGATACGGATATTTGTAAAAATAATTGAATCGCGAATAAGTTTATATCCACTTTGAATTTCTTCATTCTCTAGTAGATATTGTCCATATTCTTTGATAAGAGTCTCTTTGTTTTCCTCGCTGAAGTTACCAGCAAGTCCTTGAATAAATTTTCCAAACGCCATGTATTTCTCCTTTGTTTACACTAAGTTTACAGGGACTTCAACTTCTCGTAAACCTTGATCCGTTAAAGTAACCTTTCCATTAAAAAACTCTACAAGAGCAGCCTTGATATTTTCTTTCTCTTCCTTATCAACATAAATCATTGTATCAACTTGATCTGTAAAGTTTGTATCCAGCTCCATGAGATTATGTTCTTTAAGAAAATTGCCATATTCTTGATACTGAGTGTAGGACATCTGAATGGCTATACCAGCCTGTTCTTTGATTTCAATAATGCCAATTTCTTTGACAGCCAAGGCCACACTACCTGCATAGGCACGGATCAAACCGCCAGCACCTAGTTTGATGCCACCAAAGTAGCGTGTCACTACCACACAGAGATTGGTTAGATTATGATTTTCTAAGACACCCAGCATAGGGACTCCAGCAGTACCACTAGGTTCCCCATCATCACTCGTACGTTTGATTTCACTGCGTTCCCCTATAATAAAAGCAGAGCAGTTATGGGTGGCTTTATAGTGTTCTTTTTTGATGGTAGTGATGAAGTCACGAGCCTCTTCTTCGCTATAAACACGCTTGACATGACAGATAAAGCGGGATTTTTTGATTTCTTCTTGGACCTGCCCATCCTCTTTAATTGTTCTAAATTCCATGATTCAATTGTACTAAAAAAATATCTAAAGTGCTAGATTTTTACGAATATTAAAGTATGAAAGTAAATCCAAATTACCTCGGTCGCTTGTTTACTGAGAAAGAATTAACGGAAGAAGAACGACAGGTAGCAGTGAGACTGCCAGCAATGAGAAAAGAGAAGGGGAAACTGTTTTGTCAACGTTGTAATAGTTCGATTCTAGAAGAATGGTATTTGCCTATTGGCGCATACTATTGTAGGGAGTGCTTACTGATGAAGCGAGTCAGGAGTGATCAAGCCTTATACTATTTTCCGCAAGAAGATTTTCCTAAGCAAGATGTCCTCAAGTGGCGTGGTAAGTTAACCCCTTTTCAGGAGAAGGTGTCAGAGGGATTGATTCGAGCAGTCGAAAAGAAAGAACCGACCTTGGTTCATGCTGTAACAGGAGCTGGAAAGACGGAGATGATTTATCAAGTTGTGGCCAAGGTAATCAATAATGGTGGTGTAGTGTGTTTGGCCAGTCCTCGAATTGATGTATGTTTGGAATTGTATAAGCGACTGCAGAATGACTTTGCTTGTGAGATAGCACTGCTTCATGGCGAATCAGAGCCCTATTTTCGAACTCCACTAGTTGTTGCAACGACTCACCAGTTGTTAAAATTTCATCATGCTTTTGATTTGCTGATAGTAGATGAAGTAGATGCCTTTCCTTATGTTGACAACCCTATACTTTACTACGCTGTAAACCAATGTGTAAAGGAGGAGGGGTTAAAGATATTCCTTACAGCGACTTCTACAGATGAGTTAGATAAGAAGGTTCGCACAGGAGAATTAAAACGATTGAGCTTGCCAAGACGATTTCATGGAAATCCATTGATTATTCCTAAACCAGTCTGGTTATCGGATTTTAATCGCTGTTTAGAGAAAAATCAATTGTCAACCAAGTTAAAGACTTATATTGAGAAACAGAGAAGAACAGGTTATCCCTTACTGATTTTTGCATCAGAGATTAAGAAAGGCGAAAAACTAAAAGAAATCTTGAAGGAGCAGTACCCGAATGAGAATATCGGCTTTGTGTCTTCTGTGACAGAAGACCGATTAGAGCAGGTGCAAGCTTTTCGAGATGGAGAACTAACAATACTAATCAGTACGACAATCTTGGAACGCGGGGTTACCTTCCCTTGTGTGGATGTTTTCGTAGTAGAAGCTAATCATCGTCTCTTTACCAAGTCTAGTTTGATTCAGATTGGAGGGCGAGTTGGACGCAGTATGGATAGACCAACTGGTGAGTTGCTCTTCTTTCATGATGGATTAAATGCTTCCATCAAGAAGGCAATCAAGGAAATCAAGCAGATGAATAAGGAGGCAGGGTTATGAACTGTTTATTATGTGGCCAGACTACAAAGAGTGAGCTGACTTTTAGCAGTCTCTTCCTTTTGAAGGATGACTGCAGTTATCTTTGCTCAGCTTGTGCTTCTAGTTTTGAGAAGATTGGAGAGAATTATTGTCCAAACTGTATGAAAACAGATATGTCAACTAAGTGTCAAGATTGTAAGTTTTGGTGTAAAGAAGGAGTTCGTGTTGATCATAAGGCAATCTTTACCTATAATCAAGCTATGAAAGACTTTTTCAGTCGCTATAAGTTTGATGGCGATTTTTTGCTTAGAAAAGTTTTTGCTTCTGTTCTTGCTGAGGAGCTGAAAAAGTATAAAGGTTATCAATTTGTTGTAATTCCCCTAAGTCCTGGAAGATTGCTTGAGAGGGGGTTCAACCAAGTCGAGGGTTTGGTTGAGGCAGCAGGCTTTTCTTTTAAAGATATATTAGGAAAAAGAGAAGAGAGCGCTAGTTCTTCTAAAAGCCGTTTGGAAAGGTTGGCTACTGAAATTCCATTTTTTATTAAAGATGGAATCTCACTTCCTAAGAAGATTTTGCTGATTGATGACATCTATACAACAGGGGCAACTGTGAATCGTGTGAAACGACTTTTGGAAGAAGCAGGTGCTTTGGAAGTTAAAACTTTTTCCTTTGTAAGATGAGGAAAAAATTTGCAAAATGAAAATGAAAGCGTTATAATATAGTTAGAAAAACAAAAATGTTTAGAAAGAAGGTACTTATATGATTAAATATAGTATCCGTGGTGAAAACCTAGAAGTAACAGAAGCAATTCGTGATTATGTAGTTTCTAAACTCGAAAAGATCGAAAAGTATTTCCAACCAGAGCAAGAGTTGGATGCACGTGTGAATTTGAAAGTTTACCGTGAGAAAACAGCAAAGGTTGAAGTAACAATTCCACTTGGATCTATTACTCTTCGTGCAGAAGATGTTTCTCAAGATATGTATGGTTCTATCGATCTTGTAACAGATAAAATTGAACGTCAGATTCGTAAAAATAAGACTAAAATCGAACGCAAGAATAAAAATAAAGTTGCGACAAGTCAACTCTTTACAGATGCTCTAGTTGAAGATGCAGATGTTGTGCAACCCAAAGTCGTTCGTTCAAAACAAATTGATTTGAAGCCAATGGATTTAGAAGAAGCGCTTCTTCAAATGGATTTATTGGGACATGATTTCTTTATCTATGTAGATGTAGAAGATCAAACAACTAATGTTTTGTATCGTCGAGAAGATGGTGAAGTTGGTTTGCTCGAAGTAAAAGAATCATAAAATTGAAATAACTAATAAGAGTGGTTTACTGATTTGTAAACCACTTTTTCTTGTGCCTATAAGTAAGTAGAAAAACGAGGAAATCCTTGATAAAACAGTCAGAATCAGCCCCTATAATCTGAACTTATAGGGGTGTTTATATTTATTAAGTAGACAAAATAATACCCTAAGGGATAGAATGGGGTTGTCAACAAATAGCGAATACAAAAATGTAAGCGCTCTTATAACAAATAAAGGAGTCATGACTATGGCAACAAAAGAAGAAATTTTACGCGAACTATATCCTGAGGACCTTTTTCACTATGCGGATGGTCTAACTTTGGGAGAAGCAGAGGTTTTACAAGAAACTCGCCGTTTGATTGAGAAACATCTCCGTCCGGTTATTAATGAATACTGGGAAAAACCTGATTTTCCTTTTGAAGAATTCTATGCTGTGGCTAAGGGCGCTCAAATTATGAACAATCCAAAATTGTTTGAAGGACGTGAGGGCAGCTGGAAACCTTCTGAACTTTATATTGCTTTCTTGTATCTTGAACTTGCTCGCTTCGATGCTTCTATGGCAACATTCTACACCGTTCATGGTGGACTTTGCTACAACACAATTCTCTTGGGTGGTGATGAGCGTCAACAAAAAGAATTTCTTCCAAAACTAGCTGCATTTGATTGGCAAGGTTGCTTCGCTTTGACTGAACCTCTTTCAGGTTCTGATATTGCTGGAGGACTTGCAACTACTGCAGAACGTGTTGGAGACAAGTGGATTCTAAATGGTGAAAAACGCTGGATTGGTGGTTCAGATACTGCGGATGTCGTTCCTGTATTTGCTCGTGATGTTGCGGATGGCAAGGTGAAATGCTTTATCGTTCGTAAGGGAGCTCCTGGATATCATGCGGAACCAATCCCACATAAGATTGCTCTTCGTTGTGTCCGCAATGGCCATATTACTATGAAGAATGTAGAGGTTCCAGATTCAGACCGTTTGGTAAATATCAATGGTTTTGGTGATGTAGCCCGTATCTTGACCTTCACTCGTGCGGACGTTGCTCACATTGCTATGGGAGTGACTTGTGGATCTTATGTAGCAGCTCTTAAATATGCTAAAGATCGTGAACAGTTCAAACGTCCAATTGCCAAATTCCAAATTGTTCAAGAAAAATTGGCTCGTATGCAAGCAAATGCTGTAGCAGTTATTGCTTATTCAACTCGTATTGCTGAGATGCAAGAGAAAGGTAATGAATTGATGCTTAACTCTGCTCTTGCTAAGATGCACAATTCCTTGGTGATGCGCGAAACAGTTGCCCTTGCTCGTGAAACTTGCGGAGGTAATGGTATTACACTTGAGACAGACGTTGCTCGTTTCTTTGCAGATGCTGAATCAATCTATACCTATGAAGGTTCACACGAAGTGAATGCCTTGATTGTTGGTCGTGAGATTACTGGACTAGGTGCCTTTGTTTAATGTCAGAAGGGCGATTGAAGGATTTCTGTTCAATAGTCCTTGCTTCATGCACTGGATTTTTGTAAAATAAGAAGGAGAAAATAATGATATCTAAGGTGATGATTATTGGTTCTGGTCAAATGGGAAGCGGAATTGCTCAAGTATTTGCTCAGGCTGGTTTTACAGTTTACTTAAACGATATTAAAGAAGAATTTGTTCAAAGAGGCTTGAATAATATCACAAAACAATTGGAACGTTCAGTTGAAAAAGGACGGATGTCTGCGGATGAGAAGGATCAGGTATTGGCCAATTTGCTTCCATCTGTTTCATATGAAGATGCGAAACAAGTCCAATTGGTGATTGAAGCTGCAACTGAGAATCGTGAGATTAAGTTGAATATTTTCAAACAATTGGATGAATTGACAGATCCTAAAACTATCTTAGCATCAAACACATCCTCTTTGTCAATCACGGATATAGCTGCTGCTACTAAACATCAAGAGCGCGTGATTGGAATGCACTTCTTTAATCCTGCCCCAATCATGAAACTTGTAGAGGTTATTAAGGCCTTGCAGACTTCAGAAGAAGTGGTTCAGGCGGTTCGTGAACTGACAGTGAAAATTGGTAAAACACCAGTTGATGTTAAAGATTCTTATGGTTTTGTTGTGAACAGAATTTTGATTCCTATGATCAATGAAGCCATTTACATTCTAGGTGAAGGAGTGGCTAGTGCCGAAGAAATCGATGAAGCGATGAAACTTGGTGCAAATCATCCTATTGGACCTTTGGCTCTTGCTGACTTGATTGGGTTGGATGTTTGTTTGGCTATTATGGGCGTCCTAAACCAAGGGTTTGGTGATCAAAAATACCGTCCTGCCCCTCTTCTTAAGAAAATGGTCGAAGCAGGAAAATTGGGACGGAAGACAAAAGAAGGTTTCTTTACTTACTAGACACTGATGGAGGTAGTCATGAAAGACGTAGTTATTGTTTCGGCAGTGCGAACACCTTTAGGTTCCTTTGGCGGGAGCTTGAAGAATGTTTCTGCTGTTGATTTGGGATCTTTGGTAATTAAGAGTGCTTTGGAAAAAGCGAATATTAAACCAGAGCAGGTAGATGAAGTGATTATGGGGAATGTCCTAGGCGCAGGTTTAGGTCAAAACGTAGCTCGTCAAATGAGCATTCACGCAGGACTCCCTGAATTTACACCAGCCTTTACTATCAACAAGGTTTGTGGTTCCGGTTTGAAGGCAGTGCAGTTGGCTGCTCAAGCGATTCGATGCGGCGATGCAGATATTATCGTAGCTGGTGGTGCAGAAAACATGAGTCAGGCGCCATACGTTTTGCCAAGTTTCCGTTGGGGTGGTCGTATGGGAGATTCGAAAGTGGTAGATACCATGATTAAGGACGGTTTGTCTGATGCCTTTAACGAATACCATATGGGGATTACAGCTGAGAATGTGGCAGAAGAATATGGTATTAGCCGAGATGATCAAGATGCGCTTGCTTTGGAATCACAAAAACGAGCAGTGGCGGCTATAGAATCTGGACGCTTTAAGGAAGAGATTGTTCCGGTGGTTATTCCTCAACGTAAAGGCGATTCTATCGTCTTTGATACAGATGAATTTCCTAGAAAAGATGCTAGCTTGGAGAGTCTGTCTAAGCTACGACCTGTTTTCAAAAAAGACGGTTCTGTTACAGCGGGTAATGCATCAGGTATCAATGACGGAGCAGCGGCTGTCTTGGTCATGAGCGCTGAAAAAGCTGAAGAATTGGGACTCCCAGTGATTGTTCGCATTCGTTCGTATGCAAGTGCAGGTTTGGATCCTAAAATTATGGGATGTGGACCGATTTATGCGACTCGCAAAGCTCTAGAAAAAGGCAATTTGACAGTTGATGATCTTGACTTGATCGAGTCAAATGAAGCCTTTGCTGCTCAGGCTTGTGCGGTTGGGAAAACACTTGGCTTTAACACAGATATTGTCAATGTTAATGGTGGCGCGATTGCTCTTGGTCATCCAATTGGAGCTTCAGGCTGCCGTATCTTAGTGACTCTGGTACATGAGATGATGAAACGTGATGCCAAAACTGGTTTAGCAACTCTCTGTATCGGAGGAGGGATGGGAACAGCCCTCATCGTTGAACGTTAGTTATTAGAAAACTGAACGTCAGTTCCTCTTTTTCAATATTACGATTACAAAATGAGATATTGATCCGATCTCATAGTTACATACCTTATCAAGTGTCTTTCTCCGAAAGTGCTTGATAAGGTATTTTTGCTTTTCCTAAGACTTTGAGGGTAGATTGAATGGCTCTATTCTATAAGCTGGACTTATAGGTCTATAAATAAAGATTAAGTAGACGGATAGGGAAAAAAGGATTATGATGAAAATGTAAGCTCTTACATTTTGTGTTGGTATTTGTTGACGCTGTACTCTGTACTCAAAATAAATCAAGTAGGAGCAGAACAATGAGTAAAACTGTTTTATTAGAGGTTAAGAATGGTTTTGGCTATCTAACAATTAACCGTCCATCGGCTTTGAACGCTTTAAGTTCAGAAGTCTTAAAGGATTTGAATCTCGCTTTAGACCAAATTGAAGCAAGCGAGGACATTCGTGTTGTCATTGTGACCGGTCAAGGAGAGAAAGCATTTGTCGCAGGAGCAGACATTAAAGAGATGGACCAAATGTCTCCAATTCAGGCTCATGAATACATGACCTATGCGAACGACACCTTTACCCGCTTATCTGAATTGACTCAGCCAACTATTTCAGTATTGAATGGTTATGCTTTGGGAGGCGGTTTAGAATTAGCTCTTTCAACTGATATCCGAATCGGCTATGACAAGACAATGGTTGGCTTCCCTGAAGTCGGCTTGGGAATCATTCCTGGTTTTGCAGGTACTCAAAGAATGTCTCGTTTGATTGGTACTAGTAAAACAAAGGAATTAATCTTCACTGCTAGAATGGTTAAAGGACAAGAAGCATACGATCTTGGAATTCTTAACAAGTTGGTAGCAGCAGAAGAACTATTGCCTGCGGCAGAAGAGCTAGCAGGAGCGATTATGAAAAATGCACCGCTAGCAGTTGAAAAAGCTAAACATATTATCCAAGTTGGCTCAGAACTCCCTCTGAAAAATGCTATTCGTTTGGAAACAGAAGCGGAAGCTCTACTCTTCTCAACAGAAGATAAGGTAGAAGGAATGCGCGCTTTTGTTGAAAAACGCAAAGCTGTCTTTCAACGTAAATAAGAGAGGAGATAGGTTATGAAAGTTGTAACATTGTCTGAAGCTATTTCCTTGATTCATTCAGGAGATAAAGTTGGTATTTCTGGTTTTCTCGGAGTGGGAGAGCCACTTGAGTTAATTGAGGAACTGGTTCGTCAAAACCAGCAAGATTTGACCTTGGTGTCTGTTGTAACCTCTCAACCCGGTAAGGAAGTTGGAGTTGGTCGACTTTGTGAAAACCATCAGGTTACAAAGTACATTGCAGCCCATGTAGGGACATCCGCTGCTGCTCAGCATGATTATTTCTCGGGAGCCATGAAAGTGGAGTTCACTCCGATGGGAACTGTCGTAGAACGCTTGCATGCTGCGGGCGCGGGCCTTGGAGCAGTCTTAACACCAACAGGTGTAGGAACAATTCTTGAAGATGAACACGAAAAAGTGACTCGAAATGGAAAAGAATATTTGATTTATGATCCATTGAAGATTGATGTTGCCTTGATTAAAGCTACAAAGGCGGATAAGTATGGCAACCTTTATCTGGATGGGACTACTAAAAACATCTCCCTTCAACTCGCTCTAGCAGCTGACACAGTTATTGTTGAGACAAACGAATTGGTTGAAGTCGGA
Source organism: Streptococcus sp. SR1 (assembly GCF_000526075.1). Lineage (NCBI taxonomy): Bacteria > Bacillati > Bacillota > Bacilli > Lactobacillales > Streptococcaceae > Streptococcus > Streptococcus sp. SR1. The sequence continues at coordinate 77,869 of NZ_JATR01000015.1, forward strand.
GACATTGATCCAAATGATATTTACATCCCTGGTATCCTAGTTGACTATGTCGTTCAAGGATTGACACCACAAGAGCATCATCAGATGATGGGAGATCTGTGGACAGAGACAAAGAAACTGGCGGGGGTGAAGTAAAATGAAAGCAAAAGAGATTATCGCAAGACGTGTAGCACTTGAATTTAAAGATGGAGATGTGGTCAATCTTGGTTTTGGGATTCCAAATGCCTCTGCTGATTACATTCCTGAAGGTGTAAATGTTATTTTACAGGCAGAAAATGGCGCTCTTCGATTTGGGGAAACACCTACCAAGGACAACTATAATGCCAATTTAGCGAACTCTGGTGGAGCTCCTATTACATTGTTGCCAGGAGCAGCCTTGTTTGATCTACAAACTTCCTTTGCCATTATTCGTGGTGGACACGTGGATGCAACCGTTCTTGGAGCTCTTGAAGTCAGCCAAGATGGAAGCATTGCGAACTGGATTATCCCAGGGAAATTTGCTCCTGGTATGGGTGGCGCAATGGACTTATTGGTAGGAGCTAAGCGTGTAATCGGGGCTATCCAACATACAACTGCTGATGGGGAATCTAAGTTGTTGAAAGAATGTACCTTGCCACTTTCAGCTAAAGGAGTATTGGATCTTGTCATCACAGAATTAGCTGTTTTTGGATTCAAAGATGGTAAATTCCTGTTGAAAGAGCTGGCTCCTGGTGTGACATTAGAAGAAGTTCTTGAAAAAACAGCTGGGGAAGTCATTGTCTCAGAAGACCTGAAAACAATGCCGATTTAAGCAAAAAAAGAGCTATTTTCTACTTAGTGTGTTATGATATAAACTAGATAGTATTGTAAGCGCTTTATATACAGCGTTAAAATGAAGTATTCGAAATGTTATTTCGATAAAAAGTCAGTAGACAACTATCAAACACTAGAATAGTTGTCTAATTGACTTACTAAAATAGTGAAGGAAAGCTAGGTGATGGGTAAGTGGATATTATCCAAATGAACTATTTCATCAATATCATAGAATGCGGATGCAACCTTTCCATTGCTGCAAAGAAGATTCACATTAGTCAATCAGCCTTGAGTCAATTTGTGACAAATTTTGAAGCAGCTGAAGGGGTTCAATTATTCAATCGTAAGAATGGAAGATTAGAAAGTTTAACAGAGGCGGGACGCAAAATTTATCGTTATGCGACCGAGATTGTGAATCGACATGAAGAAATGCTTTCCATGATCCATATAGAAGCTCAAAAGCAAAAAGGCACCATTAATTTTGGTATTCCGTCCTTGATTTTACGAGTTTATTTTGCTAGTGCCTTGCCTCATTTTCTGAAAAATAATCCTCATATCCATATCCAGGTTACGGAAGGTGGAGGGAAGGAAATTCGTCAAAAAATGGTTGATGGAGATTTGAATCTCTCTATTCTGATAGAGCCTACGAGCCTGGATGCTAAAAAATATGAACAACATATCATTCAATTGGATGAATACGTTGCTTATATGGATAAGGATCATCCGTTGGCTCAGAAAAGCTTGTTGGAATGGTCTGATATTGCTGGTTATGAATTGGCAACCTTCAACAAAACATTTACGACTTATGATTTAGTGACAGAAAAACTTCGTTCACAACGAATTGAGGCTAAATTTGCTTATCTTTCCTCTACTTGGGACTTCCTAGTTGAATCAACTCATCAGACAGATTTGATTGCCCTTTTGCCAAGGCCGGTTGAATATTTTGTGGATAAGAGTCGTTTTAAGGCGGTTAGATTCAAGGATCCGATTCCATTTAATATTTGGTTTTGTAGACCCTATAAAAACTCCTACAATGAAGTAGAGTCTTATGTGTATGAAGAATTGTTGAAAGATTATTACCAACCGTTTTCTGACAACTAAGATGAGGTGAATGCGATGACCTATAATGACGTGCTGGCACGAGAATTGAAGGCAGATGTGAAAGTGTTGATTCGGGACTATCTTAAGTCTCATGAGGATGAACAACAGTTCCCTAGAGAATTGCTTTATCAGTTTATTGAGCAATTTGATATCTTTTCCTTGCTTTTAGATAGTCAAGATTCTGTTTTGAGAACCGAGTTTTTAACCTTTATTCGCTTGATTTCAAAAGATTTTCCTGCTTTTTCTGCTGTTCTACTAACTCAGGCATGTTATGGTATCTATCCTATTTTACGATATGGGAGTCAGGAACAAAAATCGCGTTATGTAGAACCATTAGTAAGGGGAGAAATCTTAGCTGGCTTGGGATTTTCTGAAGGAAAATTGATGGACAGCTTGGAGGTTATTGCAACAACTGCAAGGAAAACAGAAACAGGTTGGTCTTTAACTGGGAAGAAGTCAATTGTATCAAATTGCCGCTATACAGATATTTTGTTAATCTTAGCCAAGGTTCAAGAAGCTAACGGAGAAGATGGATACGGATTTTTCATTGTTGATACGACTCGACCGGGAGTTGCTTTTGGAGATGATATTGCAAAACCTGGTTTACAGGGTTTGCCTGTGAATTCGGTAACTTTTGATCAGGTCATATTGCCAGAAGATAGTCTTCTAGGATTGACGCTAAATGGGGAAACTCAGTTAAATGATATTATCAAAAAATTACAGCTAGGATTAAGCGCAATCTCTATTGGTATCTCTGAGGGAGCTTTTGAAACAGGTCTGGCTTTTGTAAAGGTCAAAAGAAGATTTGGGAAACCATTAATCGATGCGACAGTCTATCAACATCAATTCGCAGACTTGTATACTAAGCTGTGTGCGGCTGAATCTTACTTTGCTTCCTACAAGGATAGGATGAAGGCGGATTCTCTCTTTGTATCTCAGATAAAACTTTATACGACAAAAGTAGCAATTGAGATTTCTGAGGAAATTATTAGATTAATTGGACCTCTTCAAACCTTGGATGACATCCCCATAGACCGTTATCTAAAGGATGCCAAAACGATTGAAATCTATGGAAAATCTGGGGATTCGATTCGTAAAAGAATAGCAGCCCAATGGATAAAGGAGTAAAGCATGGCAGAACTCACCTTACAGGAATATCAATTTCATGATATGAAACTGACATGGCTACGTGGAGCCGATAAATTGACGGATGCAGGGACTCTTTTTGGTCCGGTTCCGAAAGTTGTGTGGTCTCGTTACTACCCAACAAATGATGCTAATATGATGGCAGAATTGACGGATCCTATTTTGATCCAGTACAAGGGTAAAAATTACTTGATAGATGCAAGTTTTGATACAGCAAAATTATCCGATAAACAAAGGCGCAACTTAGGAATCTTAACTGAAAGTCGGGTAGAAGAAAGTTTATCTCTTTTAGGACTATCGCCTGAAGACATTGACATCGTGCTGATGACACATATGCATCATGATCATTCTGGTGGCTTGACGCGTGTGAATGATCAAGGAGAGTTGGTTTCCAAGTATCCAAACGCTAAGATTATTGTGAATGATGTCGAATGGTATGAGATGAGAAACCCTAATAATCGAACACGAGGAACTTATCTGAGAGAGAATTGGGAACCGATTCAAGATCAGGTGACGACTTTCTCAGAGTATATCAATGTCATTCCAGAAATCCAAATGATTCACACAAGTGGTCACAGCAATGGCCACAGTATTATCTTGCTCAAACAGGGGAAAGATACGATGATCCATATGGGGGACTTGATGTTATCACATGTTCATCGAAATCCTCTCTGGGTTCCAGCAGTTGATGATTATCCTATGAAATCCATTTTAGCCAAAGAGAAATGGTTGCGTCAGGCTTTTGAGAATCATTACAAGTTTTTCTTTTATCATGATCAATTTTTCGCGGTGGTAGAGTTTGACAAGGATGGGAAGGAATTTGTAGATTATGTTCTACGTTCTCGCCCCCCACTTATTCCTTTTACAGATCAGCAGGATCGTAAGCCAGATTTTTTAGGATAACAGAATATGAGGAGACAAATGTAACATTTTCTTGTTGACGGGGATATTGGTGCACTATGCATCCATTTGCCAACAAGAATCAACAGAAAATAAAAGGAGGACTCATATGTCAATTACAAAACTTTTACAGATTCAATATCCAATTTTCCAAGGGGCCATGGCTCAAATCTCCCACTATCAACTAGCAGCAGCTGTTTCTGAGGCTGGAGGATTAGGAATTATTGCGTCAGGTGGTATGACTGGAGAGCAGTTGCGAGAAGAAATTCGTGAATTGAGAAAGTTGACAGATAAGCCTTTTGGTGTCAACATTATGTTGATGATGAAAAACATCAAGGATATTGTGACTGTTATCATCGAAGAAAAGGTTCCGGTGGTAACTACAGGTGCAGGAACACCTAAGCATATCATGCCTTACTTGAAAGAAGCAGGAATCAAGGTTATTCCAGTTATTGCCAGTGTCAAGCATGCTCAAAAAATGGAAGAATTGGGAGTTGATGCTGTAATCGCTGAGGGTTCAGAAGCTGGTGGGCATATCGGAGAGACCAATACAATGGCTCTTATCCCGCAAATCGTTGATGCGGTATCAATTCCGGTCATTGCTGCCGGAGGTGTGGCAGATGGCCGAGGGCTGGCTGCTGCGATTGCCCTAGGTGCACAAGGAGTTCAAATGGGAACAGTTTTTCTTGCTTCAGAAGAATGTCCAATTTCTCCAGCCTATAAAGAAGCTATTTTGGCGGCAAGTGATACAGCGACTGCGGTTACAGGTCGCATTGCGGGAGCGCCAGTTCGTTGTATTCGCAATGAGATGACAGATCACTATATTGAATTAGAGCAGAAAGGTACAAACCGAGAGGAACTGGAAGAAATTACGATCGGTTCCCTATCTAAGGCTGTCTATGAAGGTGATACAGTTCATGGTTCAATGATGAGCGGACAAATTGCAGGTTTGGTGAAAGACATCAAACCATGTAAGTCTATTTTAGAATCAATTGTGAAACAGGCGCAAGAGCGCCTACAAGACATTCGACTAGAATTAGGTGAATAATGTAATCTAGGCGGAAGATTCTGCACTGATGTGGAAAAAGGAGAGCGAGGCATTTGCTCTCCTTTTTTATGTATGTTTTCTTTAAGAGTATCTTACTATAATAAAAGCAGTGCTTTCTCTTTAAAGGTCGCTTTTTAAGGGCATTTGTGATATAATAATGCGCAAGAGGTTTAGAATGAAAAAAAATAATTTAACTCCGAATTCTGCGATTCTACTAGGGATTGCAACTTTCGGAACCTTAACAATGCTGATTATTTTTTCACAAAATAATGTTGTAACAATCAGTGTCTTGTTTTTATTTGTACTTCTTTATCTGCTTTTATTTGTCTGGCAAAAAAAACAGTATGAAAAGAGCGAAATTGAACAAATCCAATACGTAAATCATCAAGCTGAAAATAGCTTGAGTACTTTGCTTGATCAAATGCCGGTGGGAGTCCTGAAATTAGACTTATCTAGTGGCGAAGTGGAATGGTTTAATCCCTATGCTGAGCTGATTTTGACGAATGAAGAAGGGGAAATTGATGTTGAATTAATTCAAACCATCATCAAGGCTTCTGTTGGGAATCCTGGTTCGTATGCTACCTTGGGCGAAACACGGTATGCTGTTCATATGGACAAGGCTTCGGGTGTTTTGTATTTCTTTGATGTTTCTGGGGAGTACGAAGCGACTGTCGAATTGGTAACTAGTCGTCCAGTCATTGGGGTTATCTCAGTGGATAATTACGATGATTTGGAGGATGCGACGTCTGACTCTGATATCAGCCATATCAATAGCTTTGTAGCTAATTTTGTTTCAGAATTTGCTAGTAAGTATGCTATATTTTCTCGCCGTGTGGGGATGGATCGTTTTTATTTATTCACAGATTACACAGTACTCGAGGAATTGATGAATGATAAATTCTCTGTTATTGATAGTTTCCGAGAAGAATCAAAACAGAGGCAACTGGCCCTAACCTTAAGTATGGGATTTTCTTATGGTGATGGAAATCATGAAGAGATAGGGAAAATTGCCTTGCTCAACTTGAACTTAGCAGAAGTTCGCGGTGGTGACCAGGTGGTGGTCAAGGAAAATAACGAAACCAAGAATCCTGTCTACTTTGGTGGAGGAACTGCTGCATCTATCAAACGTACTCGTACACGTACCAGAGCCATGATGACAGCCATTTCTGATAAGATTCGAAGTGTTGACCAAGTTTTTGTAGTCGGTCATAAAAATCTAGATATGGATGCTTTGGGCTCTGCTGTTGGTATGCAGTTGTTTGCAAGTAATATTATTGAGAACAGTTATGCTGTCTACGATGCAGACCATATGCCAGCAGATATCGAACGTGCTATTCAGTTCTTGAAGAAGGAAGATGTCACGAAACTTTTATCTCTTACAGATGCGATGAAGCTAGTTACAAACCGTTCATTATTGATTCTGGTGGATCATTCCAAGACGGCTTTAACCTTGTCAAAAGATTTTTATGATTTGTTTACTCAAACTATTGTTATTGACCATCATAGACGTGATCAGGATTTCCCTGAGAATGCAGTCATCACCTATATTGAAAGTGGGGCAAGTAGTGCCAGTGAGTTGGTAACAGAATTGATTCAGTTCCAAAATTCTAAGAAAAATCGTTTGAGTCGTATGCAGGCTAGCGTACTGATGGCTGGTATGATGCTGGATACCAAGAATTTCACATCTCGCGTGACGAGCCGAACCTTTGATGTGGCTAGCTACCTGAGAACACGGGGAAGTGACAGTATTGCTATTCAGGAGATTGCTGCGACAGATTTTGAAGAGTATCGTGAGGTAAATGAACTCATTTTACAAGGTCGTAAGTTAGGTTCAGATATCTTGATTGCCCAAGCTAAGGACCCAACCACTTATGACACCGTTGTTATTAGTAAGGCTGCTGATGCTATGTTAGCTATGTCCGGCATTGAGGCTAGTTTCGTTCTGGCAAAAAATACACAAGGATTTATCTCTATCTCGGCTCGAAGTCGTAGTAAAATCAATGTGCAACGCATTATGGAAGAGCTGGGTGGTGGAGGTCACTTTAATCTAGCAGCTGCGCAAATCGAGGATATGAGTTTGTCGGAAGCGGGAGAAAAATTGACTCAACTAATCTTGGAAGAACTAAAGGAAAAGGAGAAAGAAGAATGAAAGTAATCTTTTTAGCAGATGTTAAAGGAAAAGGGAAGAAAGGCGAAATTAAGGAAATGCCAACTGGCTACGCTCAAAACTTCCTGATTAAAAAGAATTTGGCCAAGGAAGCAACTGCTCAAGCAGTGGGTGAGTTGCGTGGAAAACAAAAATCAGAAGAAAAGGCTCATGCTGAAATGATTGCTGAAGCAAAAGCCATCAAGGCTAAGCTTGAGGCAGAAGAAACAGTTGTAGAGTTTGTTGAAAAGGTTGGACCAGATGGCCGTACATTTGGTTCCATCACTAACAAGAAAATTGCAGAAGAATTGCAAAAGCAGTTTGGTATTAAGATTGACAAACGCAATATTCAAGTGCAAGCACCAATTCGAGCAGTAGGTTTGATTGATGTACCAGTGAAGATCTATCAAGATGTTACAAGTGTCATCAATCTTCGTGTAAAAGAAGGCTAAGTTTACAACTTCTTGACAAGATTGTAAAAGGAAGGAAAGTCGGATGGCAGAAGTAGAGGAACTGCGAGTTCAACCTCAGGATATTTTAGCAGAACAATCTGTTTTGGGGGCTATTTTTATAGATGAGAGTAAGCTCGTTTTTGTCCGAGAATACATTGATTCTCGTGACTTCTTTAAGTATGCTCATCGATTGATTTTCCAAGCGATGGTAGATTTGTCGGATCGTGGGGAAGCAATTGATGCGACTACAGTTCGGACGATTTTGGATAGTCAAGGGGATCTCCAAAATATTGGCGGCCTGTCCTATCTTGTCGAAATTGTCAACTCTGTACCAACCTCAGCTAATGCGGAATATTATGCTAAAATCGTAGCCGAAAAGGCTATGCTACGTCGCTTGATTTCCAAGTTGACAGAGTCTGTCAACCAAGCCTATGAAGCTTCTAAGCCTGCAGATGAAATCATCGCTCAGGCTGAAAAGGGGCTTATTGATGTTAGCGAAAACGCCAATCGTAGTGGGTTCAAGAACATCCGAGATATTCTAAATATCAACTTTGGGAACCTAGAAGTTCGGTCACAACAAACAACGGATATCACTGGTATTGCAACGGGTTACCGTGATTTGGACCATATGACGACAGGTCTCCATGAGGAGGAACTAATTATCCTAGCGGCGCGACCAGCAGTTGGTAAGACGGCCTTTGCCTTGAACATTGCTCAGAACATTGGGACTAAGTTGGACAAGACGGTTGCCATCTTTTCACTGGAAATGGGTGCGGAAAGTCTAGTAGACCGTATGTTGGCGGCCGAAGGCTTGGTGGAGTCTCATTCTATCCGTACGGGTCAATTGACTGATGAGGAGTGGCAAAAGTATACCATTGCTCAAGGGAACCTAGCCAACGCGAGTATCTATATCGATGATACGCCGGGGATTCGGATCACGGAAATTCGTTCGCGGTCACGCAAACTGGCTCAAGAAACGGGCAATCTAGGATTGATTTTGATAGACTACCTACAGCTTATTACAGGGACTGGTCGTGAGAACCGCCAACAAGAAGTTTCTGAAATTTCTCGTCAGTTAAAAATTCTAGCCAAGGAATTGAAAGTTCCAGTCATTGCTCTTAGTCAGTTATCTCGTGGAGTGGAACAGCGTCAGGATAAGAGACCAGTCTTGTCTGATATTCGTGAATCGGGTTCTATCGAGCAGGATGCGGATATCGTAGCTTTTCTATACCGTGACGACTACTACGATCGTGCGGGTGAAGAAGAGGAAGGAATTCCAAATAATAAGGTTGAGGTTATCATCGAGAAAAACCGTAGTGGAGCTCGCGGAACGGTGGAATTGATTTTCCAAAAAGAATACAATAAATTTTCAAGTATTTCAAAGAGGGAGGCATAAGATGTCAGATGCATTTACAGATGTAGCCAAGATGAAAAAAATCAAAGAAGAAATCAAGGCACATGAGGGACAAGTCGTTGAAATGACTTTGGAAAATGGCCGTAAGCGCCAAAAAAATAGATTGGGTAAGCTAATTGAGGTTTATCCATCTCTATTTATCGTTGAATTTGGGGATGTTGAGGGAGATAAACAAGCTAATGTCTATGTTGAATCCTTCACCTACTCAGATATCTTGACAGAAAAGAACTTGATTCGCTATCTAGACCAAGAATCCTAAAATGAAGTGAGCTTTGCTCACTTTTTTCTTTTTCTCCCGAATAGTATAAACGAGGGTAACCTCGGAAATATATATTATTAAGGAGAATGAATGACGTTTTTTAAATCAGGAGTTAAGAAGAGTAGATGTACTCAGTTGAGTGTAGGGCTGGCTACTTTGTTTGTTACAAGTACCTTTTTGTTTGGTGGAGAATCGGTTCAAGCTGATAGTGTAGCGCGTGGAGATGACTATCCGCTTCACTACAAAAATGGTAGTGTTGAAATCGATCAGTGGCGGATGTATTCTCGCCAGTGTACCTCTTTTGCGGCCTTTCGTTTGAGTAGTGTAAATGGCTTTGAGATTCCTCCTGCTTACGGAAATGCGAATGAATGGGGACATCGTGCAAGGCGAGAAGGCTACCGTGTGGATACTAAGCCAGAAGTTGGAGCTATTGCTTGGTCGACAGAAGGTTATTATGGGCACGTGGCCTGGGTATCAAATGTATCAGGGGATACGATTGAAATCGAAGAGTATAACTATGGGGTTCGAGAAAAGTATAACCGTCGAAAAGTCAAGGCTAGTTCGATGACAGGTTTTATTCATTTCAGGGATTTATCCGCTACCCATAGTGTGAGTGAGGGTTCTCGTAACTCAGAGCTTCCGTCCAGCGGGACAATAGTATTCACGGGGAAATCGCCGATTATGGACCAACCGTCAAGTACAGGACAGGTTATTGATTACTATTATGCTGGTGAGAGTGTGAGTTATGATCAAGTTCTTGAAAAGGATGGTTATAAGTGGCTCGGCTATCTATCCTACAGTGGTGCTAGAAGATATGTGCAGTATGCAGAGTTAAGCAATACAGAGAAAGGCTGGAAAAAAGAAGGAGGGAGTTGGTATTACCGAGAGAATGGTAAGCTAGTGATAGGTTGGAAAAAAGTTAACGACAATTGGTATCATTTAAAAGAAAATGGGGCCATGTCAACTGGCTGGATTAAGGATGGCTCTTACTGGTATTATCTAAAGGCTTCAGGTGAGATGCAGACGGGATGGCTCAAGGAAAATGGAACATGGTATTATTTGGAGAGTTCAGGGGCTATGAAGTCTAGCCAGTGGTTCCAAGTAGGAGGAAAGTATTACTACGTTAATGCTTCAGGGGCTTTAGCAGTGAATACCACTGTGGATGGCTATCAAGTAGATAGTAACGGAGCTAGAATCTAGAAAGAATATAAAAAAGAGGACTTCATTACCATTTGCCTATTCTTTCCGATGGTATTTTTCCCCTCTTTCCTTTATAATGGGTGTATGGACAAGAAAAAATTATTATTAATTGATGGATCTTCTGTTGCTTTTCGAGCTTTTTTTGCGCTCTATCAGCAGTTGGATCGGTTTAAAAATGCTAATGGCCTTCATACCAATGCAATCTATGGCTTTCAACTCATGTTGAATCATGTCTTGGAGCGGGTTGAGCCCAGTCATGTTTTGGTAGCCTTTGATGCAGGTAAGACGACTTTCCGAACAGAGATGTATGCGGACTACAAGGGTGGTCGCGCTAAAACTCCAGATGAGTTTCGTGAGCAATTTCCCTTCATTCGTGAGTTGCTAGACCACCTTGGGATTCGCCACTATGAATTAACCCAGTATGAGGCAGATGATATCATTGGGACTTTAGGCCGTTTGGCTGAGAAGGATTCTTTTGATGTGACAATCGTTAGCGGAGATAAGGATTTGATCCAGTTGACGGACGAGCATACGGTGGTCGAGATTTCCAAGAAAGGTGTGGCTGAGTTTGAGGCCTTTACACCAGCTTACCTTATGGAAAAGATGGGACTCACACCAGCTCAGTTTATAGACCTCAAGGCTCTGATGGGGGATAAGTCTGATAATATCCCTGGCGTCACTAAGATTGGTGAAAAGACGGGCATCAAGCTCTTACTAGAACACGGTTCGCTTGAGGGTATTTATGAAAATATCGATGGGATGAAGGCTTCTAAGATGAAGGAAAATCTCATCAATGACAAGGAACAAGCCTTTTTATCGAAAACGCTAGCAACCATTGAGACTCAGGCACCGATTGAGATTGGCCTTGATGATTTGGTCTATAGTGGACCAGATGTGGAAAATCTCGGAAAATTCTACGATGAAATGGGCTTCAAACAGCTCAAGCAAGCTCTAAATGTTTCGTCGAAGGATGCGCCTGAAAATTTGGATTTCACTATCGTTGACCACGTTAGTCAAGACATGCTGAGCGCAGACTCTATCTTCCACTTTGAACTCTTTGGTGAGAATTACCATACAGATGACTTGGTTGGTTTTGCCTGGTCCTGTGGGGATAAACTTTACGCTACAGACAAACTTGAGCTCTTGCAGGAGCCGATTCTCAAGGATTTTCTAGAAAAAACACCTCTGAAAGTGTATGATTTTAAGAAAGCTAAGGTTCTTTTAAATCGCTTTGGTTTGAATTTACAGGCTCCTGCTTTTGACAGCCGTTTGGCCAAATACCTCCTCTCTACTGTCGAGAATAATGAAATTTCAACCATTGCGAATCTCTATGGCCAGACTTATTTGGTCGATGATGAGACTTTCTATGGTAAGGGGGTCAAGAGGGCAATTCCTGAACGTGAGAAATTCTTGGAGCACTTGGCTCGCAAGATTGCTGTATTGGTTGAGACTGAGCCGGTTTTACTTGAAAAACTCAGTGAACATGGACAGTTAGATCTCCTCTATGACATGGAGCAACCTCTGGCTTTTGTCCTTGCTAAGATGGAAATTGCTGGTATCAAGGTCAAAAAAGAAACTCTGCTTGAGATGCAGGCTGAAAATGAGCTTGTTATTGAAAAACTGACTCAAGAGATTTACGAGTTGGCTGGTGAGGAGTTTAATATCAACTCCCCTAAGCAGTTGGGCGCGCTTCTCTTTGAAAAACTCGGTCTTCCTCTAGAATACACTAAGAAAACCAAAACAGGTTACTCGACAGCCGTGGATGTGCTAGAGCGACTAGCTCCTATTGCTCCGATTGTTAAAAAAATCCTCGACTACCGTCAGATTGCTAAGATCCAGTCTACCTATGTGATTGGTTTGCAAGACTGGATCTTGGATGATGGCAAGATTCATACGCGCTATGTACAGGACTTGACTCAGACAGGTCGTCTGTCTAGTGTGGATCCAAACTTGCAAAATATTCCTGTACGTTTGGAACAAGGTCGTTTGATTCGTAAGGCTTTCGTACCTGAATGGGAGGATAGTGTTCTTCTTAGCTCGGATTATTCACAGATTGAATTGCGCGTTTTGGCTCATATTTCTAAGGATGAGCATCTGATTAAGGCCTTTCAAGAGGGAGCAGATATCCATACTTCGACGGCCATGCGGGTCTTTGGAATTGAACGCCCTGAGGATGTGACTCCAAACGACCGTCGTAATGCCAAGGCGGTTAACTTTGGAGTGGTTTACGGGATTTCAGACTTTGGCTTGTCTAATAATCTGGGCATCAGCCGTAAGGAAGCAAAAGCCTACATTGATACTTACTTTGAACGCTTCCCAGGTATTAAAAACTATATGGATGAGGTGGTGCGTGAGGCGCGTGATAAGGGCTATGTAGAAACTCTCTTCAAGCGTCGTCGTGAGTTGCCTGATATTAATTCGCGCAACTTCAACATTCGTGGTTTTGCAGAGCGGACGGCCATCAACTCTCCTATTCAGGGTTCGGCAGCAGATATTCTCAAGATTGCTATGATCCAGCTAGACAAAGCTCTAGTTGAAGGTGGCTATCAGACTAAGATGCTGTTGCAAGTGCATGATGAAATCGTCCTCGAGGTTCCAAAATCAGAACTAGTAGCCGTCAAAGCTCTAGTGAAACAAACCATGGAAGAAGCCATCCAGCTTAGTGTTCCCCTCATTGCAGATGAAAACGAAGGAGCAACTTGGTACGAGGCTAAATAAGAGAGTTATGATAGAGTTTGAAGCATTTGCCTTCAAACTCTTTTTCAAGATTTTCTGTAAGCAGTTTCCTTGACTTTTCCTTGTATTTGCGTTACTATATGTCCATATAAGATATGGGAGTCTGTGTACAGTCTGAGAGGAAGTGTTAAACTTCGACCGCACCTGATCTGGGTAATGCCAGCGTAGGGAACGATACTTAGCCAAATTCTGCACCTTTTCCATATATGGAAGGGGTTTTCTTTTTGTCAAAAGGAAACCTGAGAAAAGGAGGTTTTTATGAAAGCAAGCATTGCCTTGCAAGTCTTGCCCCTATCGCAGGGGGTTGATCGAATTGCTATTATCGATCAGGTGATTGCTTATCTGCAAGCTCAGTCCGTGACCATGGTAGTGACATCATTTGAAACGGTATTGGAAGGGGAGTTTGATGAGCTCATGCGCATTCTCAAAGAAGCGCTTGAAGTGGTAGAGCAGGAGGCAGATAATGTCTTTGCCAATGTCAAAATAAATGTAGGAGAGATTTTAAGCATCGATGAGAAACTTGAAAAGTATGATGAGACGACACATTAGTCTTTTGGGCTTTATAGGAGTCTTGTCGGTCTGGCAGTTAGCGGGAATATTCAAACTTTTACCCAAGTTTATCCTACCAACTCCCTTTGAAATTCTCCAGGCCTTTGTTCGTGACAGAGAATTTCTCTGGCACCATAGCTGGGCGACCTTGAGAGTAGCTTTACTCGGACTAGTCTTAGGAGTCTTGATTGCCTGTCTCATGGCGGTGCTTATGGACAGTCTGGCTTGGCTCAATGACCTTATCTACCCTATGATGGTGGTTGTTCAGACCATTCCTACCATTGCCATAGCCCCTATTCTGGTCTTGTGGCTAGGTTATGGGATTTTGCCCAAGATTGTCTTGATTATCTTGACAACAACTTTCCCTATCATCGTCAGTATTTTAGATGGATTTAGGCATTGTGACAAGGATATGCTGACCTTGTTTAGTCTGATGCGGGCCAAGCCTTGGCAAATCCTTTGGCATTTTAAAATACCGGTCAGCCTGCCCTACTTTTATGCAGGTCTGAGGGTCAGTGTCTCCTACGCCTTTATCACAACAGTGGTATCTGAGTGGTTGGGAGGCTTTGAAGGACTAGGTGTTTACATGATTCAGTCCAAGAAACTGTTTCAGTATGATACCATGTTTGCCATTATTATTCTGGTGTCGATTATTAGCCTTCTGGGTATGAAGTTGGTCGATGTCAGCGAAAAATATGTGATTAAATGGAAACGTTCATAGGACAAGAACGTTTGAGAAAAAGAAAAGAGGAAATCAAAATGAAAAAAACATGGAAAGTGTTTTTAACGCTTGTAACGGCTTTTGTAGCTGTCGTACTTGTGGCTTGTGGCCAAGAAACTGCTTCTAAGGATAACAAAGAAGCAGAACTCAAAAAGATTGACTTTATCCTAGATTGGACGCCAAATACCAACCACACAGGGCTGTATGTTGCCAAGGAAAAAGGTTATTTCAAAGAAGCTGGAGTGGATGTTGATTTGAAATTGCCACCTGAAGAAAGTTCTTCTGACTTGGTGATCAATGGTAAGGCACCATTTGCAGTGTATTTCCAAGACTACATGGCTAAAAAATTGGAAAAAGGGGCAGGAATTACTGCCGTTGCCGCTATCGTTGAGCACAATACATCAGGAATCATCTCTCGTAAATCTGACAATGTAAGCAGTCCGAAGGATTTGGTTGGTAAGAAATACGGAACTTGGAATGACCCAACGGAGCTTGCAATGTTGAAGACTTTAGTAGAATCACAAGGTGGAGACTTTGAGAAGGTCGAAAAAGTACCAAACAACGACTCAAACTCAATCACACCAATTGCTAATGGCGTCTTTGACACTGCTTGGATCTACTACGGTTGGGATGGTATTCTTGCCAAATCTCAAGGCGTAGACGCTAACTTCATGTATTTGAAAGACTATGTAAAAGAGTTTGACTACTACTCACCAGTAATCATCGCTAACAACGACTATCTCAAAGACAACAAAGAAGAAGCTCGCAAAGTTATCCAAGCTATCAAAAAAGGCTACCAATATGCCATGGAACATCCAGAGGAAGCTGCAGATATCCTCATTAAGAACGCACCTGAACTCAAGGAAAAACGTGACTTTGTTATCGAATCTCAAAAATACTTGTCAAAAGAATACGCAAGCGACAAGGAAAAATGGGGACAATATGACGCAGAACGCTGGAATGCCTTCTACAAATGGGACAAAGAAAATGGTATCCTTAAAGAAGACTTGACAGACAAAGGCTTCACTAATGAATTTGTAAAATAATGACAGAAATTAGACTAGAACACGTGAGCTATGCCTATGGCGATGAAAAGATTTTAGAGGACATCAACCTGCAGGTGAAGTCAGGTGAAGTAGTTTCTATCCTGGGACCTAGTGGTGTTGGAAAGACCACCCTCTTTAACCTAATCGCTGGGATTTTAGAAGTCCAGTCTGGGCGAATTGTCCTTGATGGCGAGGAGAATCCTAAGGGGCGCGTGAGTTATATGTTACAAAAGGATCTCCTCTTGGAGCACAAGACGGTGCTTGGCAATATCATCCTGCCGCTCTTGATTCAAAAGGTGGATAAGGCAGAGGCTATTGCCCGAGCGGATGACATCCTTGCGATCTTCCAGTTGACAGCTGTACGGGACAAGTATCCTCACGAACTCAGCGGAGGGATGCGCCAGCGTGTAGCCTTGCTTCGGACCTATCTTTTTGGACACAAACTCTTTCTTTTGGATGAGGCCTTTAGCGCTTTGGACGAGATGACCAAGATGGAACTCCATACTTGGTATCTGGAGATTCACAAACAGCTACAGCTGACGACTTTGATTATCACACATAGTATCGAAGAGGCCCTCAATCTCAGCGACCGCATCTACATCCTAAAAAATCGTCCTGGGCAAATTGTTTCAGAAATTAAACTAGATTGGTCTGAAGACGAGGACAAGGAAGTCCAAAAAATTGCCTACAAACGACAAATATTAGCAGAATTGGGCTTAGATAAGTAGAAAAATAGGGAGTTGGTGAAGATTATCCTTCACCAGCGCCCTTTTTCTTTTAAAAATGAAAAAATTTCGGTATAATAGTCAAAGATAGTCAAGGTTCAAAGAAGGAGTTTGATTTACTATGAGATTTAAAAATACATCAGATCATATCGAAGCCTATATCAAGGCGATTTTAGACCAGTCTGGTATCGTGGAATTGCAACGGAGCCAGTTGGCAGATACCTTTCAGGTTGTACCGAGTCAGATTAACTATGTAATTAAGACCCGCTTTACGGAAAGTAGAGGTTACTTAGTTGAGAGCAAGCGTGGTGGTGGAGGCTACATTCGCATAGGGCGGATTGAGTTTTCCAGTCATCATGAGATGCTCCGCGATTTGCTTTACTCGATTGGTGAGCGAGTTAGTCAGGAGATCTATGAGGATATTCTCCAGCTTTTGGTGGAGCAGGACTTAATGACCAAGCAGGAGATGACCTTGCTAACTTCAGTAGCAACGGATCGTGTCCTAGGGGAAGAATCCTCAGTTGTTCGTGCCAATATGCTCCGACAGCTATTGCAAGAGGTAGATAGAAAAGAGAAGTAAGATGAACTATTCAAAAGCATTGAATGAATGTATCGAAAGTGCCTACATGGTTGCGAGCCATTTTGGAGCTCGTTACCTAGAATCTTGGCATTTATTGATTGCCATGTCCAATCACAGTTACAGTGTGGCAGGTGCAACTTTAAATGATTATCCTTATGAAATGGACCGTTTAGAAGAGGTTGCGTTGGAACTGACTGAAACGGCCTATAGCCAGGACGAAACCTTTACAGAATTACCTTTTTCCCATCGTTTGGAAGTTCTCTTTGCAGAAGCAGAGTATGTGGCCTCAGTGGTCCACGCAAAGATGCTAGGGACAGAGCATGTCCTCTATGCAATCTTGCATGACGGCAATGCCTTGGCAACACGCATCTTGGAGAGAGCAGGCTTCTCTTATGAAGACCAGAAAGATCAGGTCAGAATTGCCGCTCTTCGTCGTAATCTAGAAGAGCGTGCTGGCTGGACTAGAGAAGATCTCAAGGCTTTGCGTCAACGTCATCGCACAGTAACTGACAAGCAAAATTCCATGGCCAATATGATGGGCATGCCTCAAGCTCAAAGTGGCGGTCTCGAGGACTATACGCATGATTTGACAGAGCAAGCGCGTTCTGGCAAGTTAGAGCCAGTTATCGGTCGTGACAAGGAAATCTCGCGTATGATTCAGATTTTGAGTCGGAAGACCAAGAATAATCCGGTCTTGGTTGGTGATGCTGGTGTCGGGAAAACAGCTTTAGCACTTGGGCTTGCCCAGCGTATTGCTAGTGGGGACGTACCAGCTGAAATGGCAAAGATGCGCGTTCTAGAGCTTGATTTGATGAATGTCGTTGCGGGGACACGTTTCCGTGGTGACTTTGAAGAGCGTATGAACAACATCATCAAGGATATCGAGGAAGATGGTAAAGTGATCCTCTTTATTGATGAACTTCACACCATCATGGGTTCTGGTAGTGGGATTGACTCAACTCTGGATGCGGCCAATATCTTGAAACCAGCCTTGGCGCGTGGAACTTTGAGAACTGTTGGTGCGACTACTCAGGAGGAATACCAAAAACATATCGAAAAGGATGCAGCCCTTTCTCGTCGTTTCGCCAAAGTGACGATCGAAGAGCCAAGCGTGGCCGACAGTATGACCATTTTACAGGGCTTGAAGGCTACCTATGAGAAACACCACCGTGTGCAAATCACAGATGAAGCCGTTGAAACAGCTGTTAAGATGGCGCATCGTTACTTGACCAGTCGTCACTTGCCAGACTCTGCTATCGACCTCTTAGATGAAGCAGCAGCAACAGTGCAAAACAAATCCAAGCATGTGAAAGCAGACGAATCCGACTTGACTCCAGCTGACAAGGCCCTGATGGATGGCAAGTGGAAACAAGCTGCCCAGTTAATTGCAAAAGAGCAGGAAGTCCCTGTCTATAAAGACTTGGTAACAGAATCTGAAATTTTAACCACCTTGAGTCGTTTGTCAGGAATTCCAGTTCAAAAACTGACACAAACGGATGCCAAGAAATACCTTAATTTGGAAGCGGAGTTGCACAAACGTGTCATCGGTCAAGATCAAGCTGTTTCAAGTATTAGCCGTGCCATTCGCCGTAACCAGTCAGGTATTCGCAGTCACAAACGTCCGATTGGCTCCTTTATGTTCCTAGGACCGACGGGTGTCGGAAAGACCGAATTGGCTAAGGCTTTGGCAGAAGTTCTCTTTGATGACGAATCAGCTCTTATCCGCTTTGATATGAGTGAGTATATGGAGAAATTTGCAGCTAGCCGTCTCAACGGTGCCCCTCCGGGTTATGTGGGCTACGAAGAAGGTGGGGAATTGACAGAGAAGGTTCGTAATAAGCCTTACTCCGTACTCCTCTTTGATGAGGTCGAGAAGGCACACCCAGACATCTTTAATGTTCTCTTGCAGGTCTTGGATGATGGAGTTCTAACAGACAGCAAGGGGCGCAAGGTTGACTTTTCAAATACCATTATCATCATGACGTCAAACCTTGGTGCGACAGCCCTTCGTGATGACAAGACTGTCGGTTTTGGGGCCAAGGACATTCGTTTTGACCAAGAAAATATGGAAAAACGAATCTTCGAAGAGTTGAAAAAAGCTTATCGACCAGAGTTTATCAACCGTATTGATGAAAAGGTGGTCTTCCATAGCTTGGATAGTGAACACATGCAGGAAATTGTCAAGATCATGGTTAAACCATTGATTGCTAGCCTAGCAGAGAAGGGTATTGACTTGAAACTGCAAGCTTCGGCACTGAAGTTACTAGCAAGCCAAGGATATGATCCAGAAATGGGAGCTCGCCCACTTCGCAGAACACTGCAAACAGAGGTGGAAGACAAGCTGGCAGAACTCCTCCTCAAGGGAGAACTGGTAGCAGGCAAAATCCTCAAAATCGGTGTCAAAGCTGGTCAACTAAAATTTGATATTGCTTAAAAATGGAGAATCAGGAGAAGTCCTGATTCTTTTTTGTATTTATTTTTATGAAACCAAAGGAAACAAGTTGACAATATGTAAATATTGGTTATAATAAGAATAGATATTAAGATTTGTATAGCATGAAAAAGAGCAGAGTTTCCTGAAATTTCCACCATTTCAATAGAGCCCTGTTTCTTTTTTTGCGTATGAAATGAAAATAATGTAAACCTAGCAAAAGGGTGAATTTTAGATAGGTTAAGAAGGGAAATAGATGAACATTTTAGTTGTAGATGATGAGGATATGATTAGAGAGGGGGTCGCTGCTTTTTTGAGAGAAGAAGGCTATCATGTTATTCTAGCAAAGGATGGGCAGGAGGCTTTGGAGAAATTTCATGAGTTCCCGATTCATCTGATGGTCTTGGATCTGATGTTACCGAAGCGGAGTGGATTTGAGGTTTTAAAAGAAATTAATGGAAATCATGATATTCCTGTAATCGTCTTAAGTGCGCTCGGAGATGAGGAAACTCAGATGCAGGTATTTGACCTTTATGCTGATGATCATGTGACAAAACCATTTTCACTGGTGCTCCTAGTCAAACGGATTCAAGCCTTGCTTAGGCGTTACTATGTTGTGGAGGATATTTGGCATTATCAAGATGTGACAGTGGATTTCACATCCTACCAAGCTCGAGTCAAGAACGAGGAGGTTGCAATTAAGCCGAAAGAATTGTTGGTTTTAAAATGTTTGATCCAACATAAGAACCAGGTCTTGAGTAGAGAGCAGATACTCGAGTCTATCTCAAATGATTTTGCAGATTTGCCTCTTGATAGAGTAGTTGATGTTTACATTCGAAATCTTCGTAAGAAGTTGGATCTGGATTGCATTGTAACAGTGAAAAATGCCGGATATAAAATTAGCTTATGATAAAAAACCCTAAATTATTAACCAAATCATTTTTAAGAAGTTTTTCGCTTTTAGGTGCAATCGCTTTGGTCATCCATATTGCCATCTATCTGACCTTTCCTTTTTATTACATTCAGCAAGAGGGTGAGAAGTTTAATGAGAGTGCGACTATTATGAGCAGGTACTTAGAAGGCAAAAATTTTCATGAACTGCCTAGTTTGCTGGAGTCCTATTCGAAATCTCTTCGTATCTCTGCCCATTTGAAAGATGACGTACTGGATAAGAGAATTTCCCTTGTGCACGACTTGGAAATAAAGGAAGGCAGCCCCACTAACTATATCGTAACGATTGACCGTCAGATTACGACAGCTGATGGTAAAAAGGTAACCATTCAATTTATTCAAGGTGTGGATATTTATAAAGAGGCAACACGGATTATGCTTCTCTATCTCCCTTATACCTTTTTAGCAACGCTTGTATTTGCCTTTCTCTTTTCCTACTTCTATACGAAACGTTTATTGGAGCCTCTCTTTTATATCTCAAAAGTTACAGGTAAGATGCAGGAGTTGGATCATGATATTCGCTTTGATGAAACGCGAAAGGATGAAGTTGGGGAAGTTGGAAAGCAAATCAATGATGTGTATGAAAACTTGTTGGCAGTCATTGATGAATCTGAGAGAAGAAATGAACGGATTATCAGGTTGCAAAAGCAGAAAGTTTCTTTTGTTCGTGGAGCGTCACATGAGTTGAAAACCCCTTTAGCCAGTCTTCGAATTATTCTAGAGAATATGCAGTACAATATTGGGGATTATAAAGACCACCCTAAGTATATAGCAAAGAGTATCGATCAAATTGATCAAATGAGTCACTTGCTCGAAGAAGTTTTGGAGTCCTCTAAGTTCCAAGAGTGGACAGAGTGTAGCGAGACCTTGATAATCCAGACTGTTTTGACGGATGTTTTATCTCGCTATCAGGAATTAGCACGCTCAAGAGGAATAGAAATTGAAAATCAATTGACAGATGCTACTAGGGTCATCATGAGTCTCAAGG
Organism: Streptococcus sp. SR1; assembly: GCF_000526075.1. Classification (NCBI taxonomy): domain Bacteria; kingdom Bacillati; phylum Bacillota; class Bacilli; order Lactobacillales; family Streptococcaceae; genus Streptococcus; species Streptococcus sp. SR1. The sequence continues at coordinate 99,054 of NZ_JATR01000015.1, forward strand.
CATTGGATAAGGTTTTGACAAACTTGATTAGTAATGCGATTAAATATTCAGATAAAAATGGGCGCGTAATCCTATCCGAGCAAGATGGCTATCTTTCTATCAAAAATACCTGCCAACCTCTTAATCAAGAAGAGTTGAATCATTTGTTTGATATTTTTTACCACTCTCAAGTTGTTACAGACAAGTCTGAAGGGTCTGGTTTAGGACTCTATATCGTGAATAACATCCTAGAAAGTTATCAAATGTCTTATAGTTTTCTCCCTTATGAACAGGGAATGGAATTTAAAATTTACTTGCAAGCAGATTAGTTGTATAAAGTAACAGAACGGAAATCTCTCCGTTCTTTTTTGTTAAAGTTCACATAGGTTTAACATGAGAATATTATTTTAAATATAGAAAAAAGAAAGGATACTGGTATGGTATTAGCGATTATTTTAGTAACCTTCCTCGTTCGATTGATTTTTTTAAAACGTTCGATGGAGAATGAAAAACGAATCCTTAGCAATGGCGGGAAAGAATTTGGAGTTGAGAATACAAAACGATTAACGATGGCTCATATTGTTTTTTATCTCTCTTGCTTCGTTGAAGCAATGGTGCACAAGACAAATTTTGATGGCATGAGCATAGTTGGTTTAGTTTTGCTTATTTTTTCCATGTTGATGTTATTGCTGGTCATTCACTTGTTGGGAGATATTTGGACAGTTAAGCTAATGCTTGTCAATAATCACAAATATGTAGATCATCCTCTCTTTCGAATTGTGAAACATCCCAATTACTTTTTAAATATTCTCCCTGAGCTAGTTGGTTTAGCTTTGGTGAGTCATGCTTACGTAACTTTTATCTTTATTTTTCCTGTCTATGCGGTTATTCTTTATCAAAGAATAGCAGAAGAAGAGAAATTACTGCAAGAAGTTATCATTCCTAATGGAAGAATGAAAGGATAGCGAAAATAATATAGCAAATTTCATATACAATTCATATTGGCAGGATATACTGTAGTTAATTAAAATCACGGAGGATATAGATATGTTTAAATCAAATCATGAACGAAGAATGCGTTATTCCATTCGTAAATTTAGTGTAGGAGTAGCTAGTGTACTAGTAGCTAGCTTCTTTATGGGGAGTGTTGCTCATGCTGATGAGATGAACTCGAGTGCACCCACAAATAGTGCCAAGGTCACTGAACAAACTTCATCTAAGGATAAGGCAGGAGAAAACAAAGAAATTTCTTCTGAAAATAATAAAAAAACAGAACCAGCTAGAGAAACTTTGAAAGATGCAAAAGAAAAATTAATAAAAGAGCTAGCGGAAAGTGACCTTCCTGCAGATAAAAAAGCAGCATATAAGCAGAAAATCGAACGGGCGAATGATACAGGAAGCTTGCTTTCGATAGATAATGATTTTCACCTAGACTTACTAAAACATCATGAAAAGCAGCATATAGAACAAGAAAGTAAGGAAAAAGAAAATCAATCGAAAGATGAAAACAAGGTAGTTCCACCGACTAAGGAGAGCTCGGAACAGTCTCAAGATACTTCTACAAAAGAGAACACAGGTGCGGTCGCTGAAATTCAAAAACGTTTAAAAGAAGAAATCAGAAAGGGTACCCTACCAACTGAGCGGAAAGATTCCTTGATAAAAGAGATTGAGGGAGAAGATGACCGTGATAACCTAGAAACTTTGGAGAATAGTTATAGAGAGCTGGAAGATACTTTCAAAAAAATCAATGAAGAACTCGACCATCAAAAGAAATTGATTAGCGATATGGTAACTACAAAAGGTATCACCGAAGAGGATAAAAGTTCTTTAGTAGGCGAAATCAATAAAATCAAAGAGCGAGTTGTAAATGATTTTAAGAACGAGTCGGATAAATCACTCCAAACGATTAAACAAGAAGTTATTGCTGATCTAGGTAAGTTATTCAAATCTTACAAAGCTTACGTTGAAAAAGAAATTCAAAACTACGTCAATGAACGAGTGGACAAAAACATAAAGGAGAAAAAACTAAACAAAGAAGAAGCAAACGAGGATGCCACAATCAAACAGTTACGCGAGTTGGAAAAAAAGGCGCTTCAGCAACTCGATCAGGCCGCGAAAAACGAAGAGGTGCTGAAGGCTAAACACAGTCTTCTTGATGAGATTGCAAAACTCAAAACATCTAATGGCAATAAAGAGACAACGAAACCGAGAGACAAACGAAGTGCTAAGGAGACTGATCAGCAAGATTTGGCTAAACAAATTTCAGAAGCTAATCTATCGCTTTCTAATCACATGAGTGAGCTGTTGGATAGAACTAAAAAGGATCTGAAATCTGAGGACGAGTCTAAATTTGATGAATTAATTAAAAATGCCTTAGGAATTGTAAATAAATATAGATCAGAGCTTTCTAAAGCTCAAACAAAAGAGGAACTAGATCGGATTCTAGAAACAGCGAAGTCAGAGCTAAATGCTGTTGTGGAGGAATTCAAAAAAGGGTTAACGAAACCAACTGAGCCTCAAAGAAAGCCTGATATGGAAGGTCATATTCCTCCAACTAAAGATGGGAAATCTCAGACACCGACTGAAGAAACGAAAGAGATAGAATCTTTGAAGAATAAGGCTAAGGAAGAGCTAAAAAAACTAGAGCAAGCTTTGGCTGAAGTGAATAACTATCCAGAGTTACCAGAAAATAACAGTGATTATAAGGTGCAGAAAAAAGATATTTGGGAAGATTCTAAAAAGATTGCTCCTGCTAAAATAAAAGCATTTAGAGAGCAGTTAGAAAAAGGTTCATACACTGCCAAAACTCTCCAAACGTTTATAGATGACTTTATCTATTATCAAATCCATGCACAAATCGAAAAGATGACAAGACAAGTCGCTTTGTATCGAGAGAAATACGCGAAAATTCCTAGTTTAGAAAAAGAATTTGAATCAGGTATCAAGCAAATATGGAATAAGAATTATGCTACCTTAGAAGGGAAATATCTAGCGGATTACTTTAAGAACGAATTTCTTCCATCCTTTAATAAGATTCAGCAGATTGTGGAACTTCAGAAGGCTATCAGTCAGCTTGAAGAAGAAATGAAGACGGTTCCAGATGGAGCTAAGTTAACAGGAGAAGCTGGTTCTGCTTATGAAAAGGTCAGAAATCGCGCAAGCGAAATCATTAAACAGGGGAAAGAGCTTCTAGAACAAGTAAATATTACAGAAAAGCAGCTAGATACTCAGATAGGAGAGCTTCAGAAGAGCTTATCGGAATTGAAGGTAGCGAAGGCCAACTTAGTGCCAAAGAAAGAAGATAAGAAAGAAATTCCAAAACCAGATATGCAACCAAGTCCTCAACCAGAAGGCAAAAAACCGCAAACACCGACACAACCCGGTACTGAGGATAAGAAGCCATCTGCTCCAAAACCAGGTATGCAACCAAGTCCTCAACCAGAGGGTAAGAAACCGCAAACACCGGCACAACCAAAGACACATAAAATTTTTACAGCAGCAGATGGCAAGACGAAAGTCTCAGTAATATTTGATAAACCTACAGATGCAGATAAGTTACATCTCAAGGAAGTAACGACGAAAGAGTTGGCTGATAAAATTGCTCGTAAAACAGGAGGGGGAACAGTTCGTGTGTTTGACTTATCTCTTTCTAAAGGAGGCAAGGAAACTCATGTCAATGGAGAACGAACTGTTCGGCTCGCGCTTGGGCAGACTGGATCAGATGTTCACGTCTATCACATAAAGGAAAATGGCGACCTTGAACGCATTCCTTCTAAAGTTGAAAATGGGCAAGTTGTCTTTAAAACGAGCCACTTCAGTTTGTTTGCGATTAAGACACTTTCTAAGAATCAAAATGTCACTACACCTAAGCAGACTAAGCCGTCTATCCAAGATAGTCAAACACAGATAGGAGAGAGCCGAACTGGAAAATTCCAGAATAAAGAAGTTAATCATAAACCACTGGCTACTGGAAATGAAACGGTGGCAAAAGGAAATCCTACATCAGCAACTGAGAAGAAATTACCATCTACAGGAGTGGCGTCTAATCTAGTTCTTGAGATCATTGGTCTCCTTGGTTTGATTGGAACTTCATTCATCGCGATGAAAAGAAGGAAATAATGATTCAGTTTTTTAAAAATATCCACTTTCGATATTTAGCATTTGATTGGTTAACCATTGAAGATCCCAAAGATTTTACTTATAATTGGTATCTAATAATGATAAGTCATTTCATATAGAGATGAATCTAAGATATAAAAAGAGAAGGCTAGTGAACCGCAAAAGTTAGATTTTTTATGTCCAACTTTTGAGGGGCAGTATAAAGATGGCCTTCTCTTTTTTTTGTTACCTTTTTATAAAAAGTAATAAAAGACTATTGACAAAACAAAAATATAGTATACAATAAAAACATAGAAAACAAAAATATCAAAAACCATAAAAAGGAAAAACGTTTATGAAAAAGAAAACAGCAGTGGTATTTGGGACCTTTGCCCCTCTCCATCAAGGGCATATCGATCTGATCCAGCGAGCGAAGCGTCAGTGTGACCAGGTCTGGGTAGTCGTTTCAGGCTACGAGGGAGACCGAGGTGAGCAGGTAGGTTTAAGTCTTCAAAAACGATTTCGCTATATCCGAGAGGCTTTTCGTGATGACGAATTGACCTCTGTCTGCAAGTTAGATGAGACCAACCTTCCCCGTTACCCTATGGGCTGGCAGGAGTGGTTGGACCAGATGTTATCGGAGATTTCCTACGATGAAGCCCAGCAAGAACTGATCTTTTTTGTGGGGGAACGTGACTACCAGCAAGAATTATCAAATCGTGGTTTTGAGACCGTTTTGCAAGAAAGAAAGTTTGGAATCTCAGCGACTATGATTCGAGAAAATCCAAGCAAATATTGGAAATATATTGCTCAACCCTTCCGTCGACAGTTTACAAAGAAAGTGTTGATTATGGGAAGTGCCAGCAATGGGAAGACCACTCTGGCCAAGGATTTGGCAAGGTATTACGATGCTCCGGTCAGCCTGGAATACGCACGTGAGTATCAGATCAAAAACAATGTCCGCGACGATGAATTGACTCCAAAGGATTACTATTATCTCCTTTTAGGGCAGTATGACCAGACCTCCAAGTTAATCGATAGCAATGCCAATCGAGGCCTAGTAATAGCTGACACCAACTCCTTAGTAACCAAGGGCTACTATGATTATTACATGGAGGCTGAGGATCAAGAGGACTTATCAGGAGAAACCTTTGACAATCTCTTTGTTTCAATCTTGGCCAAGGAAAAATGGGACTTGATTCTCTTTGTGCAGCCTGTCGGTTCTTATGTCAATGACGGATTTAGAGATATGACCATGGCGGAAGACCATATTCGCTACAGTTTTTCCCAGCATCTGGACCAGATGAGAGAGCGATATTTAACCACCATTCCACTAGTTTATCTAGCTGAGGATTACCTAGGCAATTATGAAGCAGCAAAAGTGGCTATTGATGCAATTTACCAAGCAGATTAGGAGAAAATTATGGAAACAGTAACTAAAAAAATCACACAATTTATCGAAAACTTTAAAAATGTCCATGCGGAAGCCCGCAAGATCGGTTTTGCAGGGATTATGCGCCTGCTCTGGAAAGATCTCTTTGTCGGCCGTAGTCTTTTTCAGTGGTTGTATCTCATCGCCTTGTCAAGTGTTCCCTTGATCTTAGAGTTCACACAAAATACGGAAAGTCATGACTGGCTGAGCTTGTTTGCATCTTGGACTGGGATTGTCTGTGTTATATTGGTAGCAGAAGGGCGTGCAAGCAATTATCTCTTTGGGACCATTAACTCCGCTATCTACTTGATCTTGGCCATGAACGCGACTTTTTATGGAGAAGTTTTGACGACCGTTTACTTCTTTGTCATGCAGCCGATTGGTCTCTATGCTTGGTTGTCCAATCGTATCAATGAACAGGAAAAACCAGAAGAATCCCACTTTGAAGCTAAGAAATTATCTGTGATTGACTGGCTCAAGTACTTAGCCTTGACTGCCATTATCTGGATTGGTATGGGCTTGGCTTATCAAAGTATCAATAGCGCTCGTCCTTTCCGTGATAGTGTTACTGATGCGACCAATGGTGTTGGTCAGCTCTTGATGACACGTCTCTACCGTGAGCAATGGATTTTCTGGATTGCAACCAATCTCTTTAGTATTTATCTCTGGTGGGGTGAAAATATCCACATTCAAGGGATGTACTGGGTTTACACACTGAACAGTCTAGTGGGATGGTACCAATGGACCAAGGCAGTTCGAAAGGAGGCATAAGATGGCAGACATAAAGATTCCAGAAGGAATGACGGAAAAAGAATATTATGAAATCCATGCCAGTCAGGAGGAGTTTTTAGACTGGTACTACAGGCAGGAACTCCCTCAATATGAAAAACCAAGTGTGACAGTGGATATGGTGGCTTACTGCTTTGTCGAAGGAAAGATCAAGCTCTTACTGATCCGTCGCAAGGCCCACCCTTATCAAAACTGCTTGGCTCTGGTTGGAGGCTTTATGGACAAGGGAGAAGATGCTGCACATGCCTGTCAGCGCGAGGTGAGTGAAGAAGTCAATCTCGATCTACCTTTGGAGAAAATCGAGCAATTGATGACCGTATCGACCCCCGGTCGTGATCCACGGGGCTGGACAGTGACCATTGCCCACTTAGTGTACCTACCTAGTCGTGCCTTAGACCTCGTTCGGGCAGGTGACGATGCCAAGGATGTCGTTTTCGTAGATGTCGATTTTCAGACGGGCAAATGCTACCTAGAGGGAGCCGAGCTGGACGAGCAAGCCTTCGCCTTTGACCATTATGCCATTATCCAAGAATCCATCAAACGAATCCAAGGCCGTCTCGACTGGAACCCGACCTTCCTCTATCTGCTGGAGGAGGAGTTCACTGTCTACGAGGGGACTGAACTGGTCAATCTCATCAACCCTGGTCGCCCAATCGTCAGCAATAACTTTCTCGTAAAATACGGCGAATATGTAGAAGAAGTCGGACTCAAACGAGTACCCAAAAAGAAACCAAGAAAAACCTATCGATTGAAATAAAAAGTGAGGTCGGGACAAAGTTCCCGACCTCTTTATTTATCATCATTTTTATGAATGGCTATCTTTCTTAGAATTGCACAAGAGCGATGCAAAAAATAGGACTCTAATCTAAAAAAATTTCTATTTTTTCGTTTCGATTACGAATTGAAATAGTGGAGAGAACATTTTTTAAAATAGGTTCTCTAAATAGTTGACAGATTCAAAACCTAATGTTACAATTATGTTACAAAAAGATTTCTTAATATTTCAAAAACGTTACAAAGGAGTAAAAAATGAAAAAGAAAACCTATATCAAATTGATGGCAGCGACTGTGTTGGCTTCTACCTTGCTACTAGCAGCTTGTGGAAATAAAAACGAAACCACTCAAACTAGTAGCTCTGCAAAGACAAGTCAATCATCAAGCTCTAAAGCAGCTTCTTCTAGCAAAGAAAGCAAGACTCAAAAATCTTCAAGCTCAGCTTCATCTGAAAAGGCCCAGGCATCTTCTGGTCAGTCTTCTACAGCGGCGGATCAGTCACAAGCGAAACCAGCGCCTGAATCAAGACAAGAACAAGCAGCCCCTAGTCAGCAAGCTCCATCTCAGGCACCTTCAACTCAGCAAGGCTCTCAAGCCCAGTCTAACCAGTCAGGCTATGATCCAACAACTGACCGCAAACTTCAAGACAAGCAAGCAGAACACAACAAACGCTACAAGGGTGTTTTAACCATGGTCGATGGTGATTTCTCAGCAGCTGCAGGCAACTGGAAGGGAGCGAATGGCGAAACTATTACGGTTTCATCAGGGGGCCAATTTACAGTAGAAACTGCAGAAGGAAATAAAGAAAACTACTCTATTAGAGGCTACTCTTACACTCTTGATGATGGCAAGTATAATGCTAAAATCGGAGGAGGAAAAATCATCCAAATTACAACAGGTGCGGATGGTAAAGTTTCAAGCGTTGCCTTGATTCAATAATAAAATTTGATGTTTTAACTCTTACTAGAAATCGTTCTGTAAAAGAGTGAGTCAACTGTTTTTCACTTAGTTTCTCCAAGAGAAAGTGGTATAATAAAAAAATCAAAGGAAAACGAGTGATAATACATGGCGGATAAACTAATCTTACCTCAAAACACACGACTGATGGGAGTATTTCTTGGATTTGTAGGTGGTTCTTTGGATGTGTTTTGCCATATTCAATACCATAGTTTGGTAGCGACACAGACAGGGAATATTCTCCTACTGATATCTGATTGGCACGACTCAAATGTTACCAATACGATGCTACGATTCTGCTCCATTATTTTCTTTTCTCTAGGATTTCTGTTTGCATTGCACATGAAAGAATACCGCAAAACGGCCTACTGGCGGGTTAAGATGCTGCTCCCTTTATTTATTGGAACTCTTATTCTACCTTTCTTTTCACGATTTCCTCTATTAGAAGTTCCTTTCATTGCTTTTGGAACAGGAATGATGATGCTAACATTTACGGGCAGTTTGATTGAAGATCATCCCTATGTCATTTTTATGACGTCTGGAAATTACCGAAAGATGTTGACCGCTTTGTATCGCATCGCTAGAAGAGAAGGAAATATCCAAGAATACCGTCGTCAGGCCTTAAATTATGGGATTGTTGTGGGAAGTTTCATAGTGGGCGCAATCAGCTTGGCTGTATTGATGCATTTTCTTCATGAATGGTCTATATGGATTGTCAGCCTTAATTTGTTTTTGATTATGTCCTACTATATAGCTAGAGTGAAGCAATTAGATTTACAAGATGAAAACATATAAAAACGGCAAGACTCATTTTTGAGCTTTGCCGTTTTTGTGAGTTGTAGATGTGAGACTATGCTTTGTCTAGTTGCAAGAGGGCCTCAATTTCTGCAAGAGTACTAGCTTGTGAAATGGCTCCACGAAGCTTGGCTGCACCAGATGTACCACGAAGGTAGTGAGGAGCGAGGCCACGGAATTCACGGACTGCAATTTTTTCTCCTTTGAGGTTAATTAAGCGTTTTAAGTGTTCGTAGGCGATTTTCATCTTATCTTCAAAGGTCAAATCAGGAAGGATTTCTCCTGTTTCAAAGTAGTGGTTGATTTGATTGAAGAGGTAGGGATTTCCCATGGCTGCTCGGCCAATCATAACTGCGTCAGCACCAATTTCTTCGATGCGTTGTTTAGCATCTTGAACTGTACGGATGTCACCGTTGGCGATAAATGGAATCTTGGTTAAAGCTTGAGCAACCTTGTGAAGGGTCTCAAGATCAGCGTGACCAGTATACATTTGCTCACGGGTACGGCCGTGCATAGCGAGGGCAGAGACGCCTGCAGCCTCAGCTGCGAGGGCATTCTCCACGGCCAGGGATGGATCAGACCAGCCTGTACGCATTTTGACAGTGAGGGGGATATCAAGGACAGATTGGACCTTGTTGATAATAGAGTAGATCTTGTCTGGATCCTTGAGCCACATAGCACCAGCTTCGTTCTTCACGATTTTGTTAACTGGGCAGCCCATGTTGATATCGACGATATCGGTCTTGGTGTTTTCTTGGATGAATTCTGCTGCGCGTGCTAAACTGTCTTCATCGCTACCAAAAAGTTGGATAGAAACGGGGTTTTCGCCTTCATCGATATGAAGCATATGTAGAGTTTTTTCGTTGTTGTATTGGATTCCCTTGTCAGAGACCATTTCCATGACAACGAGTCCAGCTCCGAGCTCTTTTGCGATGGTACGAAAGGCTGAGTTGGTCACGCCAGCCATAGGCGCTAAAACGGTACGATTGGGAATCTCAACATTGCCGATCATAAAGGGTGTATTAAGATTTGTCACGAATGAGTTCCTCCAGGTCGTTTTCATCAAAGTTGTAAGTTGTTTGGCAGAATTGGCAAGTGATTTCTGCCCCGTGGTCTTCCTCTTTCATTTCCTCTAAGTCTGAGCTTGGAAGGCTGGCAAGAGCGTTCATAAAACGGTCTTTGCTGCAGTCGCATTGGAAACGAATTTCTTCTTCAGATAGACGTTTGTAAGATTCGTCACCATAGATAGCCTTGAGAAGGGCTTCGATATGGTCGTCGCTTTCTAGAAGAGTCGAAATGGCTGGCATTTCTTGGATGCGTTTTTCAAAGCGGGCAATCTCTTCCTCTTTGGCATTTGGCAATACTTGTAGTAAGAAGCCACCAGCGACTTTGACCTTGTCGTCTTTATCCAAAAGAACATTGAGGCCGACGGCTGAAGGAGTTTGTTGACTTTCGGTCAGGTAGTAGGCCAAGTCTTCACCGATTTCTCCAGAGATGAGAGGAGTCATAGAGTTGTAGGGATTTCCAGTACCGTAGTCTGTGATAACGAGAAATTGACCGTTTCCAACAAAAGGTCCGACTAGGACTTCACCCGTTGCAGTTTTTTTGATATCTACACCGGGATTTTGAACGTAGCCTTTGACATTTCCCTTGGTATCTGCGACAGTGATGATGGCACCGAGAGAGCTCGTTCCAAGAACTTTTACAGTAATCTTGGTATCTCCTTTTTCATTGGCTGCGAGAATCTGACTAGCGATAAGGGTGCGACCAAGTGCAACAGTTGAACTGGCTTGAGTTTGATGTTTTTCTTGAGCAGTGCGGACGGTTTCTGTGCTGTCAAGGACAAAAGCACGAAAGGCTCCGCTTTCTGATATAGTTTTAATAATCTTATCCATACCTTCTATTTTAGCATAAAAATGCCCAAAGGGGGAGCCGTGTGTTTGCTGTTAATTTTTAAACTGTTTAATTTGTGATGACTGGTATAGGAGTTTTATAGAAATGGAAATTTTTGTTCACATTTACTGTTAACATTTTAATTTATCTTAAAATAACCTAAAACGAACTTTTAAGTTATGGTAAACAGTTGAAAAAAAGGTTGATAAAGTGGTAAAATGTTAGGAAGATAAGTTACTAATAGTGCGTATTTGTAGCCGATAGAAATGATATATTAATGGATAGCTTATGAAAAAACAACGAAATCTGCATGTATTCTTAGGCCGAACGGCCCTATATTTTGTAATCTTGCTTGGCCTGCTTTATTTTTTTAGTTACCTTGGGCAGGGACAAGGTGGCTTTATTTATAATGAGTTCTAGTTTAAAGGAGAAAAGGAACAGTGTCTAATAAACCGATAAAAGATATGATTGAAACGATTGAGCACTTTGCTCAAATACAACCAACATATCCTGTCTATAATGTTTTAGGTCAAGAGCATACTTATGGTGATCTGAAGGCTGATTCAGATAGTTTAGCTGCAGCTATCGATCGACTTGGCTTGCCTGAGAAATCACCAGTCGTCGTTTTTGGTGGTCAGGAATATGAGATGTTGGCTACCTTTGTAGCGCTAACTAAGTCAGGTCATGCCTACATTCCAATTGACAGCCATTCGGCCTTGGAACGAGTTTCTGCTATCGTAGAAGTTGCAGAGCCAAGCTTGATTATTGCTATCTCAGATTTTCCATTAGAGCAAGTCTCTACGCCAATGATGACTTTAGCTCAGGTTCAAGAAGCCTTTGCTCAAGGGGATAGCTATGAGATGACGCATCCAGTCAAGGGAGATGATAATTACTACATCATCTTTACTTCTGGTACGACCGGTAAGCCTAAGGGGGTGCAGATTTCCCATGACAATCTCCTCAGCTTTACCAACTGGATGATTACAGATAAGGAATTTGCGACGCCAAGTCGTCCACAAATGCTGGCTCAGCCCCCTTATTCTTTTGACCTATCTGTCATGTACTGGGCGCCAACCTTGGCACTAGGTGGTACGCTTTTCGCTCTTCCTTCAGCCATTACTCAGGACTTCAAAAAACTCTTTGCGACGATTTTTTCATTGCCAATCGCTATCTGGACATCAACACCGTCCTTTGCAGATATGGCCATGTTGTCAGAAGACTTTAACAGCGAGAAAATGCCAGGGATCACGCATTTCTACTTTGATGGTGAAGAATTAACGGTTAAAACAGCTCAAAAACTACGTGAGCGGTTCCCAAATGCTCGTATTATCAATGCCTACGGTCCAACAGAAGCGACAGTAGCTTTGTCAGCAGTTGCTGTAACAGACGAGATGTTGAAGACTCTCAAACGCCTGCCAATCGGCTATACCAAGGCGGATTCTCCAACCTTTGTCATTGATGAAGAAGGTAAGAAACTGCCAAATGGTGAGCAAGGAGAAATCATTGTTTCAGGGCCAGCTGTTTCAAAAGGCTATATGAATAATCCTGAAAAAACGGCAGAAGCTTTCTTTGAGTTCGAAGGTCTTCCAGCCTACCACACAGGGGATGTAGGAACCATGACAGATGAGGGATTGCTTCTCTATGGTGGACGCATGGATTTCCAGATTAAGTTTAATGGTTATCGCATTGAGCTGGAAGATGTCTCTCAAAACCTCAACAAGTCTCGCTTTATCGAGTCGGCTGTTGCTGTCCCACGTTATAACAAGGACCACAAGGTACAAAATCTACTGGCCTATGTCATCCTAAAAGACGGTGTCCGTCAGCAGTTTGAGCGTGATATCGATATTACCAAGGCTATCAAGGAAGACCTAGCAGATATCATGATGTCCTATATGATGCCGTCTAAGTTTCTTTATCGAGATAGTTTACCACTAACGCCTAATGGTAAAATTGACATCAAGGGCTTGATCAATGAGGTAAACAGCCAATGATGGAGCTTTATAAACAGCTACCTCATTTGGAACCTTATGGTGATCTTCAGTACTTTTTATACGTAATTGCTGCGACTTTACCTATCTTTATTGGTCTTTTTTTCAAGAAACGTTTTGCCTTGTACGAGGTGTTTGTTAGTCTCTTCTTTATCCTCACCATGTTGGTCGGTGGAAAGACGAATCAAATAAGCGCTTTGATCCTTTATGTTATCTGGCAAGTACTTCTTGTATCTTTCTACAAAAGGTACAGGAAACAACGGGATAGTAAATGGATATTTTACCTGGTTAGCTTTCTATCCCTATTGCCAATCGTCTTTGTGAAAGTATCTCCTGCTATTCATGGACCTCAATCTTTGTTTGGATTTTTAGGGATTTCTTACTTGACCTTTCGTGCAGTTGGGGTTATCGTTGAGTTGAGAGACGGTGTCATCAAGGAATTAACGATTTGGCAATTCTTACGTTTTCTTCTCTTTATGCCGACTTTCTCAAGTGGTCCTATTGATCGTTTCAAACGCTTCAATGAAAATTACGAGACCATTCCTGAACGGGATGAGTTGATGGACATGCTAGAAGAGGCTGTCAAATATATCATGCTTGGCTTCCTCTACAAGTTTATCTTGGCTCACATTTTAGGAGAGACATTATTGCCTCCGCTGAAAAATTTGGCCTTGCAGACAGGTGGTTTCTTTAACCTCTACGCTTTAGCGGTCATGTACACCTTTGGTCTGGAGCTCTTTTTTGACTTTGCGGGCTACTCTATGTTTGCCTTAGCCATTTCAAACTTGATGGGTATTCATAGTCCTATCAACTTTAACAAGCCCTTTTTGTCAAGGGATTTAAAAGAGTTTTGGAATCGCTGGCACATGAGTCTGTCTTTCTGGTTCCGTGACTTTGTCTTTATGCGGATGGTCATGGTGTTGACCAGAAAGAAGGTCTTTAAAAATCGCAATGTCACTTCAAGTGTAGCCTATATTCTCAATATGCTGATTATGGGATTTTGGCATGGTGTGACCTGGTACTACATCGCCTATGGACTTTTTCATGGGATTGGGCTGGTCATCAATGATGCTTGGGTTCGTAAGAAAAAAGCGCTCAATAAAGAACGGAAAAAAGCTGGAAAGGGTTCCTTACCTGAGAATCGCTGGATTCAGTTGCTTGGCATGGTTGTCACCTTCCATGTCGTGATGGTTTCATTCTTAATCTTTTCTGGATTTTTGAATGATTTATGGTTTAAAAAATAAAAGGATATAAAAAATGGATATCAAATCAGAAGTTATTGAAATTATTGATGAGTTGTTTATGGAAGATGTTTCTGACATGATGGATGAAGATCTTTTTGATGCCGGTGTCTTGGATAGCATGGGAACGGTTGAATTGATTGTGGAGATTGAAAACCGTTTTGACATTCGTGTTCCAGTGACGGAGTTCGGTCGTGATGACTGGAATACGGCTAATAAAATCGTAGAAGGTATTACGGAGTTGAAGAATGCTTAAACGCTTGTGGCTGATCTTCGGGCCTATCTTCATTGCTGGATTTTTGGTTCTTCTACTCATCTTTTTTTATCCAGGTACAACAAGCCATAATCTGACGGAGGAGAAATACTCGGCGGCTTCTGTTAGTGCAGAGAGTTTTAAAGAGAGAAGCCAAAAAGTAAGGGCTCTTACGGATCCAAATATGCGTTTTATTCCTTTTCTAGGGTCCAGTGAATGGATTCGATTTGATAGTGTCCATCCAGCTGTTTTAGCAGAAAAATACCATCGTCCCTATCGTCCTTACTTTCTAGGTCAAGCAGGAGCAGCCTCTCTCAATCAATATTTTGGTCTACAGCAAATTTTGCCAGAAATAGAGAATAAGCAGGCTGTATTTGTGATTTCGCCTCAGTGGTTTACGGAGACAGATTATGAACCCGCAGCGTTTCAGAGATTTTTTAACAGTGACCAATTAACAGCTTTTTTGGGAAATCAATCTGGTGACATTGCTGCAAAGCATGCGGCTATTCGATTGTTAAAGCAGAATCCTAATGTTGCATTGAAAGGCATTGTTCAAAAACTGTCAAAGGGTGAAGAATTATCAGATGTTGATCAGGTTGCTATTGATATTTTTGCGCGATTCAACGAAAAACAATCCGCTCTCTTTGGACAATTCTCCATTCGAGGACAACTCAAGTACAAGGAACACGTGGAGAACTATTTAAAAGATCTTCCGGATCAATTTTCTTATGATGAGTTAGAAAAAATTGTTCGTAAGGACGCAGAAGCAAATACGACCAATAACGATATGGGGATGGAAAATCATTTCTATACGAGAGAGATTCAAAAGGATTTAAAAAAATGGGAAGGGTATCAAAAAAATTACAACTTCCTCAAGTCCTCTGAATACAATGATTTGCAGCTGGTCCTCAATCAATTTGCTAAGTCGAATGTCAATGTGCTCTTTGTCATTCAGCCGGTTAACAAGAAGTGGATGGAGTACACAGGGCTCAGCGAAGAGATGTATCAACATGCAGTGGAGAAAATTCGTTACCAATTAGAAAGTCAGGGTTTTACCAATATTGCTGATTTTTCAAAAAATGGAGGGGACCCTTATTTTGTTAAGGACACCATTCATCTAGGATGGTTAGGTTGGCTGGCTTTTGATAAGGTTGTCAATCCTTTCTTGACGGATCCGAAACCAGCTCCAGACTACAAGATGAATGACCGCTTCTTTAGCAAGGACTGGGCGACCTATGATGGGAACATCAAAGATTTCAAATAAAATGGTCTAAAGGTTTGGGATTTAAACCCAAGCTTTTTTGTTTAAATGGCGAATATTTAAGATGAAAATAGGTCAAAAGTTTCAAAATTTTTAGAAATAGCGTATAATATAAAAGAGAAAAAGAAAAGAAAGGGATTTTAAAATGAACAAACGTTCTTTGTTACCTGTCTTATCGACAGCCCTGTTAGCTCCAGCCTTCTTAGCTGGACAAGTCTATGCTGAAGAAGCAACAACTCCTGCAGAAAGTTCAGCTGTTGTAGCGACTCCAGCTACGTCGGCGACTCCAGCTCCTGTTGAGAGCCCTGCGGTACCGGAAACTTCGGCAACTTCAGAAGCGGTTGTACCTGCAGAAACTCCGTCAGCTCCTGCTGAATCTACCAAAAGCGAAGAAAAGGACACCGTTATCTTACACACCAATGATGTCCATGGTCGTATTGTAGAGGAAAAGGGAGTAATTGGAGATGCCAAGTTAGCGACTGTCATTGAACAGGAGCGTGCGAAGTCAAATCAAAATACTCTGGTAGTTGATGCGGGAGACGCTTTTCAAGGTTTACCGATTTCCAACTCTACTAAGGGTGAAGCGCGTGCTGAAATTCTTAATCAGATGCAGTATGATGCCATGGCAGTAGGAAACCATGAGTTTGACTTTGGTCTTGATGAAGTTAAAAAATACAAGGAAATCTTGAAATTCCCATTACTTAGCTCAAATACCTATGTCAATGGAGCTCGTCTTTTTGAAGCTTCTACAATCGTTGATAAAGATAAGACTGTGGAAGGTGATGAATTTGTTGTAATCGGCGTGACAACACCTGAAACAGCAACCAAAACTCACCCTAAAAATGTCAAAGGGGTAACTTTTACAGATCCAATCTCTGAAGTCAATAAGGTCATCGAAGAAGTTCAAGCCAAGGCTCGTGCAGAAGGTAAGGACTACAAACACTATGTTGTGCTCGCTCACTTGGGTGTAGATACCACAACCCCAGTCGAATGGCGTGGTTCAACTTTGGCAGAAGCCTTGTCTAAAAATCCTCGTTTGAAAGGGAAACGCGTAACAGTAATCGACGGTCACTCTCATACAGTAGAATCAACGACCTATGGAGACAATGTTACCTATAACCAAACAGGGAGTTACCTTCATAATGTAGGGAAAATCACCTACAAATCACGTCAGCTTTTGGGCAATCCAACTCAGATTCCGGCTGCTGATGCTAAAAAATTACCAGCCAATCCAACAGTTGAAAAACTAGTCAAAGACATTAAACAAAAATACGATGCTGAAAATGCTGTTGAAGTCGTTTCAAACAGCCCTGTAGAACTCAACGGAGATCGTGAAAATGTTCGGGTTCGTGAAACTAACCTCGGAAACGTCGTAGCGGACTCGCTCTATCAGTATGGTCAAACAGGATTTAGCCATCCGACAGACATCGCTGTGACAAATGGTGGTGGCTTGCGTGAAACCATTGCAAAAGGCAAACCAATTACTAAAGGAAATGTCATTGCCGTTCTTCCGTTTGGAAATACCATCTCACAAATCCAAGTGACTGGGCAACAAGTCTTGGATATGTTTGAAAAGTCACTCGGATCTATCTTGCAGGTCGATAAAGATGG
Organism: Streptococcus sp. SR1; assembly: GCF_000526075.1. Lineage (NCBI taxonomy): Bacteria > Bacillati > Bacillota > Bacilli > Lactobacillales > Streptococcaceae > Streptococcus > Streptococcus sp. SR1. The sequence continues at coordinate 116,125 of NZ_JATR01000015.1, forward strand.
CAAGAAGGTCTTGGATGAGAACGGACAACCATTGTTAGAACCAAGTGGTGGTTTCTTGCAAGTTTCAGGTGTGAAGGTCTACTATGATACCAACCTACCATCAGGTAAACGTGTCTTGGCCATCCAGGTCAAAAACCGCACGACTGGTCGTTATGATCTTCTAGACCTTGCAAAAACTTACTATCTTGCAACCAATGATTTCCTAGCTGCAGGTGGTGATGGTTACACTATGTTAGGTGGTGCGCGAGAAGAAGGTCCTTCTATGGATGCAGCCTTTGAAGAGTATCTTAAAACCGCTGATTTGACCCAGTATGAAAAGATCAATCCGAACTCACGGACGATTTCTGTGGATTCTACAACTTTTAGTCTACCAGTAGAAACGCCTCAAACGAATGCGGCTGCTAACGATGCGACTACAAATGTACCACTTACTTATGAGGTGGCAGGTCAATTTAGCAAGAAGGCGGTTGTCTCAGAAAAAGCTCTCCCAAATACAGGAAGTGAACAATCCATCTTCTTACTCTTGATGGGAATGGTAGCTGGTCTGGCAGGTATCTTATCGAGCAGAAAACCAAAGCTAAAATAGGTTAAATTTCACATCTAGAAGAGTCTAGGGAAACGTTTTTACGCCTTTTTCCCTTGACTCTTTTTTGGTTTATGATATAATTAACCAGTAAAGAATCGGTGGCTATCTAAGTTTTTTATGGAAAAGATAGCTAGGGAAGGAGTAACACATGAGACAGCTTGCACAGGAAATCGATAACTTTTTAAACGAGGTGATCTTGAGATCTGAGAACCAGCATGAAATTCTGATCGGGCATTGCACAAGTGACGTTGCCTTGACCAATACTCAGGAACACATCCTCATGCTCTTGTCAGAAGAATCCCTAACCAACTCGGAGTTGGCCCGTCGCCTTAATGTCAGTCAGGCGGCAGTGACCAAGGCTATCAAATCTTTGGTCAAAGAGGGCATGTTAGAGACATCCAGAGATCCAAAAGATGCGCGTGTGATTTTTTACCAACTGACAGAGCTAGCTCGACCAGTGGCAGAGGAACACCACCATCATCATGAACACACGCTCTTAGCCTATGAACAAGTGGCAAGTCAGTTTACTCCAGATGAACAAGAAGTTATCCAGCGGTTTTTAACTGCTTTAGTAGGAGAAATCAAATAATGCGGTATATTACAGTAGAGGACTTGTCTTTCTATTATGACAAAGAACCTGTCCTCGAGCACATCAACTACAGTGTTGATAGTGGGGAGTTTGTCACCCTGACTGGTGAAAATGGAGCTGCCAAGACGACGCTGATCAAGGCAAGTCTAGGCATCTTGCAGCCGAGATTTGGCAAGGTAACCATCTCAAAGACAAATACTCATGGGAAAAAACTTAGGATAGCCTATCTTCCCCAGCAGATAGCTAGTTTTAATGCTGGCTTTCCAAGTACGGTTTATGAATTTGTCAAGTCGGGTCGCTATCCGCGAAAGGGCTGGTTCCGTCGCTTGAATGCTCATGATGAGGAACATATCAAGGCCAGTCTAGACTCAGTTGGTATGTGGGAACACCGTGACAAACGAATTGGCTCCCTCTCTGGTGGGCAAAAGCAACGGGCGGTTATTGCACGGATGTTTGCTTCTGACCCAGATATCTTTGTCCTAGATGAGCCGACGACAGGGATGGATGCGGGGAGCAAAAATGAATTTTACGAACTCATGCACCATAGTGCCCACCATCATGGCAAGGCTGTTTTGATGATTACCCATGATCCTGAGGAGGTCAAGGACTATGCGGATCGCAATATTCATCTGGTTCGTAACCAAGATTCGCCGTGGCGTTGTTTCAATGTTCACGAAAGCGACCAGGAGGTGGACCATGCTTAGTTTGTTATCTTATGACTTTATGCAGCGTGCCTTCTTGGCGGTCATTGCCATGAGTCTCTTTTCTCCGGTTCTTGGGACTTTCCTTATCTTACGTCGTCAGAGTCTCATGAGCGATACCCTCAGTCACGTTTCTCTATCAGGAGTAGCCTTTGGTCTGGTTTTGGGAATTTCTCCAACCATTTCAACCATTGCCATTGTCTTGATCGCTGCGGTCTTTCTAGAGTATCTCCGGACAGTCTATAAGAACTTTATGGAAATCGGGACTGCCATCCTCATGTCAACAGGACTTGCAGTGTCTCTTATCGTGATGAGTAAGGGGAAAAGTTCGAGCTCCATGAGTTTGGACCAATATCTCTTTGGTTCGATTGTGACCATTAGCCAGGAGCAGGTGATATTCCTCTTTGCCATTGCGGCGGTCGTTTTACTCTTGACTTTCTTGTTCTTGCGACCAATGTATATCCTGACCTTTGATGAGGACACGGCTTTTGTAGATGGCTTGCCAGTTCGTACCATGTCTATCCTCTTTAACATGGTGACAGGGGTGGCCATTGCCCTTATGATTCCAGCTGCAGGAGCCCTTTTGGTGTCGACCATTATGGTCTTGCCGGCTAGCATTGCCCTTCGTCTGGGGAAAAACTTTAAATCCGTTATGTTACTAGCCAGCGCTATTGGCTTTTTGGGAATGGTGGCAGGTCTCTATATTTCCTACTATGCAGAAACCCCTGCCAGTGCTAGTATCACCATTATCTTTGTAGCTGTCTTTTTGTTAGTCAGTCTACTGAAACGTTTTATCAAATAGGAGAATGAAATGAAAAAACTGAGCTTACTACTAGCTAGTCTATGTGCCCTGTTTTTAGTGGCTTGTTCCAATCAAAAACAGGCAGATGGGAAGCTAAATATCGTGACAACCTTTTACCCTGTCTACGAATTTACCAAACAAGTCGCAGGAGATACTGCTAATGTAGAACTCCTCATCGGTGCTGGTACAGAACCCCATGAGTATGAACCGTCTGCCAAGGCAGTTGCCAAAATCCAAGATGCAGATACCTTTGTCTATGAAAATGAAAACATGGAAACTTGGGTTCCAAAATTGCTAGAATCCTTGGATAAGAAAAAGGTGAAAACTATCAAGGCGACAGGTGATATGCTGCTCCTACCAGGAGGTGAGGAAGAAGAGGAAGGGCATGATCATGGCGGCGAGGGTCACCATCACGACTACGATCCTCATGTTTGGCTTTCACCAGCACGCGCCATCAAACTGGTAGAGCATATCCGTGACAGCTTGTCAGCAGATTATCCTGATAAAAAAGAGACTTTTGAAAAGAACGCTGCTGCCTATATCGAAAAATTGCAAGTCTTGGACAAGGCCTACACAGATGGCTTGTCTCAAGCTAAACAAAAGAGCTTTGTGACCCAGCACGCTGCCTTTAACTACCTTGCCTTGGACTATGGTCTCAAGCAAGTATCCATCTCAGGTCTATCACCAGATGCAGAGCCATCAGCAGCACGTTTGGCAGAATTAACAGAGTATATTAAGAAAAACAAGATTTCTTATATCTACTTTGAAGAAAATGCCTCACAAGCCCTCGCCAATACACTTTCAAAAGAAACAGGTGTCAAACTAGACGTGCTCAATCCGCTAGAAAGTCTAACAGAAGAAGCAACCAAGGATGGTGAGGACTATATCTCTGTGATGGAGAAAAACCTCAAGGCTTTGAAACAAACAACGGACCAAGAAGGACCAGAAATCGAGCCAGAGAAGGAAGAAAACACTAAGACAGTTCACAACGGTTACTTTGAGGATGCAGATGTCAAAGATCGTACCTTGAGTGACTATGTTGGCAACTGGCAGTCAGTTTATCCTTTCCTTGAAGATGGGACCTTTGATCAAGTCTTTGACTACAAGGCTAAGTTGACTGGTAAGATGACCAAGGATGAGTACAAGGCTTACTATAGAAAAGGCTATCAGACAGATGTGACTAAGATCAACATCACGGACAACACTATGGAATTTGTTCAAGGTGGCCAAAGCAAGAAATTCACCTACAAGTATGTCGGCAAGAAAATCTTGACATATAAGAAAGGCAACCGTGGTGTGCGCTTCCTCTTTGAAGCGACAGATGCGGACGCTGGACAATTCAAGTATGTTCAGTTTAGTGACCACAATATCGCCCCAGTTAAGGCAGGACATTTCCATATCTTCTTTGGAGGTACTAGCCAAGAAGCCCTCTTTGAAGAGATGGATAACTGGCCAACCTACTACCCAGATAACCTATCTGGCCAAGAAATCGCTCAAGAAATGTTGGCGCATTGATGCAAGAGAGAATCCCGCAAATCTGCGGGATTTTTTGCTAGAAACGATTAGGTTGTTAGGTATTATAGTACCACAGTTGTGCTGTTCACAATGTGATAAGGCAGTCATTTTCTACTGGCTGCTTCTCACTAGCTGGCGAATGCAAAAGCTACGATTGTACAAATTATAGAATCTTTTCAGGGGATTTAGGAAGGGATCTTAGTCATATTGACGTTGCTATCGCTTTTTGTTATAGTCAAAGAGAGAGCGGTCTGGAACACTAGTTTATTCACAGTCTGTGGATAAGTCTTGGAGGAAATGACATACAACTCAGGGTGTTGAAGTATCCTGAAAATAGTTCCGTATATTAGTGACTTTCTAGAAAGCTAGTAGAAACCCTAGTACAGAACTATTTGACAAAGGTATGTTTAAGGTGACAGGTGAGCTAGAGACTGAAAAAACTAGTTTTTAGGAATGTTTTCTTATCCACAAGTTGTGGATAACTTTGTGAACAAGAGAAAGAGATACGAGATGATGACGAACATAAAACCACATGGACCATTACCAAGCCAGGCCCAGCTGGATTATTTAGAGGATGAACTAGCTGCCTTTATCCATTTTGGTCCCAATACCTTTTATGACCAAGAATGGGGAAGTGGGCAAGAGGATCCCAAGCGTTTTAACCCGACCAAGTTGGATGCGCGTGAATGGATTCGAGTGCTCAAAGAAACGGGTTTTAAAAAGCTGATTTTGGTGGTCAAGCACCACGATGGTTTTGTGCTCTATCCGTCAGCCCATACAGATTATTCGGTCAAGGCTAGCCCTTGGAGGAAAGGAGCGGGGGACTTGCTCCTTGAAGTTTCCCAGGCTGCAACTGAGTTTGACATGGATATGGGAGTGTATTTGTCTCCTTGGGATGCTCACAGTCCCCTCTATCACGTGGACCGAGAAGCGGATTACAATGCCTACTATCTGGCTCAATTGAAGGAAATCTTGTCAAATCCTGCTTATGGCAATGCTGGGAAGTTCACTGAGGTGTGGATGGATGGTGCTCGAGGCGAAGGGGCCCAGAAGGTCAACTATGAGTTTGAGACTTGGTTTGAAACCATTCGTGACTTGCAAGGCGATTGTTTGATTTTCTCAACTGAAGGGACCAGTATCCGCTGGATTGGAAATGAACGAGGCTATGCAGGGGATCCCTTGTGGCAAAAGGTCAAACCAGACCAGTTAGGAACAGAGGCGGAATTAGATTATCTACAGCACGGAGACCCCTTTGGGACGCTATTTTCAATCGGTGAGGCAGATGTTTCTCTTCGGCCGGGCTGGTTTTACCATGAGGATCAGGACCCCAAGTCTCTCGAGGAATTGGTCGAAATCTACTTTCACTCGGTGGGTCGGGGTACACCTCTCTTACTCAATATTCCGCCAAACCAAGATGGACTCTTTGACGAAAAGGATATCCGGCGACTGTATGAATTTGCTGCCTACCGTGACACACTCTATAGGGAAGATTTAGCTCTGGGAGCCAAGGTATCTGGACTTGCTCTATCACCAGACTTTGCCTGTCATCATCTGACAGATGGACTGGAAACTAGTTCATGGGCAAGTGATTCAGAGTTGCCAATCCAATTAGAGCTCGATTTAGGATCACCTAAAACATTTGATGTGATTGAGTTAAGAGAAGATTTGAAGTTGGGGCAACGCATCGCTGCTTTTCATGTTCAGGTAGAGTTGGATGGTGTCTGGCAGGAGTTTGGGTCTGGTTATACTGTTGGCTACAAACGTCTCTTACGAGGATCAGTCGTTGAGGCGCAGAAGATACGCGTGACCATTACAGAGGCACAGGCTTTGCCTTTGTTGACCAAGATTTCACTCTATAAAACACCTAGCTTGTCAAAAAAAGAAGCTGTTCAGCAACTAGAGTTTTCAGAAAAAAGTCTGGCTGTGACCAAGGGAGAAAATGTCCACTTTACAGTGAAGCGAAGAGAATCTAGCAGTCCTTTAGAAGCTAAGATTTCGATTCAACCAGGGACGGGTGTGCATGGTGTCGCCTATTGGGACGAGATTCAAGCCCTTGCGTTTCAAGTTGGCGAGGTTGAAAAAAGGCTAACGCTACCAACCTTGTATTTTTCAGGAGATAAAAGCTTAGATTTTTATCTGAATTTGATGGTAGATGGTCAGCTGGTTGACCAGCTTCAGGTCCAAGTTTCATAAAAGAAGAACCTTTGCGCGATGCAAAGGTTCTTTTGGTTAGGAGTGATTTGGTAGCCAGCTGAGGGTGAAGGTCAGTTGCTCAGCTTTCAAGAGGTCTTGGTGTTGAATGCTAGATACTATGGTCTTGTCCAATCGATATTCTTTGACAAAGTTGAAGTGGCTGTGGTTTTGCTTGGCATGGATATCCAGCCATTTATTTTCCTTAGCCAGGTAGATACGGAGATGGTCAAAGAGAGGGATTCCGAGATCGTAACTTGGTTTGCCTGGACAGGTCGGGTAGAATCCAAGAGCTGACCAGATATACCAAGCAGAGAGACTGCCATTGTCCTCATCGCCAGGATAGGCTTGCCAGCTTGGGTGAAAGGCTTTCTGACGCAAGGTTTTGATGAGTAGAGCAGTGTAGTCAGGGTAGTCGCTATAGCGAAAGAGATAAGGGATGTGGAAGCTCGGTTGGTTGGAAATGGCGATTTGCCCAAAAGGAGCGGTAGCCATCTCGCTCATCTCGTGAATCTCGTAACCATAGCCGGTGGTTTCAAAGAGGGGAGCACCCTGACAGGCTTTCAAAAGATAATTGCTGAAGGCTTCTTTTCTACCCATAAGCTGGATTAAGCCTGGGATGTCGTGGAGAACGCCTAAAGTCGCTTGAATGGCAGAGCATTCAGCGTAGTCTCGTCCCCAACTATAGGGAGAGAAGTCAGGGCGGAAGTTTCCTTGACTATCTCGCGCACGCATGTAGCCTGTTTCAGCATCAAATAGATTGCGGTAATTTTGTGACGAAGTTCTATAAGTTTCCGCGATGTCATTCTGACCAAGCTTTTCGGCACAGCTGGCGATACAAAAGTCACTATAGGCATAGTCTAGGGTATGGCTGACGCTTTCGTGGTGGTCGGTAGAGAGGTAGCCCAGTTCTTGGTATTGGGCTAGTCCGTGGCGGCCATTGATGCCGAGAGGGTCGGACTTAGCGGCTGTTTCAAGCATGGCTTGAAGGAGTTCTTTTTCTAGGTCGGGGGCCATGTCCTTGCAGGCGCTGTCTGCGATAATGCCATCTAAAAGGGTACCAGGCATCATACCCCGTTCGTCTGGAGCTAGCCATTTTGGAAGGAATCCAGTATCGCGATAGCTATTGAGAAAGCCTTCTAAAAAGAGACGATAGTGTTCCGGTATGATAAGGGCAAAGAGGGGGAAGGTGGTGCGGAAGGTATCCCAGAAACCATTGTTGCTAAAGAGGACACCAGGCTTGACAGTACCAGTAGCCAGATCCATGTGGATGGCTTGCCCTGATTCATCAACTTCATAAAAAGTCTGCGGGAAGAGGAAGAGTCTGTAGAGGCAGTGATCAAAGAAGGTCCTGTCAGTCTCTCCTGTCTCTAGTATGTCAAAACGATGGAGGAGATTTTCCCAGTCCGCTTTCGCATTTACTTTACAGCTGTCAAAGTCCTTTTGAGGTAGATTAAGCAGAGCTTGAGAAGGCGATATGAAAGAAGTTGCTAGTTGAATCTCGGCTTGACTGCTTGCTAAGTCAATTCGCCAGTCTCCCTCTTCTTGGCTGATAGCAAGAATATCCGTATTCATTTGTAAAGCAGTAAACAATATCAGCGGATTTTTGTTGGTCTCTGTTTTTCCCTCTTGACGCAGGGCAAGAGTCCGCTTATCTATTTGTTCTACTGTCAGTTCATCTGCTACGTGAAGATAGAGGGAGAGGGCTTTGCCTTGCTTTTGCTCCAAACGAATAGAAGCGCCATAGCATGTCGGTGTGAGCTGGGTTTCAATCTGATAGCGCAGAGAAAAGAGTTTCAAATAGTGAGGCTGGAAGCAAGCTTTATCTATATCATAAGAAGACTGGCGGTGAAAGAGGCTGTCTCCCCCAAGCTGACCTGTAACAGGTGTCAGAAGGAGCCAAGAGTAGTCCCCAATCCAAGGACTGGGTTGGTGGGTTAATCGAATCCCCTGAAAAATGGGCAGATGCGGATCGAAAAACCAAGCTCCCTCCTGATCGCTGGTCTGAGGCACAAAATAATTCATCCCAAAAGGGACGCCCGTGTAGGGCAGGGTATTTCCTCGAGAAAAGGCGTGTTTGCTGGCAGTCCCAAAGCGGGTATCGATGGTTTCAAGTAGTGCTTTCATAGTCTTTCCTTTAGCTGTTTTTCTACATTATATCAGAAAAATGAGACCTTTAGATATGGGGTTCGAAAGTAAGCAATTTTGTAGAAAAATGACTATCATTTGTGTATGTATTTTCTGTCTCAAAAACTATATACTGAACATGAAACTTGTTTGAAAGAGGAAACTGCACGATGATTTATTCGAAAGAAATTGTTAGAGAATGGCTGGATGAAGTAGCAGAGCGGGCCAAGGATCATCCGAAGTGGGTGGATGTCTTCGAGCGTTGCTATACAGACACCTTGGACAATACGGTTGAAATCTTAGAAGATGGCTCTACTTTTGTCTTGACTGGGGATATTCCTGCCATGTGGCTTCGGGATTCGACAGCCCAACTTAGACCCTACTTGCATGTGGCTAAAAGAGATGTCCTCCTGCGTCAGACCATTGCAGGTTTGGTTAAGCGTCAGATGACCTTGGTGCTCAAGGATCCTTATGCTAACTCCTTTAACATTGAGGAGAACTGGAAGGGCCACCACGAGACTGACCACACGGACCTTAATGGTTGGATCTGGGAACGCAAGTACGAGGTGGACTCGCTTTGCTATCCTTTGCAACTGGCTTATCTCCTTTGGAAAGAGACTGGCGAGACCAGTCAGTTTGATGAGACTTTTGTCGCAGCGACCAAGGAAATTCTTCATCTATGGACAGTGGAGCAAGACCACAAGAACTCTCCTTATCGTTTTGTCCGTGATACGGACCGCAAGGAAGACCCCTTGGTAAATGATGGATTTGGACCTGACTTTGCAGTGACAGGTATGACCTGGTCAGCTTTTCGTCCGAGTGATGACTGCTGTCAGTATAGCTATTTGATTCCGTCCAATATGTTTGCTGTAGTAGTCTTGGGTTATGTGCAAGAAATCTTTGCAGAACTGGATCTAGCTGATAGCCAAAACATCGTGGCAGATGCTAAACGCCTGCAAGCTGAAATCCAAGAAGGAATCGAAAACTACGCTTACATCACCAACAGCAAGGGCGAAAAGATTTACGCCTTTGAAGTGGATGGTTTAGGGAATGCTAGCATCATGGATGACCCAAATGTACCAAGTCTGCTGGCGGCGCCTTATCTGGGCTATTGCGACATTGAAGACGAAGTGTATCAAGCCACACGCCGCACTATTCTGAGCCCTGAAAATCCATACTTTTACCAAGGAGAATATGCTAGCGGTCTCGGAAGTTCTCATACCTTCTATCGCTATATCTGGCCCATTGCCCTTTCTATCCAAGGCTTGACAACAAGAGATAAGGCAGAGAAAAAATACTTGCTGGATCAGCTGGTTGCCTGCGATGGTGGAACAGGTGTTATGCATGAAAGCTTCCACGTGGATGATCCAACGCTCTACTCACGTGAATGGTTCTCTTGGGCCAACATGATGTTCTGTGAGTTGGTCTTGGATTACTTGGATATTCGATAATGAGTTTTAGCTCGATAGATTCTTGTAAAGAATCACAAATTCACATTTAAAACGTTAAAAATAAAAATTTAAGTTAGAATGAGGTTTTACTTCATGGAAAATGTTGTTGTACATATTATCTCACACAGTCACTGGGACCGTGAGTGGTACTTGCCTTTTGAAAGCCACCGTATGCAGTTGGTGGAGTTATTTGACAATCTTTTTGACCTTTTTGAAAATGATCCTGAGTTCAAGAGCTTCCACTTGGATGGTCAAACCATTGTCCTTGATGACTACTTAGAAATTCGTCCTGAAAATCGCGACAAAGTCCAAGGTTACATCGACCAAGGCAAACTCAAAATTGGTCCTTTTTACATCTTGCAGGATGACTACTTGATTTCTAGCGAAGCCAATGTCCGCAATACCTTGATTGGTCAAGCAGAATGTGCAAAATGGGGTAAATCAACCCAGATTGGTTACTTCCCAGATACCTTTGGAAATATGGGGCAAGCTCCTCAAATCCTTCAAAAATCAGGCATTCACGTGGCAGCCTTTGGTCGTGGTGTCAAGCCGATTGGATTTGACAACCAAGTCCTCGAAGATGAGCAGTTTACTTCCCAGTTTTCAGAAATGTACTGGCAGGGTGCAGACGGAAGTCGTGTCCTCAGTATCCTCTTTGCCAACTGGTACAGTAATGGGAATGAAATTCCAGTGGATAAAGACGAGGCCTTGACCTTCTGGAAACAAAAATTGGCAGACGTGCGTGACTACGCTTCGACCAACCAATGGTTGATGATGAACGGATGTGACCACCAGCCTGTACAGCGAAATCTGAGTGAAGCCATTCGTGTGGCAAATGAACTCTTCCCAGATGTGACCTTTGTGCATAGTTCCTTTGATGACTATATCCACGCAGTAGAAAGTGCTCTGCCGGAGCAACTATCTACGGTTACAGGTGAGTTGACCAGTCAAGAAACAGACGGTTGGTACACACTTGCCAACACTTCTTCTTCACGCATTTACCTCAAACAAGCCTTCCAAGAAAATAGCAACTTGCTAGAACAAGTAGTGGAGCCATTGACTGTCATCACTGGTGGGCACAACCATAAGGACCAGTTGACCTATGCTTGGAAAGTCCTTCTACAAAATGCGCCACATGACAGTATCTGTGGCTGTAGTGTGGACGAGGTTCACCGTGAGATGGAAACACGTTTTGCCAAGGTCAACCAAGTCGGAAACTTCGTTAAGACCAATCTTCTCAACGAGTGGAAGGGTAAAATTGCAACCCACGAAGCCCAAAGCGACCATCTCTTTACGGTCATCAACACAGGCTTGCATGACAAGGTTGACACTGTCAGCACAGTGATTGATGTGGCGGTTTGTGATTTCAAAGAATTGCACCCAACAGAAGGCTACAAGAAAATGGCAGCCTTGACCTTGCCAAACTACCGTGTCGAAGACTTGGAAGGGCATGCTGTAGAAGCGAAAATCGAAGATCTGGGAGCTAATTTTGAGTATGATTTACCAAAAGACAAGTTCCGTCAGGCTCGTATCGCTCGACAAGTACGCGTGACAGTGCCGGTTCATCTGGCACCACTTTCTTGGACCACTTTCCAATTGCTCGAAGGAGAACAAGAACACCGTGACGGTATTTACCAAAACGGAGTGATTGATACGCCATTTGTAACGGTCAGTGTGGATGAAAATATCACAGTCTACGACAAGACAACTCATGAAGCTTATGAAGATGTTATTCGCTTTGAAGACCGTGGTGACATCGGAAATGAGTACATCTATTTCCAACCAAAAGGAACAGAGCCTATCTACGCAGAACTCAAAGGCTGTGAAGTCTTGGAAAATACAGCACGTTTTGCCAAGATCTTGCTCAAGCATGAATTGACAATTCCAGTAAGTGCAGATGAAAAGCTGGATGCGGAACAAAGAGGTATCATCGAGTTTATGACGCGTGAAGCTGGGCGCTCAGAAGAATTGACAAGCGTTCTTCTTGAAACAGAGATGACTGTCTTTGTTGACAATCCTCAAATCCGCTTCAAGACTCGCTTTACTAACACAGCCAAGGACCACCGTATCCGTCTCTTGATCAAGACTCATAATACGCGTCCAAGCAATGACTCGGAAAGCATTTATGAGGTAGTGACACGACCAAACAAACCAGCAGCTTCATGGGAAAATCCTGAAAATCCTCAACACCAACAAGCCTTTGTCAGCCTTTATGATGATGAAAAAGGAGTGACGGTGGCTAATAAAGGACTGCACGAGTATGAAATCCTTGGTGACGATACCATTGCCGTGACCATCCTTCGTGCCTCAGGTGAGTTAGGTGACTGGGGTTACTTCCCAACACCAGAAGCTCAATGCTTGCGTGAGTTTGAAGTTGAGTTTACACTTGAATGCCACCAAGCAGGGGAACGCTTCTCAGCCTTCCGTCGTGCTAAAGCCTTCCAAACACCATTCACTAGTCTTCAAGTTGCTAAACAAGAAGGAAGTGTGGCAGCGACTGGTAGTCTCTTGAGCCATGCGGCGCTCAGCTTGCCACAAGTCTGCCCGACAGCCTTTAAGGTAGCTGAAAATGAAGAAGGATATGTACTTCGTTACTACAATATGAGTCAAGAAAATGTACGCATATCAGAACACCAGCAAACCATTTTGGACTTGCTTGAACGACCATATCCCGTTCATTCAGGACTATTAGCGCCACAAGAGATTCGCACAGAATTGATCAAAAAAGAAGACATTTAACAGTTTTAAAGTGTTTGATAACTAATAATAAGAGATAGAAAGGAGGGGCGAAAGAGTAAGGATTGACTACTGATTCGCCCCTTTTTATGGGAAGAACAATGACCATTGCAACCATTGATATCGGAGGGACTGGGATTAAGTTTGCCAGTCTGACTCCTGATGGAAAAATACTAGATAAGACAAGTACTCCGACGCCAGAAAACTTGGAGGATTTACTGACTTGGCTAGACCAACGTCTGTCGGAGAAAGATTATAAGGGCATTGCCATGAGCGTTCCAGGCGCGGTCAATCAAGAAACAGGTGTGATTGAGGGAATCAGTGCCGTACCTTACATCCATGGCTTTTCTTGGTATGAAGCTCTTGCTCATCATCAACTCCCTGTCCATCTAGAAAATGATGCCAACTGTGTTGGACTTAGTGAACTGCTGGCTCATCCAGAGATTGAAAATGCAGCCTGTGTCGTGATTGGGACTGGAATCGGTGGTGCCATGATTATCAATGGCAAGCTTCACCGAGGTCGCCACGGCTTGGGGGGAGAGTTTGGCTACATGACAACCCTTGCCCCTGCTGAAAAACTCAACAACTGGTCGCAACTAGCGTCAACTGGAAATATGGTGCGATACGTGATTGAAAAGTCTGGTCAGACTGACTGGGACGGACGCAAGATTTACCAAGAGGCCGCAGCTGGCAATGCTCTTTGTCAAGAAGCGATTGAGCGCATGAACCGTAATCTGGCGCAAGGCTTGCTCAATATCCAGTATCTGATCGACCCAGATGTCATTAGCCTAGGTGGCTCCATCAGCCAAAACCCTGATTTTATCCAAGGTGTCAAGAAGGCTGTCGGTAACTTTGTCGAGACCTACGAAGAATACACGGTCGCACCAGTTATCCAAGCCTGCACCTATCATGCAGAAGCCAATCTCTACGGTGCCCTTGTCAACTGGCTACAGGAGGAAAATCAGTGGTAAGATTTACAGGACTTAGTCCCAAGCAAACGCAGGCAATCGACTTGCTGACAAAACATATCTCTTTACCAGATGTGGAAGTGGCAGTCGCTCAGTCTGACCAAGCCTCTATCTCTATCAAGGGTGAGGGAGGCCACTATCAACTAACCTATCGCAAACCTCACCAACTTTACCGCGCCTTGTCCTTGTTAGCGACAGCTCTAGGTGAAGGTGACAAAGTAGCGATCGAGGAGCAGGCGGCTTATGAAGAGTTGGCCTACATGGCGGACTGTTCGCGCAATGCCGTGATCAATGTCGCTTCTGCCAAGCAGATGATTGAGGTCTTGGCTCTCATGGGCTACTCAACCTTTGAGCTTTATATGGAAGACACCTACCAGATTGAGGGGCAGCCTTATTTTGGTTACTTCCGCGGGGCTTATTCAGCAGAGGAATTGCAGGAAATAGAAGCCTACGCCCAGCAGTTTGACATGACCTTTGTGCCTTGCATCCAGACCTTGGCTCATTTGTCGGCCTTCGTTAAATGGGGTGTCAAAGAAGTGCAAGAACTCCGTGATGTAGAGGACATTCTCCTTATCGGAGAAGAAAAGGTGTATGACCTGATTGATGGCATGTTTGCCACTCTATCTAAACTGCAGACTCGCAAGGTCAATATCGGGATGGACGAGGCTCACTTGGTTGGCTTGGGACGCTACCTCATCTTGAACGGTGTTGTAGACCGTAGTCTCCTCATGTGTCAACACTTAGAGCGCGTGCTGGATATTGCAGACAAGTATGGTTTCCATTGTCAGATGTGGAGTGATATGTTCTTTAAACTCATGTCAGCAGATGGCCAGTACGATCGTGATGTGGAAATTCCAGCGGAAACGCGTGTCTACCTAGATCGTCTCAAAGACCGCGTGACCTTGGTTTACTGGGACTATTATCAGGATAGCGAGGAAAAATACAACCGCAATTTCCGCAACCATCACAAGATTAGCCAAGATATTGCCTTTGCAGGTGGGGCTTGGAAGTGGATTGGGTTCACACCCAACAACCATTTCAGTCGTCTCATCGCTGTAGAAGCCAACAAAGCCTGCCGCGCCAATGATATCAAAGAAGTCATCGTAACTGGTTGGGGGGACAATGGTGGGGAAACTGCCCAGTTTTCTATCCTACCCAGCTTGCAAATCTGGGCAGAACTCAGCTACCGCAATAACCTCGACCGTTTGTCTGCTCACTTCAAGACCAATACAGGTCTATCGGTTGAGGACTTTATGCAGATTGACCTAGCTAACCTCTTACCAGACTTGCCAGGCAATCTCAGCGGGATCAATCCCAACCGCTATGTCTTTTATCAGGATGTTCTCTGTCCGATTCTTGACCGGCACGTGACACCTGAACAGGACAAACCGCACTTTGCTCAGGCCGCTGAAACGCTTGCTGTTATCAAAGAAAAAGCTGGAAACTATGCTTACCTCTTTGAAACTCAGGCCCAGTTGAACCAGATTTTAAGCAGTAAAGTGGATGTGGGACGACGCATTCGTGAAGCTTATAAAGCCGGTGACAAAGTCAGCTTACAGCAAATCGCCAGACAAGAATTACCAAAACTTAGAAGCCAAATCGAACATTTCCATACCCTCTTTAGCCGTCAATGGTTGAAAGAAAACAAGGTCTTTGGTTTGGATACGGTTGATATCCGTATGGGCGGACTCTTGCAACGCATCAAACGCGCAGAAAGCCGCATCGAGGCTTATCTGGCAAGACAAATTGAGCGCATTGACGAGCTAGAAGTTGAAATCCTACCATTTACTGACTTCTACGCAGACAAGGATTTCGCAGCCACCACAGCTAACCAGTGGCACACCATTGCGACAGCTTCGACGATTTATACGACTTAAAGGTCTTTTTTCCGAGTCAGAATGTTTCTCGTGAAACCTATTTCTTATAAAAAACTTCTCCACAAAAAATAATTTGTGGAGTTTTTTCTATAATTAGTAGTTTAACCTAGCCTTCAAATAGGAGTATACTAATAATGTAATCGTTATCAAACCTAAAAATTCGATGAAATCAGTTTTTAGGAATAAAAAGGGAGGAAATTATGAAAAAGTTTTCAAAGACCTTGAGAGATAACTGGATCTTTCTCTTGATGGTTTTACCAGGGGCGCTCTGGTTGATTCTATTCTTTTACATTCCAGTATTTGGGAATGTGGTTGCCTTTAAAGACTACCATATGACCAGTAATGGTTTCATAGATAGTATTGTGAATAGTAAATGGGTCGGGTTAGATAATTTCAGATTCTTGTTCAGTTCAAAAGATGCCTTTATCATCACTCGAAATACCGTTCTCTACAATCTCGGGTTTATCTTTATCGGTTTGATTGTATCAGTAGGGATTGCCATCATCCTCAGCGAGCTCCGCTCTAAGAGAATGGTTAAGATTTTCCAAACGTCTATGTTGTTCCCTTACTTCCTGTCATGGGTTATCATCAGTTTCTTTACAGATGCCTTCCTAAACATTGACAAAGGGGTATTCAACCATTTCCTAACATCCATTGGCATGAAGGAAGTCAACTTTTACGCTGACTTAGGCATTTGGCCATACCTTCTCCTTTTCCTAGGTATTTGGAAAGGCTTTGGATATAGCAGTGTCATGTACTATGCGACGATCATGGGAATTGACCCAACCTACTACGAAGCAGCAACAGTGGACGGGGCTAGCAAGTGGCAACGCATTCGCAACGTAACCATTCCTCAGTTGACTCCACTTGTAACAGTCTTGACCATCCTTGCAGTCGGAAATATCTTCCGCGCAGACTTCGGTCTCTTCTATCAAATTCCACACAATGCTGGTCAGCTTTACAATGTAACCAACGTTTTGGACGTATATGTCTTTAATGGTTTGACTCAGACAGCAGATATCGGTATGGCTTCAGCAGCCGGTCTTTACCAATCCGTTGTCGGTTTGATTCTGGTTATCCTATCAAACTTGCTTGCAAGACGAGTTGATCCAAACTCAGCTTTGTTCTAGAAAGGAGGAGAATATGGCAGAAAAGAAAATTAAAAAAGAAAAAATCGATAATGTCGGCATTCACTCCTTCAGTAAGAAAGCAGATATCTTCTTTAGTATCATCTCTGGTTTGATCGCTCTTTCTTGTATCTTGCCCTTTATCTTCGTTATCATCATTTCGGTGACAGACGAAAAGAGCATCCTCCAGTATGGATATAGCTTTTTCCCTTCGAAGTTTGGTGTAGATGGATTCCAGTTCTTGGCTCAGTTTAAAGATAAGATCCTCCAAGCGCTCTTTATCTCAGTTTTTGTAACCGTAGTCGGAACAGTGACCAACGTCTTCATCACAACCACTTATGCCTACGCCATCTCACGGACAACCTTTAAGTACCGCAGATTCTTTACGATCTTCGCTCTTCTTAGTATGTTGTTCAATGCTGGTTTGGTACCAGGCTATATCGTGGTCACTCGCTTGCTTCAACTCGGTGATACCGTTTGGGCCTTGATTGTTCCAATGCTTCTCTCACCATTCAACATCATCTTGATGCGTTCCTTCTTCAAGAAGACAATTCCAGAAGCCATTCTCGAATCTGCTCGTATCGATGGTGCCAGTGAAGCTCGGATCTTCTTCCAGATCTGTTTGCCCTTGTCACTTCCAGGTATCGCAACCATCACGCTTTTGACAGCTCTTGGTTTCTGGAACGACTGGTTCAACGCCCTTCTTTACATCAAGAGTGACAACTTGTATCCATTGCAATATTTGCTCATGCAAATCCAACAAAATATGGACTACATTGCAAAAGCAGTCGGCCTATCTGGCCAACTGGGAGTTGCTCTACCGAAAGAAACAGGTCGTATGGCCATGGTTGTCGTTGCAACCCTTCCAATCGCGATTCTATATCCATTCTTCCAACGCTACTTTGTTAAAGGTTTGACGATCGGTGGTGTGAAAGAATAGCACTTGCTGAGAAACACCGTTTCTCTCTTCCCAACTTCATCATAGCGATTGGAGTTAAAAATCATTAAATCGTTTATAAGTTTAAAAACAAAAAAAGGAGTTTTTATCATGAAAAACTGGAAAAAATATGCTTTTGCATCTGCTAGCGTAGTCGCTTTGGCTGCTGGTCTCGCTGCTTGTGGAAACCTTACAGGTAACAACAAAAAAGCTGCTGATACTACTTCAGGTGAAAAACCTGTCATCAAAATGTACCAAATCGGTGACAAACCAGACAACTTGGATGAATTGCTAGAAAATGCAAACAAAATCATCGAAGAAAAAGTCGGTGCTAAATTGGATATCCAATACCTCGGATGGGGTGATTATGATAAGAAAATGTCTGTTATCACATCATCTGGTGAAAATTATGATATCGCATTTGCATCTAACTATGTCGTAAATGCTCAAAAAGGTGCTTATGCTGACTTGACTGATTTGTACAAGAAAGAAGGAGCAGAGCTTTACAAAGCACTTGACCCAGCTTACATCAAAGGGAACACTGTAAACGGTAAGATCTATGCAGTACCAGTTGCAGCTAACGTTGCATCATCTCAAAACTTTGCCTTCAACGGAACTCTTCTTGAAAAATATGGTATTGACATTTCAGGTGTCACTTCATACGAAACACTTGAACCAGTCTTGAAACAAATCAAAGAAAAAGCTCCAGACGTAGTACCATTTGCAGTTACGAAGAACTTTATTCCATCTGATAACTTTGACTACCCAGTACCAAACGGACTTCCATTTGTTATCGACCTTGAAGGAGACACTACTAAGATCGTAAACCGTTACGAAGTGCCTCGTTTCAAAGAACACTTGAAGACTCTTCACAAATTCTATGAAGCAGGATACATTCCAAAAGACGTAGCAACAAGTGATACTTCATTTGACCTTCAACAAGATACTTGGTTCGTTCGTGAAGAAACAGTAGGACCAGCTGACTATGGTAACAGCTTGCTCTCACGTGTTGCGAACAAAGACATCCAAATCAAACCAATCACTAACTTTATCAAGAAAAACCAAACAACACAAGTCGCTAACTTTGTCATCTCAAACAACTCTAAGAACAAAGAAAAATCAATGGAAGTGTTGAACCTCTTGAACACTAACCCAGAACTTTTGAACGGTCTTGTTTACGGTCCAGAAGGCAAGAACTGGGAAAAAGTTGAAGGTAAAGAAAACCGTGTCCGCGTCCTTGATGGATATAAAGGAAACACTCACATGTCAGGTTGGAACACTGGTAACAACTGGATCCTTTACATCAACGAAAACGTTACAGACCAACAAATTGCAGATTCTAAGAAACAATTGGCAGAAGCTAAAGAATCTCCAGCACTTGGATTTATCTTTAACACTGACAGTGTGAAATCTGAAATTTCAGCAATTTCTAACACAATGCAACAATTCGATACAGCTATCAACACTGGTACTGTAGACCCAGATAAAGCTATTCCAGAATTGATGGAAAAATTGAAATCTGAAGGTGCTTACGAAAAAGTATTGAACGAAATGCAAAAACAATACGACGAATTCTTGAAAAACAAAAAATCATAAGATCGATTGATTTCGTGTATTCATTCCTAATTCCTAAAAATGTGATCACTGCCTTCCTTAGTTCTCTAGGGGAGGTAGTGATTTTTAGGATGTAAAAATGAAAAGAGTGGTTCTGAGGGTTTATGCGATGTGATACACATACATCTATAGGGGATTTATTATGAAAAAATATCAGCTTCTACTCAAAATAAGTGCAGTCTTCTCTTACCTGTTTTTCGTATTTGGTCTTTCTCAGCTGACGCTTATTGTCCAAAATTATTGGCAATTTTCTTCCCAGATTGGCAATTTCGTCTGGATTCAAAATATCTTGAGTTTGCTATTTATCGGAGTCATGATTTGGATTTTGGCTAAGACAGGCCATGGCTATCTCTTTCGCATTCCAAGAAAAAAATGGCTCTGGTATTCGATTTTGACAGTATTAGTGGTAGTGCTCCAGATCTCTTTTAACGTTCAGACAGCTAAACATGTCCAGTCAACTGCTGAAGGTTGGGCTGTATTGATTGGTTATAGTGGGACTAACTTTGCAGAGCTAGGTATCTATATAGCCCTGTTCTTTCTGGTTCCGCTGATGGAAGAATTGATCTATAGAGGTTTGTTGCAACATGCTTTCTTTAAACATTCGCGATTTGGCCTTGATTTGCTTCTTCCTTCCATTTTGTTTGCTCTTCCTCATTTTTCAAGTCTGCCTAGTCTGTTAGATATCTTCGTCTTTGCAACATCTGGAATCATTTTTGCTGGTTTGACCCGTTATACCAAGAGCATTTATCCTTCCTATGCGGTGCATGTGATCAATAATATTGTAGCGACCTTGCCATTTTTGCTGACTTTTTTACATAGGGTGTTTGGGTAAAATACTGGCTGGAGAGTTAGGAATTATAGTTTTTCAATTTATAAGCGAATTTCAGGAGGAAAATGAGTATGACACCATTAAAATGGTTTGCTGGAGGAAGTGAAAGACGTTGTGAAGCGATGACCATCATTGATCATCTATTGGAAGATATAAAGGCTGCGCCTCAACTTGCTCCCCTGAAAAATCAGTTAGTGATTTATAAAAAACGATTAGAGGATGATGGGACCTCTGTTCCATTTATATTGAGCCAAATGAATGTTGACCTTTCGCGTGTATTGATTGAAAACAAGCTAAGTTTGTCAGGAAGTCAAGCTAAGCAAATCAAAAAATTGAGAGAATTATCTGCGATTCGCTATGGTTACTGATGAAGTGCAGGGGTAGGACTCTTTCAACAATTTCCGGTCAAATAAATTGCATTCGTTTTCCCAAGTGGGTATACTAGTATAGTTGAATGAAAAATTCTGAAAATTTAAGAATAGAAAAGAGAACAAATCTTATGGCAAAAGATATTCGTGTCTTACTTTACTACCTTTATACTCCAATTGAAAACGCAGAGCAATTTGCGGCAGATCACTTGGCTTTCTGTAAATCAATCGGTCTCAAAGGCCGTATCCTCGTCGCTGACGAGGGGATTAACGGGACTGTTTCAGGTGACTACGAAACAACTCAAAAATACATGGACTACGTTCACAGCCTCCCAGGCATGGAAGACCTCTGGTTCAAGATTGACGAAGAAAATGAACAAGCCTTCAAGAAGATGTTTGTTCGCTACAAGAAAGAAATTGTCCACCTTGGTTTGGAAGACAACGACTTTGACAACGACATCAACCCACTTGAAACAACAGGTGCTTACTTGTCTCCAAAAGAGTTCAAAGAAGCCCTTCTTGACGAAGATACCGTTGTCCTTGACACACGTAACGATTATGAGTACGACCTCGGGCATTTCCGTGGGGCTATCCGCCCAGACATCCGCAACTTCCGTGAGTTGCCACAATGGGTCCGTGACAACAAGGAAAAATTCATGGATAAACGTGTTGTGGTTTACTGTACAGGTGGCGTTCGCTGTGAGAAATTCTCAGGTTGGATGGTTCGTGAAGGCTACAAAGATGTTGGCCAATTGCACGGAGGAATCGCAACTTACGGTAAAGACCCAGAAGTTCAAGGCGAGCTTTGGGATGGGAAAATGTACGTCTTTGACGAGCGTATCGCCGTTGATGTTAACCATGTTAACCCAACCATCGTAGGGAAAGACTGGTTTGATGGAACACCATGTGAACGCTATGTCAACTGTGGAAATCCCTTCTGTAACCGTCGTATCCTAACATCAGAAGAAAATGAAGACAAGTACCTTCGTGGATGCTCACACGAGTGCCGTGTTCACCCACGAAACCGCTATGTTTCAGAAAATGAATTGACACAAGCAGAAGTGATCGAGCGCCTAGCAGCTATCGGTGAAAACTTGGATCAAGTCGCTACAGTATAAAGTAAACAGCCTTCAGGGGCTGTTTTTCTATGCTTTTTATCTAAAAATCTAAAATTTGTTTCTGTATCTTTCAGGGGAATAGGGTATACTATGTGTAAACGATTTCAAAGGAGGCCAGTTATGGCGAAAACATTTTTTATCCCAAATAAAGAAAGCATTCTAGGACAACAGGAGGTCTTGACTGCCAAGTCCATCTTGGCCTTGGTGGAGGGCTTGGAGTCGCATAGTTATGATGCAGTCTATCTCCGTCAACCTCTCAATCGTCTCGAATATATGGAGTGTGGGATTGTAGGTCAGTCTCAATTTCTCTTCAAAGTGAACTATGCGGATAGTCGAAAAGGCTACCAAGTGGTGATTCCAGACTTCCTTACCAGAGCGGACTGGGAGATTGTAGAGACTCTCCTCCAGGCCCTATCGAACAAGTTGGGGCAAGCGGTAGAAGGACTAGAAGGATTTGATTTTGAAGCTTATTTCCGACAAACAGTTCAGAATTATCTAGCGGATAAGGCGGTTCGTTTAGTATATTGCCAAGGAATCTTGTCCCCTATCTATCTCAACAAGGAATACCTCGAGAGCTTTTTGGCTGAAGATGGATTGGCACGTTTTGAAGAGCTGGTCAAGAAGGTTCAAGGATCTGATGCCTACCTTGCCAGTGTGAAATTTTACCCAGACGCCCAAGGCAAGGTACACGGTATCTACCACCTAGCCCAGGGAGTCAAGACAATTTTGCCAAAGGAACCCTTTGTACCAGCTCCTTATACCGAGCAGCTGGCAGGTAAGGAACTTGTTTGGGAGATTGACCTAGTGAAGATTTCTGGTGATGGGTCCAAAGCAGAAGACTACGAATCCATCGCTCGCTTGGACTATGCAAGATTCCTAGAGTTACTACCAACAGCATTTTACCACCAACTAGATGCCAATCAATTAGAAGTACAAGCCATCCTAGGACAAGATTTTGAAGGATTGGCAAGCATCGAGTAAGCCTTGTTTAAAAAAGAGTAAGCATAAAAATCCCTGTCATTAACAAATGGCAGGGATTTTGGTTAAAAGAAGGTCAGGATGCGAAGGTAGTCTACTGTCAGCGCGAGCTCTGCAATGAAGAAGGGGAATAGAATAGCGCCATCAAGTAAGACAGCTAGCAAGAATCGATAAAATGGGTCAAGGCTACTAGTCTTACTTGGCTTGCTAATCACAAAGAGATTTCCAAGGGCAATGATGGCCAGGCTTAGAAGAGTGAGGATACCAGTAAATCGTAAGCCACCAAAGAGTGCAAAGAAACTTGCTAGAGCTGTTAGGACAAGCGGGATAGCAAAGAGTCGGCGGTAACGATTGCAAGCTTCTTGGAATGTGAAGTCGTTCTCCTGGTCCAGCACACGTCGAACAGTAAAGCCTCCCAAAATGATAGAAAAGTAAAATAGAGCGCTAGCGACTAAGATAGAAAGTCCAGCAAAGAGATCTAAAGGTGGGAGCTGGTTAGGTAAACTATTGGCAATAGAGGCCATATAGCCGTAGTAGAGGTGCTTGATATGATAGATACTAAAGAAAAGGTTAATCATGGATAGCAAAGTGAGCAGGCCAAAGACACTGTAACGATGCTTTTGGTCCGTAGTCTTGCTGGCAGTTGGTTCTTGGATAGCATCCAGTAGCCAAGTCCAAAATAGTGCGATTTCTGCTTTTAATCTGGCTGTTTTACGAGGGTCAATATCTGGGATATAGGGGCTTTCTAAAGCCTTGCTGAGGATACTTTTCTCTTTTGCAGGGTTTTCTTGCTTGTGTTCCTCTTCAGCTTCCTCTTCAGCTTCCCCTTCAGCTTCCCCTTCTCCCTCTTCCTCGGTTTGGGTTTCCTCAATCATTTCGGGAGCTTCCTCCTCATGCGTTTCCAACTCTTTAGGTGAGACAGGTGTTTCTTCGCTTGCTTGTGGTTCGGTCTCCACAGTTTCCGAAGTTTCTAGCTCGTTGGGCTGGATTTCCGATTTCGTCTGAGGTGATTTCTTCTCAAGATCGGCACTTTCAAACCATTCTTGTGTCATGGTGGAACCTCCTTTTTTATGGTCGTTTTCTATCTTTAGACTAGCAGATGAAAGCGTTTTTGTCAATGATTTCTAGGTGGAGCAGAGTACTCTTCTTCCTTAGGTAGGTAGATATCCTGATTGGCTTTTATAATGAGCATATCCTTAACATCTGCTTTGTCTGTCTTGTAGGGGTTGGCAAATTCATTCTCTTTTTGTCTAGGGTGTTCTCTTTGAGCTTTACGATAAATACCGCCATGCTGAGAAGAAATATCTAGATTGATACGATCGAATTCTGCCTTAGAAAGAAAGAGTCTTAAGTCGTTATGAGAGTCTATCTCAACCTTACCACGGACCTTGATATTTTCAGCATAGATGTGTTCCTCTTCGGTCTTGACCTGACTATCTGTCAATTCGGTATCAAAGATATTGATAATACGAGGTGTCATTAGTGTACTGTTTTTGATAGAGCTTTCTGTTATTCTTAAGAGATAGCCTTTTGTTTTAATTGTCGCATTTTCAAGGTTGGCTTGCCGGATAGTGGTCTGTCCACGATTGGCTGTGACGGTGATAGCTTGCAGCCTTCTTCCTTTAGGGAGAGAGAGAATGACTTCGTCAAAACGGTGAGAATAACTGCTGGCAATACGAAGTAGGCCTTCGATTCCTGAACCGAGAAAGCGATGTTGGGAGGCTTGTTTGTCAGTGACGCTCAGTGTTTTGTCACTCATGCCAGTAGTCAGATCGTGACGACCAGACACAGAAGGATGATAGGTGATGTGGATCTTGTCATCTACAGACTCTGTGATGGTTAGGCTATGTTCCTCAAGGGCTAAATCAAGTTTTTCCACTTCATTTCCAAAGGTTACTTCTTCGATACGATTGTCATAGACGGGGTCTTTTGACATGGCAAGTAAACTTTGAATACCATTGGACTGGGCACCTACAATAATCATGATAAAACCAAGGATCGTGGAAACCACACCAAAGATGAGAAATCCTTTTGTCAATTTACGCATGTCTGTCACCTCTCTTTCCTTTTTTAAGAATCCATTGCACCAAGCGGACGACCAGGAGGCCAAAGAAACGAGCTACATAGGAGATGCCCAGTAGAACAAGAGAAGAAGCACCGATAGCAAGCAAACCAGCCCCAAAAATTAAGATAAAGGCAGATTTGGCTTCGACCAGAACACTAAAGCTCTCTACGATAAAGACTCCGCCCAGCAGGATACCCGTCACAGAGACGGTGAAAAAGGCTAGAATGACAGAGACAGCCGCGATAAAAAGCCCGATAATGGTTAAGATAATTGCAATTCCAACAGGGATTCCGATAGGGGCTGCTAGTAAGGCCAAGAGTGCAATGTGCAGCAGTTGGCGGTCATTCTTTTGAGCAGGGGCTTCATTGACCTTCTTATTGAGGAGGTTAGAGAGGACATCATGAGCCGCTTCTTTTGGAGTGCCCAGACTGGCAATGAGCTCCTCTTCGCCCTCTGGGCCAGCATCGTCAAATAGTTCCTTAAAGTAGTCCATAGCTTCGATGCGGTCAGCTTCAGGCAGTTTATGGAGATAGGTTTCTAACTGAGTCAGATAGTCAGTTCTTGTCATGGCGGATACTCCCTTCTATGATGCCGTTGACGGTGTCGGTATAGAGCGTCCACTCTTCCTTTAGAGTAACGAGCTGCTCTACGCCCCGATTGGTCAAGGAGTAGTATTTGCGCATACGCCCCTGAAACTCTCTAGAGTAGGTGGTCAGAAAGCCACTGGCTTCCAATTTTTTGAGAATGGGATAGAGCGTAGATTCTTTGATATTGGCGATGAGCTTAATGGTTTGACTAATCTCATAACCATAAGAATCCCCCTGCTCCAGTACAGCCAAGATGAGAAACTCAATCAAGGCAGAAGATGTTGGGAAGTACATGGGAAACCTCCTTTATATTATATAAAAATTTTATATATACTCTTTTCAAATATATTGTATCTCAAGTTGAAAGCCCTGTCAAGAAATATGTGTAAAAATTTTACATATAAAAAACTCCTAGTATAAACTAGAAGTTTAGAGGATCTTATCAGCCCGATCCACCATAAAGAGTGAGACGGTCATGATGATATCGATGGCTAGTAGGGCAAGGACAGCTGGAATCCAAGATTGGAAAAGTTCAAAACTGTAACCAAACAAGGTAGGACCAAAAGCTGCTAAGATGTAGCCCCCTGTTTGCGCTAGTCCTGACAGCTGGGCTGTCTTTTCAGGCGAACTGGTTTTAAGCGAGAAGCAAACCATGAGGTAGGGGAAGAGGGCGCTGCAGGCCGTTCCAATCAAGAGATGGACGACTAACCAGTAGAGGAAACTGCTACTTGGATACAAGAGCATGGCAATTCCTGTCATACCAGCGATAGAGATAATTGTTAGCATGATTCGACGGTGGCCGTCTGACAGATGAGTTGTCAGACTTGGAACAGTCATTGAAAAAGGAATGCTGATCAGCGAGAAGATAGAAGCTAGAAGAGCCGCATCACTATTAGAAAGACCAGCACTAATAGCAATCGTTGGAAGCCAGGTCATGCTCGTATAAAAGAGCAAGGACTGAAGACCACCAAAGATAATGATGGCCCAGACATCTTTACTTTTTAGAATATTTTCTTTGACTTGCTTTTCTTTTTGGCCTTCTAGATAGTGGTTGTGGCGATGATTTGGCAACCAGACTAGCAGAGTGACCAGACAGAGAAAGCTGAGAACGAGGATGAGGCCCTTCCAAGAACTAGCTTGGGTGATAGGGACCGAAAGATATGAAGCGATGGCTGTCGAAATTCCCATGGCAGTGACATAGAGAGTTGTTAGGAAACTAATCTTTTGAGGCTGATTTGCCTGGATCATACTTGGGAGGAGTACATTGAAGATGGCGATACTTGCTCCGATGATTAGAGTTCCTAGATAGAGAAGGGGAAGATTGAAAATCCGAATGACAGAGCCAATAGTTAAGAGGAGAAGACAGTAAGTAAAGAGATGTTCTAACCCGATCTTTTGTGCCAAGCGGCTCGCAAAAGCCGAGAAAAGAGCAAACATCAAGAGAGGGAGACTGGTTAAAATCCCAAGAGAACTAACCTCAACTCCTAGTCCCTGAGCGATATCTCCTAAAATAGTTGGAAGAGCAGTGAAAGGAGAGCGTAAAACAGTCCCGATTAAGACAATTCCTAGGATAAAAAAGAGTGATTGTTTTTTCATAAAAACCTCGATAGGATGATTTTAATAACAGCTTATTTTAAGTTTTTTTCTATATAATGTCAAGTAATGACAGCTAAGAAAGTTCGATTAATTTAAGCGAGAATAGAGTGAAAGGAGATACATTTCTTTACTAGAATTTTCCTTGATTTGATATAAAAATAGGAAAGTGAGAAAATTTGTGATAAAATAGTGGAAGGAAATCTATATATTGGAGAAAAACGGTGCCTGAAAAGCAAAAAATCAGCGTCTTGATGTCGGTCTATGTAAAGGAAAACCCGACGTTTTTGAGAGATGCTATCAAAAGTGTTCAAAATCAAACCTTGAAACCGAGTGAACTTGTTCTTGTTGAGGATGGGCCCCTCACGCCTGAGCTCTATCAGGTGCTAGATGAAGTGGAAGCTCAGTCAGACATTCCAGTGAAACGGTGCCCCTTAGAGCAAAATCAAGGTTTAGGCTTGGCTCTTCGTTACGGTGTTTTGCAGTGCCAGCATGACATTATTGCTCGCATGGATACGGATGATTTAGCCGTTCCGGATCGTTTTGAGAAACAGCTTCAACTAATGGAGAAAGAAAATCTCGATCTCTTAGGCGGGCAGATTGCAGAGTTTATTGATAATCCAGATGAGATCGTGTCTTATCGTCGTGTTCCAACTCAGCACGCAGACATTGTGGCTTATCAGAGAATGAGAAGCGCCTTTAACCATATGACAGTCATGTTCAAAAAGGACATGGTCCTCAAGGCGGGCAACTACGAAGACGGGCTTTACATGGAGGATGATCTCCTTTGGCTCAATATGATTACGGCAGGTGCCAAGACTGGCAACCTAGATCAAATCTTGTGTAAGGTTCGTGTAGGTGCAGGGATGTTTGAGCGTCGAGGTGGCTTGCGTTACCTTAAATTCTATCGTCAAGCTCGCCAACGGATGCTGGAGCGAGGGCAAATTTCTTACAGGGAATATGCTAAAAGTATGTTCATTCAGGCAATTGTTGCACTTTGTCCAGGTTTTGTTCGTCAGTTTATCTTTGTCAAACTTTTAAGAAAGAGCAAGTAAGACCTGATAGATTGAACGATTCGGGTTATCATAACAATAGTATCATCTGACTCTTTTAAGGGGGAGTAAATTCCTATGAATAAAAAACTAACAGATTACGTGATTGATCTGGTTGAAATTTTAAATAAACAGCAAAAACAAGTATTTTGGGGGATATTTGATATTCTGAGTATGGTAGTTTCCATCATCGTATCTTATATCTTGTTTTATGGCCTTATAAATCCTGCGCCTGTGGACTATGTGATCTACACTCTTTTAGCCTTCCTTCTCTATCAAATCATAATTGCATTTTGGGGGCTGAATGCTAGTATTAGTCGCTACAGTAAGATTACGGATTTTATGAAAATCTTTTTTGGAGTGACACTCAGTAGTGTTCTTTCTTATGGAATCTGCTATGCCTTTCTTCCATTATTTTCTATCCGTTTCATCGTGCTCTTCATTTTGTTGAGTACCTTCCTCATCTTGCTTCCTCGCATCACCTGGCAGTTGATTTATTCCAAACGTAAAAAGGGTAGTGGAGATGGAGAGCATCGCCGTACCTTCTTGATTGGTGCGGGAGATGGTGGTGCCCTCTTTATGAATAGCTACCAACATCCAACCAGTGAGCTTGAGATAGTAGGGATTTTGGACAATGATGAAAAGAAAAAAGGGCAAAAACTAGGTGGAATCCCAGTCCTAGGCTCTTATGACAATCTACCTGAATTGGCCAAACGTCACCAAATCGAGCGTGTCATTGTAGCAATCCCTTCGCTTGATCCATCAGAGTATGAACGTATCTTGCAGATGTGTAATAAACTAGGTGTCAAATGTTACAAGATGCCTAAAGTTGAGACAGTTGTTCAAGGCTTACATCAATCGGGTAGTGGTTTCCAAAAAATTGATATCACAGACCTTTTGGGCCGTCAGGAAATTCGCCTTGACGAATCACGTCTGGGTGCAGAAATTACAGGTAAGACCATCTTGGTGACAGGAGCCGGCGGTTCGATTGGTTCTGAAATTTGTCGCCAGATTAGCCGCTTCAACCCAGAGCGTATCGTCTTGCTTGGACATGGTGAAAATTCAATCTACCTTATTTATCATGAGTTGATTCGTAAATTCCAAGGGATTGATTATGTTCCTGTCATTGCAGATATTCAGGATTATGATCGTCTTTTACAAGTGTTTGAACAGTACAAACCAGCTATCATCTACCATGCTGCAGCCCACAAACATGTTCCAATGATGGAACGCAATCCAAAAGAAGCTTTCAAGAACAATATCCTCGGGACCTATAATGTTGCCAAGGCTGTTGATGAGGCCAAAGTACCTAAGATGGTCATGATTTCGACTGACAAGGCGGTCAATCCACCGAATGTTATGGGGGCGACTAAGCGCGTGGCAGAGTTGATTGTTACCGGCTTTAACCAACGTAGTAAATCAACCTACTGTGCAGTTCGTTTTGGGAATGTTCTTGGTAGCCGTGGTAGTGTGATTCCTGTCTTTGAACGTCAGATTGCTGAAGGTGGTCCTGTAACGGTGACAGACTTCCGTATGACACGTTACTTCATGACCATTCCAGAGGCTAGCCGTCTGGTCATCCATGCTGGTGCTTATGCTAAGGACGGAGAAGTCTTTATCCTTGATATGGGCAAACCCGTTAAGATTTACGACTTGGCTAAGAAAATGGTCCTTCTAAGCGGGCACACGGAAAGTGAAATTCCAATCGTTGAGGTCGGTATCCGACCAGGTGAAAAACTCTATGAAGAACTCTTGGTTTCGACCGAATTGGTTGATAACCAAGTCATGGATAAGATTTTCGTTGGTAAGGTTAACGTCATGCCTCTAGAAGCCATCGATCAAAAGATCGAAGAATTCCGTTCACTCAGTGGAGACGAGCTCAAAGAAGCGATTATTTCCTTTGCAAATGAGACAACCCACGTTGAGTAAGATCGCCCAACTAATTATAAATAAAAGGCCAAGGTTCTGTTTGTACAGGACCTTGGCCTTTTTACTCTGTAATTTCAAATCGTTGTATTATTTATAGTTGCTTAATGATATCATCAATGGTACGGGCAATCCAGTCAGGTTGATAGCTTAGTAAATCAGCCTCTTCTCCAAATCCCCAAGTAACAGCGAACTTTTTGATGCTAGTTTCTTGGGCTCCAATCATATCAAACTTGGTGTCCCCGATGATGAGGACTTGGTCTGCAGGGAGTCGATGCGTTTGCAAGGCATAACGGATGACATCCGCCTTGTGAGGTGTTTCAGGACTGGAACCATAAATGCCATCAAAGAAATGATGGATTCCCAGATTTTTAGTCATATCATGAGCGGTAGGAGTATTCTTTGTTGTAGTGATGTAGAGAGGGTAGTTTTGTGAAAGTTCTTGAAGTAATTCCGTTATTCGGGGGAAGAGTTGGGCTTCGTGGATCCCTTTTTTCTTGTAGTAAGAACGGTATATCTGCACAGCCTCTGAGATTTGTTCCTTGGGAAGACATGTTGTAAAACTACTTTCAAGTGGCGGTCCCATAAAACTACGAATGGTTTTGGCATCAGGACTCGGAACTCCTAGTTGTTCAAAGGTATGGGTAAAGGCATTGTGGATCCCGATGGAACTGTCAACCAGGGTTCCGTCCAGATCAAAAAAGATTGCTGAGATAGAGGGCATAGTTTCTCCTAATAGATATAGATAAGCTTATTCTCCGAAGATTTCTTTTTGTAGGCGGCGACCAGTAGGTGTGGCGGCGAGTCCACCCTCGGCCGTTTCACGAAAGGCAGTTGGAAGACTAGATCCGACTTGGTACATGGCATCGATGACTTCGTCAACAGGGATTTTAGACTCAATACCTGCCAAGGCCATGTCTGCTGCTATAAAGGCAAAGCTTGCTCCCATGGCATTGCGCTTAACACAGGGAACTTCGACTAAACCAGCGACGGGATCGCAGATGAGGCCCAGCATATTTTTAATGACAAAGGCGATGGCTTGGCTAGCCTGATAGGGGGTCCCACCTGCAGCCAAGGTTAAGGCTGCGGCACTCATGGCAGAGGCAGAGCCAACTTCGGCCTGGCAGCCACCTTCAGCACCTGAGATAGAGGCATTGTTTGCGATGACTAGTCCAAAGGCACCCGCAGCAAAGAGGAAATCCAGCTGTTCTTCATGGCTAAGGTCTAATTTTTGGATAGCAGCAGTGAGAACGGCTGGCAGACAGCCAGCACTTCCTGCGGTTGGAGTGGCGCAGACCAAGCCCATTTTTGCATTGTGTTCATTGACCGCGATGGCATTTCGGGCGGCTGATAGGATGGTAAAGTCCGACAAGGCCTTGCCACTTTTGAGATGGCGGTCTAGTTTGGCCGCATCTCCACCCGTTAGGCCACTACGGGATTTGTTTTCACTGAGACCGAGCTCGACAGAGGCTTTCATGACTTCTAGATTGCGTTCCATGAGGAGGAGAACTTCTGCACGTTCTCGACCGGTTAATTGATATTCTGTCGCAATCATGAGTTCTGCGACATTTCCTTGGAAGTCTAGATCCGCCTGCTCGACCAATTCTTTGATAGAATAAAACATGTTTCCTCCTACTTAAAGAAATTGACATTGTGGAGATGAGGGATTTTTCGGATTTCTTCAATCGCCTCTTCGCAACTTCGACTATCGACTTCGATAATCATGATGGCTTTTTCTCCAGCTTTTTCTCGAGTCACATTCATCTGAGCGATGTTGATATCGAAACGAGAGAGGGCTTCAGTAACATGGGCAATCATACCTGGGACATCCTGATGCACGATGATAATGGTTGGTGTGTTCATGTTGAGAGAGACAGCAAAGCCGTTAAGCTCCGTAACTTGGATATTTCCCCCACCAATGGAAATTCCTGTCACACTGATGGATTTGTGTTCATTCTTCACAGTAATTTTAGTGGTATTAGGATGAGGGGCATTGCTGTCTTTCTGAATGGTCCAGACAATCTTGATACCGCGTTTATGGGCAATCTCAAGGCTATTTGGAATATCGGGATTGTCCGTATCCATACCTAAAATACCAGCGACGAGAGCAAGGTCAGTTCCATGACCACGGTAGGTCTTGGCAAATGAATTAAATAATTGGAATTCAACTTCTGTTGGCGTATCGTCAAAGATGGAAGAGACAATTTTTCCGATACGAACAGCTCCAGCTGTGTGGCTACTTGATGGGCCAATCATGACTGGTCCGATAATATCAAAGACAGATTGAAAACGAAGTGATTGCATCTGTTTCCCCTTATAAAGATTCTTATAACTATTATATCAAAGAATGGACCTCTGCGCTTGTTTCCCTTATCAAAAGCTCAAAATGATTAAAGATGGTATAAAATAAGGTCTTTTGTGACAAAAACCTCCTTAAAACGGTAAATATAAAACATTTTTGTAATATTTCTACATATAACCGTTAAACAACGGTAACATTTAAAAGGTATCATAGATATATCCAATGGAAGGAGAATTTTTAGATATGTCATTAACAACTAAAAAAATCAAAACAACTATCGCAGGAGTAGCAGCTTTACTTGCTTTCTTTGCCCCAGCTCTTGCATCTGCACAAGAAACTGTAACTTACACTGTTAAATCAGGTGATACTCTTTCAGAAATCGCTGAGAAGTACAACACGACTGCTGAAAAATTAGCAGCAAAAAACAATATCAAAGATATCCACCTTATCTATGTTGACCAAGTTTTGGTCATCGAAGGGACAGCTTCTACTGCAGCTCCAGCAGCAACAACGGAAGAAACAGCTCCAGTAGCTACAGAAACAGTTGAAGAAGCTCCAGCTGCAACTACAACTTATGAAGCACCAGCAGCAGAAAGCAACACTGTAGCAACATCTACTGTAAGTGGTTCTGAAGCAGAAGCCAAAGAATGGATCGCTCAAAAAGAATCAGGTGGTAGCTACACAGCTACAAACGGCCAATACATCGGACGTTACCAATTGACAGATTCATACTTGAACGGTGACTACTCAGCTGAAAACCAAGAACGTGTAGCAGATGCCTACGTTGCAGGACGTTACGGTTCATGGACAGCTGCCAAGAACTTCTGGCTTAACAACGGTTGGTATTAAGAATACAAGAGTCCTTTAGGGCTCTTTTTTGTTTCTCTATAACAAAAAGCGTAACGATCTTCTCAGCAATGCTCTATTTGTATAATTTCGACTAAATTCTTCAAATTGTTTTAAAAATCAAATAGTATAAATAAGCTTATTATATGTAAAAATATATCATATAATAAGCTTTTTCTTAATAAAAATGAAATAAAATGCAGTTTCCCCTTGACAAACGAGAACGATAAGAGTATTATTTATACAATAATAAAGTATAAAAATGAAAGGAGGCTCTTCTATGAATAAAGTGAAGAAGGTGTTGATGACGATGTTTGGTTTGCTTATGTTTCCCTTATTATTTGCTTGTAGTAACACTCAATCCCAAGGTGTTGAAGCCATTAAGGCTAAAGGAAAATTGGTGGTGGCCCTAAATCCAGAGTTTGCTCCGTTTGAATACCAGAAATTGGTCGATGGGAAAAATCAGATTGTAGGTTCAGATGTTGAGCTAGCCAAAGCCATCGCAAAAGAACTAGGTGTAGAAGTGGAGTTCTCTCCAATGAGTTTTGACAATGTACTAGCTAGTCTTGATTCAGGCAAGGCCGATCTTGCCATATCAGGTGTTTCTAAAACGGAAGAGAGAAGTCAAGTTTACGATTTTTCAATTCCCTACTACACTTCGAAAAATAAGGTTATCGTAAGAAAAACTGAATTAACGAATTACCAATCAGTCAAGGATTTGGCTCAGAAAAAGGTTGGAGCGCAGAAAGGTTCTATCCAGGAAACTCTGGCTAAAGAAACCTTGCAGGATTCTTCTCTCGTTTCACTTCCTAAAAATGGAAATTTGATAACAGATTTGAAATCAGGACAACTGGATGCGGTTATCTTTGAGGAACCAGTGGCAAAAGGATTTGTAGAGAATAATCCAGACCTAGCCATCGCTGAGTTTGATTTTGACAATGACAAAGAAGATTCCTACGCTGTTGCGATGAAAAAAGATAGTAAGGAATTGAAAGAAGCGGTTGACAAAACCATCCAGAAGTTGAAGGATTCTGGGGAGTTGGACAAATTGATTGACGATGCTTTTAAAGCCTCTATCGAAAAATAGAAAGAAGGAAGAGAAATGAGTAAGGAAAAAGTCATTTTAGCCTATTCAGGTGGATTGGATACATCAGTTGCTATTACATGGTTAAAAAAAGACTATGATGTGATCGCTGTTTGTATGGATGTGGGTGAAGGAAAAGATTTGGAGTTCATCCATGATAAAGCTCTCAAGGTTGGGGCTGTAGAGTCTTATGTCATTGATGTTAAGGAAGAATTTGCTAATGACTATGTTTTAGTGGCCCTTCAGGCTCATGCCTACTACGAACAAAAGTACCCCTTGATATCTGCTCTGAGTCGCCCTCTTATTTCAAAAAAACTCGTTGAAATAGCTCATCAGACGGGGGCAACCACAATTGTCCATGGTTGTACAGGTAAGGGAAACGACCAAGTTCGGTTTGAAGTCTCTATTGCGGCTTTGGACCCCAATTTAAAAGTAGTTGCGCCTGTTCGTGAGTGGAAATGGTCTCGTGAAGAAGAAATCCAATATGCCAAAGAAAACGGCGTTCCAGTTCCAGCTGACCTTGACAATCCTTACTCTGTCGACCAAAATCTTTGGGGACGTGCAAATGAATGTGGTGTTTTGGAAAATCCTTGGAACCAAGCACCAGAAGAAGCATTTGGAATCACATCTTCACCAGAAGAGGCGCCAGACAGTCCAGAATTTATTGACATTGAGTTTAGCTGCGGGGTGCCCATCTCTCTCAATGGTGAGAAGATGAAAGTGGCGGATTTGATTCAAAAGCTCAATGAAATAGCTGGTAAACACGGTGTCGGTCGTATTGACCATGTGGAAAATCGCCTAGTCGGTATTAAGTCAAGAGAGATTTATGAGTGCCCAGGTGCTATGACTTTATTGGCAGCTCATAAGGAAATTGAAGACTTGACTCTTGTGAGAGAGGTAGCGCATTTCAAACCCATTATCGAAAATGAGTTGTCCAATCTCATCTATAATGCCTTGTGGTTTAGCCCAGCAACTCAGGCTTTGATTGCCTATATCAAGGAGACACAGAAAGTTGTCAATGGAACTGCAAAAGTTAAACTCTATAAGGGGAACGCCCAGGTAGTGGCTCGGAAATCTCCAAATTCTCTTTACGATGAAAATTTGGCGACTTATACTAGTGCGGATACCTTTGACCAAGATGCTGCTGTGGGATTTATCAAGCTTTGGGGGCTTCCGACTAAGGTTTATTCAGAAGTTCAGAAAAATGTTGAGTAGTGACGCGATAGAAAGGGACGACAGGATATGTCGAAAAATACAAAATTATGGGGTGGTCGATTTGAAGGTACTGTGGAAGATTGGGTAGAACAGTTCGGTGCGAGTATTTCCTTTGACCACCAGCTGGCAAAATTTGATTTGATGGGTTCCCTAGCTCATGTTCAAATGCTAGGACAGACTGGCATTTTAAGCTTGGAAGAGGGAGAGCAGATCCAAGATGGTCTGAAAGCTTTGTTGCGAGATTTAGAGGCAGGGGAGCTTCATTTTGATATTGCAAATGAAGATATTCATATGAATATGGAAGTGTTGCTGACAGAGAAAATCGGTCCTCTGGCTGGGAAACTGCACACGGCTCGTTCTCGGAATGACCAAGTCGCAACAGATATGCACTTATATCTAAAGGAGCAGCTTGGCCATGTCTTGGATAAGTTGGCGAATCTGAACAGTGTTTTGCTGAATTTGGCTGAAAAACATGTGGAAACCATCATGCCAGGCTATACTCATTTGCAGCACGCCCAACCGATTAGTTTTGCCCACCATCTCATGGCTTATTACAATATGTTTCAAAGGGATAGCGAGCGCTTTGCATTTAACTTGAAACATACGGACCTATCTCCCCTGGGTGCGGCTGCATTGGCGGGGACAACTTTTCCAATCGATCGTCAATTATCGAGTGATTTATTGGGTTTCCAACAACCCTATACCAATTCCTTGGACGCAGTGAGTGACCGTGATTTCATCTTAGAATTTCTATCAAATGCCAGCATTTTGATGATGCATATGAGCCGTTTTTGTGAAGAAATCATCAATTGGTGCAGTTTTGAGTATCAGTACATTAGCTTGTCTGATAGCTTCTCAACGGGTTCATCTATCATGCCCCAGAAGAAAAATCCTGATATGGCCGAATTGATTCGAGGGAAGACAGGAAGGGTTTACGGGAACTTGCTTGGACTATTGACCGTCATGAAGTCTTTGCCTTTGGCTTACAATAAGGATTTGCAAGAGGACAAGGAAGGCATGTTTGATACAGTAGAAACGATTTTGAATTCTCTGGATGTGTTGGCAGGTATGCTATCGAGCATGCAGGTTAATAAGGCCAAAATGCAGCAATCCACAGAGAATGATTTTTCGAATGCGACCGAACTGGCAGATTATTTGGCAGAAAAAGGCCTCCCTTTTAGAGAAGCGCATGAAATAGTAGGGAAATTGGTTCTAGACTCTATCAAGCATGGTAAAAACATCCAAGATTGGGATTTGGAGGAGTTGCAAGTCTACCATCCCTTGATTGAAGAGGATATTTATATCTACTTGCGCCCAGAAACTGCTGTTCAGAGACGGAATTCCTTAGGAGGAACCGGCTTTGAGCAAGTGAAATACCAGATAGAACAAGCGAAGAAAGAACTTAAAGGGGAAAATTGATTCGTTTGCAAAGTAAGGAAGAGAGGTTGAGATGATTTATCAGCCTCTTTCTTGTCTTCTCCAACCAAGCGTGTTATAATGAATACTGCTCAAGCGACCTTCAATCGTGAAGCACACACGACCTTCAATCGTGAACTAGTCATTTCGTTTATCTTTTATTACGTCGTTAACTCGCAATGAGATGCAAGCTGAGCTTGTCTGATTTATAACCTCAATCAGTCTCCCAGACTGATTGAGCGAACTCAAGTTATGTCCGCGACTTGTTGCCTATCATATTTTCATTTTAAGATGATAGGCTAAAATGGTCTCCCAGACCATTTTACTCCTAAAAGCAAACGAAAAGACGATACTCAAAGAAATTCTTTTGAAAGTCATAATGAATAGAATTTTGAAGGGTATGAACAAACGAATAGATGGGAGACTTACCATGAGTGATAACTCTAAAACACGTGTTGTCGTTGGGATGAGTGGTGGTGTTGATTCGTCGGTGACGGCTCTCTTGCTCAAGGAGCAGGGCTACGATGTGATCGGTATCTTCATGAAGAACTGGGACGACACAGATGAAAACGGCGTCTGTACGGCGACCGAAGATTACAAGGATGTGGCTGCGGTAGCAGACCAGATCGGCATTCCTTACTACTCTGTCAATTTTGAAAAAGAGTACTGGGACCGCGTCTTTGAGTATTTCCTAGCGGAATACCGTGCAGGGCGCACGCCAAATCCAGATGTTATGTGTAACAAGGAAATCAAGTTCAAGGCCTTTTTGGATTATGCTATGACCTTGGGTGCAGACTATGTAGCGACTGGGCATTATGCTCGAGTGGCGCGTGATGAGGATGGCATCGTTCACATGCTTCGTGGCGTGGACAATGGCAAGGACCAGACCTATTTCCTCAGTCAACTTTCGCAAGAACAACTCCAAAAAACCATGTTCCCATTGGGACATTTGGAAAAGCCTGAAGTTCGCAGACTCGCAGAAGAAGCAGGACTTGCGACTGCTAAGAAGAAAGACTCGACAGGAATTTGCTTTATCGGAGAAAAGAACTTTAAAAACTTTCTCAGCAACTATCTGCCAGCTCAGCCTGGTCGCATGATGACTGTGGATGGTCGCGATATGGGCGAGCATGCTGGTCTGATGTATTATACGATTGGTCAGCGTGGCGGACTCGGTATCGGTGGGCAACACGGAGGAGACAATGCTCCTTGGTTCGTTGTCGGAAAAGATTTGAGCCAAAATATCCTCTATGTCGGCCAAGGTTTCTATCATGATTCGCTTATGTCAACCAGCCTAGAGGCCAGTCAAGTTCACTTTACTCGTGAGATGCCAGAGGAGTTTACGCTAGAATGTACAGCTAAATTCCGCTACCGTCAGCCTGATTCAAAGGTGACAGTACATGTCAAAGGAGACAAGGCAGAAGTTATCTTTGCGGAACCGCAACGCGCCATCACACCAGGACAGGCAGTTGTCTTTTACGATGGCGAAGAGTGTCTCGGTGGTGGCTTGATTGACAATGCCTACCGCAATGGACAAGTTTGTCAGTACATTTAGATTGACAAATTTTCTCAATTTGCTACAATAATAAAAGCAATAGAAATGATGGTCAAAGCTCATGGATGTTGCAGGCTTTTTTGTCCTGCACTTCTTACGAGTTTTGACTGTTTTTGTGTCGTTTAAGGGAAAGGATAAAAATGACTCAACAAGACTTTCGGACAAAAGTGGGAAATACTGTTTTTGGTGTTCGGGCGACAGCCTTGATTCTTCAAAATCGCAAGCTCCTAGTTACCAAAGACAAGGGCAAGTATTACACTATTGGCGGTGCGATTCAAGTCAATGAAAGCACGGAAGAAGCGGTAGTTCGTGAAGTGAGGGAAGAGCTGGGTGTCAAAGCTCAAGCTGGGCAGCTAGCTTTTGTGGTCGAAAATCGTTTTGAACAGGACGGTGTTTCCTATCACAACATTGAGTTTCATTATCTGGTGAACTTGCTTGAGGATGCCCCATTGACCATGCAGGAAGATGAAAAAACGCAGCCCTGTGAGTGGATTGATTTGGATCAGCTCCAGAATATTCAACTAGTTCCAGCCTTTTTAAAAACAGCCCTACCAGAATGGGACGGCCAACTAAGACACATTCATCTTGAGGAATAGGAGAGAAAATGACTTATAATTTTATGGAAGAATACGATATTATTGTAATCGGTGCGGGACACGCTGGGGTCGAGGCTTCCTTGGCTGCCAGCCGTATGGGCTGCAAGGTCTTGCTCGCGACCATCAACATTGAAATGCTGGCTTTTATGCCTTGTAACCCTTCTATCGGTGGTTCTGCCAAAGGGATTGTTGTGCGTGAAGTCGATGCCCTCGGTGGTGAAATGGCCAAGAATATTGACAAGACTTACATCCAGATGAAGATGCTCAACACAGGGAAAGGACCTGCTGTTCGCGCCCTTCGTGCGCAGGCTGACAAGGAGCTTTACTCTAAGGAAATGCGCAAGACAGTTGAAAATCAAGAAAATCTGACCCTTCGTCAAACTATGATTGATGAGATTTTGGTGGCAGATGGCAAGGTTGTCGGTGTGCGTACGGCGACCCATCAAGAGTATGCTGCCAAGGCTGTTATCGTGACCACAGGAACTGCTCTCCGTGGGGAAATCATCATCGGAGATCTCAAGTACTCATCAGGTCCTAACCACAGCCTAGCTTCTATTAACCTTGCTGACAATCTCAAGGAACTGGGCCTCGAAATCGGTCGTTTCAAGACAGGAACCCCTCCACGTGTCAAGGCCTCTTCTATCAACTACGACGTGACAGAGATTCAGCCAGGAGATGAAGCGCCTAATCACTTCTCATACACGTCACGTGATGAAGACTATGTCAAGGATCAGGTGCCATGCTGGTTGACCTATACCAACGGTACCAGTCATGAAATTATCCAAAGTAACCTCCACCGTGCGCCTATGTTTACAGGTGTGGTCAAGGGAGTGGGGCCTCGTTACTGTCCGTCGATTGAGGATAAGATTGTGCGCTTTGCGGATAAGGAACGCCATCAGCTCTTCCTTGAACCAGAAGGACGCAACACAGAGGAGGTCTATGTGCAAGGTCTTTCAACCAGTCTGCCTGAGGATGTCCAGCGTGAGTTGGTTCATTCTATCAAAGGGTTGGAAAATGCAGAGATGATGCGAACAGGTTATGCCATTGAGTACGACATGGTCTTACCTCACCAGTTGCGTGCGACTCTGGAAACCAAGAAAATCTCGGGGCTCTTCACTGCTGGTCAGACTAATGGTACATCAGGATACGAAGAAGCTGCTGGCCAAGGGATTATCGCTGGTATTAATGCGGCTCTGAAAATCCAAGGCAAGCCTGAGTTGATTTTGAAGCGCAGTGACGGTTATATCGGGGTGATGATTGACGACTTGGTGACCAAGGGAACCATTGAACCCTATCGTCTCTTGACCAGTCGTGCTGAATACCGTCTCATCCTCCGTCATGACAATGCCGATATGCGCTTGACAGAGATGGGACGCGAGATTGGACTTGTTGACGATGAACGTTGGGCTCGCTTTGAAATCAAGAAAAATCAATTTGAAAATGAGATGAAGCGCCTAGACAGTATCAAACTCAAGCCAGTCAAGGAAACCAATGCTAAGGTTGAGGAGATGGGCTTCAAGCCGTTGACAGATGCGGTGACAGCCAAAGAATTCCTTCGCCGTCCAGAAGTTTCTTACAAAGATGTGGTAGCTTTCATAGGGCCAGCTGCCGAGGACTTGGATGACAAGATTATCGAATTGATTGAAACAGAAATCAAGTACGAAGGCTATATTTCTAAAGCCATGGATCAGGTTGCCAAGATGAAACGCATGGAAGAAAAACGCATTCCAGCCAATATTGATTGGGATGATATTGATTCTATCGCGACAGAAGCTCGTCAGAAGTTCAAACTTATCAATCCAGAAACTATCGGCCAAGCCAGCCGTATCTCTGGTGTAAACCCAGCAGATATTTCTATTTTGATGGTGTATCTGGAAGGTAAAAATCGTAGTATTTCTAAAACTCTTCAAAAATCAAAATGATACATCGTTGGCTTCTTACGAATGAGTTCAAAGCTTGGCTTTGATTCATCTACAGCCTCCCATAGTTCCCCGAACTATGGGAGCTAGCTTAAGTTATGCTTTCGCCTAGCCTTCTAGTCTGATTTCGATTTTTATTGAGTTTCAATCTCAAAAAAGCATAGAAAAAACAGCTCCGAAGACGGGGCTGTTTTGTTGATTTATTCTTCTTCATCTGGTGTGAGGATCATCGGGATGATAATCGGTTCACGTTCTGTATTTTCATAGAGGAAAGGACGAATAGCGTTGACAATGGCACCATTGACAGATTGCACGCTAGCATCTTTGTTCTTCAGCGCGATACGAATAGCATTGAAGAGGATGCGCTGGCTTTGGCGAATCAAGTCGCCAGACTCTCTCATGTAGACAAAGCCTCGGCTGAGGATATCTGGACCAGACAAGATCATTTTAGACTTGAAGTCAACAGTTGCGACTGCTAGAACGACACCGTCCTCAGATAAATCACGACGATCTTTGAGGACAGCAGCGCCGATTTCACCGATACGATTTCCATCGACATAGATGTCTTGGGCATTGAAATGCCCAGCGATACGAGCTGAGTTAGCAGTAAGGGCAAGCACATCACCATTGCTCATGATAAAGATATTGTCCTTCTCGACACCCGTATCCACCGCTAGTCCAGCGTGGACTTTCTGCATACGATATTCACCGTGGACAGGCATGAAGTATTTCGGCTTAATCAAGCGGAGCATGAGTTTTTGCTCTTGCTGACCACCGTGTCCAGATGTATGGATATTGTTCACTTTACCGTGGATAACTTCGACACCAGCTTCAGAAATAGTGTTAATCAATTTGTTGACGCTAGTGGTATTTCCAGGGATTGGGCTAGAAGAGAAGATAACGGTATCGCCGGGTTGGAGTTGCACTTGACGGTGGGTTCCGTTAGCGATACGAGAGAGGGCTGCCATTGGCTCGCCCTGACTACCTGTACAGAGGATAAGAACCTCGCCTGCAGGATAGTCTTTGATTTCATTTGGCTCGATAAAGGTTCCCTTAGGAGCTTTGATGTAACCAAGTTCGATACCATTGACAATGGCCTTTTCCATAGAACGACCAAAGACCGCAATCTTGCGTCCAGTTTTAACAGCAGCATCCGTTGCTTGCTGGAGACGGAAGATATTTGAGGCAAAGGATGCGAAGATGATGCGTCCTTCAATGCTTTGGATAATCTTCATGATGGACTGACCAACGACTTTTTCAGAGTTGGTAAAGGTTGGCACTTCTGCATTTGTCGAGTCAGATAGGAGACAGAGTACGCCTTCTTCACCAAGGGCAGCCATGCGGTGCAAGTCCGCAGGTTCCCCAACTGGAGTAAAGTCAAACTTAAAGTCACCCGTACAGACGATTTTTCCTTGAGGAGTATGAATGACAATTCCCAAAGGCTCTGGAATAGAGTGAGTCGTTCTAAAGAAAGTTGCCTTGAGATTTTTAAAGGTCAACTCAGTGTTGTGATTGATTTCGTAAAGTTTAGCGTTGCGCAAGAGGCCGTGTTCTTCGAGTTTTCCACGGATCAAAGCCAAGGCAAGTGGTCCAGCATAGATAGGGACATTTGCTTGCTTGAGCAGGAATGGAATCCCACCGATGTGGTCCTCGTGTCCGTGTGTAATCAAAACAGCCTTGACGCGGTCGATATTGTCCACGATGTAAGAGTAGTCAGGGATAACGTAGTCGATACCCAGCAAGTCATCTTCTGGGAATTTAATCCCAGCATCGACGATGATAATCTCGTCTTGGTATTCAATTCCGTATGTGTTTTTCCCGATTTCTCCCAGACCACCGATGGCAAAAACGCCGACTTCTTCAGGTTTAAGAGTATAGGCCATATTAGAACTCCGTGATTTCGAAGACGCCAGTTTCTTTTTCGTAATCTAGCAATTTGTCAGACAAGAGTTCGATATACTCGATGTTGTACTCTGGGCGATTTTCTTCGACAAGTTGGCGAGCAGCGATACGGCCCTCAAGTTCTGAGCTGGCATCGATATCTAGGTAAAGTGCGCGTGTTGTTTCACGACGTGGGCTACGTTCTTTTGTTTCTTGATAAAAAACTTTGTAAATCATATA
Source organism: Streptococcus sp. SR1 (assembly GCF_000526075.1). NCBI lineage: Bacteria > Bacillati > Bacillota > Bacilli > Lactobacillales > Streptococcaceae > Streptococcus > Streptococcus sp. SR1. The sequence goes on from NZ_JATR01000015.1 coordinate 158,912, forward strand.
GTTCCTTTCTATTTATAGGTCAACTTATTCCAAACTTTTAGCAGAGATTTGCTTGATTTCATTCCATTTTGTGTCTAGATTGACCTTGATTCGTTACAATTATTTCAATTATACCACAAAATGAAAAATTAGTAAAAGACGGAAACGAGAAAGTCGGGAGGGGAAGAAGGAGCAAAAAGACAGGTAGGATTTGGTCGGAGAGCGCTTAGGTGTTATAATTAAAGGGGAAATCTAAAGAGATAGTAGATTTAAGGAAAAACATAGTTCTAGTTTCATTAATCAATCGTTGGAGTAGATGGTTGGGACAGAATGATATCTTTGAAAAAAGAAAAAGCTCTTGAGAAATCTCAAGAGCAACCAAAAAGGCTGAGACAAAATTAAGGGATTTTTCTGAGCAAGCTCAAGGGGCAGCACCACAGCCTGAAGAGCCAAAGGCTCAACCTGATTTTCCTACCAATGTTCAATTATATTTTAACATTGACAAGTCAGTAAAGTCAAGTTATCGGTTGCGTGGTGGCTACAAATACCCTGAAGATGCGTACATTACGTTATCCTCTCGATATTTATACTTTACTATAACTCACTGAGGGAATCAACTTTAAAAGCATCAAAAAGCTCCTGACCGAAGTCAAGAGCCGTCAAACACTGGGGGCGAATTGTTCAATCGCAATTTCAGTTCTTTAGAAACCAAAGTTTCAGGGATAGCACTGCAACCCGAAGAGTCAACGACTCAACCTGATTTTCCTACCAGTGTTGAATTACATTTTAACATTGATAGACCAACATTGTCAACAGTTTATATAAAAATAGGAATACCAAAAGGAGGATTAAGAATGTTTAGTTTGTTTGAATTTGCAGTAGGGGTTCGCCTCTTGATGTTTGTAGTCTTTGTAGCTTGTGTCTATGGGGGGAATGCCCTGTTTGTGCATCTGGAACACCGCAAAACAAAGTTCCTTTGGAAGCTTGCTTTTGTGACGCTCTATTCAATTTTTCTCCTCCTGGTCACCTATGTTGTCTGGCTTGTTTTCTACTTTGGTTTAAATGCCTAAAGTCAATTATTCCTCTAGATATACAGAAAATCCACCTTGTCTTGATAGATGGGATGGACTTTTTCTATTTTTACGATGATGATCTCTTGCATCGAAAATCGAGTTGAAACATATATGACTTATTTACACTTCTTTTTGTCTAAGTGGCAGGCCCTTTTGTTTCAAAACAAAGAAAACTCCCATGCGTCAGCTTTTGTAGTATAATAGTAAGCAGACAAAAAGATAGGAATGTGTTATGAAAGTTTTAGCTTTTGATACGTCCAGCAAGGCTCTTTCTCTAGCCATTTTAGAGGACAAGCAGGTTCTTGCCGAGACGACGATTAATATTAAGAAGAATCACAGTATTACCCTCATGCCTGCCATTGATTTTTTGATGGCCAGTTTGGATTGGACACCTAAGGATTTGGATCGAATCGTGGTCGCTGAAGGGCCAGGTAGCTACACGGGCTTGCGAATTGCGGTAGCAACTGCCAAGACCTTGGCTCATACCCTGAACATTGAGTTGGTTGGTATGTCGAGTCTATTGTCTCTGGTACCACGCCAACAAGAAGGTTTACTTGTTCCCCTGATGGATGCGCGTCGCAACAATGTTTATGCAGGATTTTATGAAAATGCCAAACCTGTCATGCCAGAAGCACACCTGTCCTTTGCGGAAGTGCTAGAAAAAGTCAAGGATGCTGAACACGTGACCTTTGTTGGAGAGGTTGAAGCCTTTGTGGAGCAGATCCAAGAACAGCTACCACAAGCTAGTTCCCAAGAGACCTTGCCAAATGCAGCTAATCTAGCTCTTTGGGCATGGGACAAGAAAGAAGACTCCTTGCACGACTTTGTGCCAAATTATCTCAAGCGTGTCGAAGCCGAGGAAAACTGGCTCAAGAACCATACTGAGTCTGGCGAGTCTTACATTAAACGCCTATGATAGAAATCAAACGAATCCAAAAACAGCCTGAACTAGCTAAAACCATCTACGCTGTCATGGCAGATGTTTACCCAGTCAGCCCTTGGACACTGGAACAAATCCAAGCAGACCTGTCCCAAGACCAGACATGGTATGTTCTGGCTTTGGACGGGGCAGAAGTGATTGGCTTTCTAGCCGTTCAGGAGAATCTCTTTGAGGCAGAAGTCCTGCAAATCGCTGTCAAAAAAGCCTATCAGGGTCAGGGAATTGCGTCAGCCTTGTTTGCTCAATTGCTAGCGGATAAGGAGATTTTCCTCGAAGTCAGAAAGTCAAACCAACGAGCGCAAGCATTTTACAAGAAAGAAAAGATGGCGGTCATCGCTGAGCGAAAGGCCTACTACCATGACCCAGTCGAGGACGCCATCATCATGAAGAGAGAAATAGATGAAGGATAGATATATTTTAGCATTTGAGACATCCTGTGACGAGACCAGTGTCGCTGTCTTAAAAAACGACGACCAGCTCTTGTCCAATGTCATTGCGAGTCAAATTGAGAGTCACAAACGTTTTGGGGGCGTAGTGCCAGAAGTAGCCAGTCGTCACCATGTCGAGGTCATTACAGCCTGCATCGAGGAGGCGCTAGCAGAAGCAGGAATTACCGAAGAGGATGTAACGGCTGTGGCTGTTACCTACGGACCAGGCTTGGTTGGAGCACTGCTAGTTGGTTTGTCAGCTGCTAAGGCCTTTGCTTGGGCTCATGGACTTCCGCTGATCCCCGTGAATCACATGGCGGGTCACCTCATGGCAGCACAGAGCGTCGAGCCTTTGGAGTTTCCCTTGCTAGCCCTCTTGGTTAGTGGTGGGCACACAGAGTTGGTCTATGTTTCTGAGGCTGGGGATTATAAGATTGTTGGGGAAACGCGGGATGATGCAGTTGGTGAGGCCTATGATAAGGTCGGCCGTGTCATGGGCTTGACCTATCCAGCAGGTCGCGAGATTGATGAGCTAGCTCATCAGGGGCAAGATATTTATGATTTCCCTCGTGCCATGATTAAGGAGGACAATCTAGAGTTTTCATTCTCAGGTTTGAAGTCTGCCTTTATCAATCTTCACCACAATGCCGAGCAAAAGGGAGAAAGCTTGTCCAAGGAAGACCTGTCAGCATCTTTCCAAGCAGCAGTCATGGATATTCTTATGGCCAAAACCAAGAAGGCTTTGGAAAAATATCCTGTTAAAACCCTAGTCGTGGCCGGTGGCGTGGCAGCTAATAAAGGGCTCAGAGAACGCCTAGCAGCTGAAATCACAGATGTCAAGGTCATCATCCCACCCCTGCGCCTTTGTGGAGACAATGCCGGTATGATTGCCTATGCCAGTGTCAGTGAGTGGAATAAGAAGAATTTTGCCAGTTTGGATCTAAATGCTAAGCCGAGTCTCGCCTTTGATACCATGGAATAAAGAGTCAGCTTGAAGCTGGCTTTTTAACTCCAGAAAATGTCAGAATATTTTGACAAAACTGTAAAAATGATGATATAATATGTAAAAATTAGGAGGTGGTCAGATGATTGAGAGAATGGAATTGGGAGAATTTTACAAGGAATTACGTTTGGCGAGAAAACTCAAGCAGTCAGATGTAGCTTGTGATGGACTGACAGCATCTCAGTTATCCAAGTTTGAACTAGGGCAGTCCATGTTGTCTGCGGATAAACTGATCCTAGCTATCCAAGGGATAAATGTGACCTTCGACGAGTTTGGACACAAGCTTAATAATTACCAGGAATCCCCACATATGCGAATCGGTCGAAAGATTGTAAATCGTTTTACCCATCAAGATATAGCTGGCTTAGAGAAACTATTAGAGGAAGTCGAGCAAGAACAGATGGCGCAGACCTATCGTCGTTTGAATGCTATTGTGATCAAAGATGCTATCCATTCCTTGGATAAAAACTATCCGCTAGAAGAAGAGGATAGTGAGTTTTTGACTAGCTACCTCTATGCTATCGAGTCTTGGACCTGGTTTGAACTCTATCTTTTTTGCAATACCATGCCTTTCTTAAGTAATCAAGATCTGATTTTTTTATCCACCTCTTTACTTGAAAAATCCAAGGAATTTAAAGAGTTGGTACACAATCAATTGTATATGAAAAGTGGTTATCTTAATATCATCTCAGAGCTCATGGAGCGCAAACTTTTTTCTTATATCCCAATCTTTGAAGCCGAGTTGGAGAGTATGCTCCGACCATACTATGTTTTTGAGAAATTATTGTGGCAGTTTTTAAAGAAGATGAGCATTTTCCTTCAAACTAAGGGGAGCAATCAAAAAGAGATTGAACACTTTATCCAATCTCTGCAAATATTAGAAAATCCACAATTAACAGCTCTTTTTGAACTGCGTTTTCAGCAATACAAAGAACTTATCGATTAATCTACTATCGCGAATGTGAAATTTCCATGAGAAACAATATCAAATATGCGATTTTCTAAAATGTGGTGATTTCCGTGTTATACTATCCTTATTTCATAGTATAGGAGAAAATAGAATGAAAAAGATAATCTCACGCTACTATTTTTTAATAGCTATTCTACTTGTCATTTCTGACCAGTTCTTCATTCGTTTGCTTTTACATAGCGACCTTGCTGCTGGTCTATCTGACTTTGCCTATTATTTGTCAGATATGCTGTTGAATTTTCTTGTGGTTCTGCTTGCTATTATTGTTATGATTCGGTCAGGGAAATGGCAGAAAATCAACAGTCGAAAATTTAGAGGTTCCTATCTTCTCTATTGCTTCCTATCTCTCCTAGCTTTTGTTATTTGGAACTTCGTCACATTTTTTATTTTTCCGCCTACCAAAAATGAAATTGCTTATCAACTGGATGTTCCTACTTTTACGGGAGCAACGGCATTTTTGATGTATTTTTTCTATCCTGTGATTGCAGGTCCTATTTTTGAAGAGATGATTTATCGTGGATTGGTGATGACAGCTCTGGAAAAAGGAAAGAAATGGGGACTGGATGTGCTCGGTTCGGCTGCTTTGTTTGGAATCTTGCACATTAGTAACCACGGTTGGGTCTTGACAGACTTTTTCGTATATATGGGTGGCGGTCTCATATTTGCAGTCTTATTTAGAGTGACAAAGTCCATTTATTGGCCTATTGGACTGCACATAGTCTACAATGGCATTGGTCAAATTTTACCGTTGCTGTAATTTTGGGTGCTCAGCAATATCGGTCTATCCTTGGGGAAAAGTTCCCATTTGAACTCAAAAAGGAGTTGCGATGAAAGTATTTATTCAAAATAGAGATTTTAGGCAACTAACCATCAACCAGTGGATTTCAATGGTTGGGGATACAATTTTTTATCTTGCTTTTTTGAATTATGTGGCAGATGCTTCGTTTGCCCCCTTGGCAATTTTACTCATTACGATTTCAGAGACTGTTCCTCAAGTTCTGCAAATTTTTATGGGAGTTTTGGCTGACTTTCAACACCATCGTGTTCTAAAGTATACGGTTATTAGTTTTGTCAAATTTGTACTTTATTCTATAGTGGCGCTTTCGCTTTCAGGGCAGCCCTTTTCCTTATGGCTTGTATTCTTTATTTGTTTAATGAACCTTTTGTCGGATACATTGAGTTACTTTTCAGGAGCCATGCTTACTCCTATTTTTATAAGAATCATTGGGAAAGAACATCTGACAGAAGCTATTGGCTTTAAACAATCAACAGTTAGTTTAGTTCGGACAATCAGTAATATTCTAGGAGGGGTTTTACTAGGAATTCTTTCCATTCAGTTCATTTCCTTGCTAAACGCTCTGACGTTTCTGATAGCATTTGTAGGTATTCTTCTCATAAAAAATGATCTTTTGAAAGTTGAAAAAACAATTAGCTATCAAGAAGGTCTTTCTATAAAATCGTTTTGCCAGCATTTGTTCCAATCATCAAAATTGATCTGGAATATGGATAGAGTGATCTTCATTTTATTTATCGTCTCTATCAGCCAAGCGGTGATTAATGTTACTGTTCCTATTTCAACTCTTTTTTTAAGAAACCAACCGTTTTTGGATTTACAAACTGGTCAATCACTCGCTTTGTTATCAACACTAGAATTGTTAGCACTTATTGTCGGAAGCCTTGTAAGTGGCTATCTGAAAAATACGATTTCTATAAAAACAGCTCTATACGCTTCGGTCGTCATCCAGTTACTCCTTCTAGTAGGATTTGCCACAGTTCATTTTGGTTTGATTCTGCTTTTCAGCTCCTTGGATGCCTTCATCGCAGGGTTACTCTCTCCTAGATTGCAAGAACTCGTCTTTAAACAAATACCTGAGGAGTCAATGGGAGCGGTTCAATCCTCTATTGGTGCTATTACGGTTGTCTTACCAAGTCTATTCACAATCGTTTTCGTAACGATTGCTACAAGTTTTGGGGTCCTAGCGGTCAGCTTTATTCTATTGCTATTACTCCTAACCGCATTTGTCATGCTCTTGAATATTCGTGAGAGCATTTAGAGGAGAATTTGTATAATAGGTGTTTGAGACTGGATCGCCAGTCTTTTTATGACGGCCAAAATCAGCAGACTTTTTTCTCTTCTTTGAATATGTTATAATAGTCCGTGCTGTGGCTGTGATGATGAACAGCCTCAACTGGAGAAAATATGAGGAGAAGGATGAAAGAAAAAGGATTTTGGGAAGGTGTACATGCGGCCATGCCGACTGCCCTCGGCTATGTTAGTATCGGTCTGGCTTGTGGGATTATCGGTGCGCCCTATGTGACACCTGTTGAGATGGGCTTGATGAGCCTCTTTGTTTATGCCGGGAGCGCCCAGTTTGCCATGTTGGCACTGATTGCGGTACAAGCGCCTGTGGCAGCTATTGCTATGACGGTCTTTTTGATCAACTTGCGACTCTTTTTGCTGAGCTTGCATGCATCGACCTATTTCCGTCATACTAGTCTCTGGCAAAATATCGGCATGTCTAGTCTCCTGACAGATGAGACCTATGGCGTTTTGATGGGAGAATTAGCCCATACAGATAAAGTCCATCCTATGTGGATGCACGGGAACAATCTCAATAGTTATGTAGCCTGGTTTATTGGGACAGTGGCGGGGACGGCTTTAGGTGGCCTTCTTCCGAATCCTGAAGTCTTTGGCTTGGACTTTGCCCTTGTTGGGATGTTTATCGGGATTTTTACTTCACAATTTCAGATTATGCAAAGACGGGTTCCTGTACGGAATCTGCTACTAATCCTAGCCGTTGTTGCGGTGTCCTTCTTTTTGCTCTTGACAGTAGTGTCTCAGTCGCTAGCTGTTTTGTTTGCGACCTTGCTAGGTTGTACCATGGGGGTGGTCTTAGATGGTCAGTAAATATCTTTTGTTAGCCGTTATCTTTTCAGGCCTAGTGACTTGGATTCCCCGTATGATTCCCTTCATCTTGGTTAAGTACAAGGGCTTGCCAGCTATCGTCGAGCGGTTTTTGAAGTTTTTGCCTGTTTCCATTATCTTTGCCTTGATCCTTTCAAGCGTAGTGACTGGCAAAGTTGGCAGTCTCCCTCAAATCAAATGGCTGGACTTTTTAGCAGTCTTTCCAACGGCTTGGGTAGCCTTTCGCTACCGCAATCTAGTAGGTACGGTTCTTTTTGGGGTAGTCTTGATTGCAGTCTTGCGTCTGGTCTTTTAAATCAGCCATAAAAAAAACCTATCACCGAGATAGATATCATATAATGGCAAAAAAAAATATTTTCTGTTAAGATAGTAAAGTATTCTATTTTGGAGGAAATGACATGAAAAAAATCGTTAAATACTCATCTCTTGCTGCTCTAGGACTTGTGGCTGTAGGTGTGTTAGCAGCTTGCTCAGGTGGTGCGAAAAAAGAGGGAGAAGCAGCTAGCAAGAAAGAAATTATCGTTGCAACTAATGCTACACCAAAACCATTCAACTATGAAGAAAATGGCGAATTGACTGGTTACGAAATTGAAGTGGTTCGCGCTATCTTTAAAGACTCTGACAAGTATGATGTCAAGTTTGAGAAGACAGAGTGGTCAGGAGTCTTTGCAGGACTTGATGCTGACCGTTACAATATGGCTGTTAGCAACATCAGCTACACTAAAGAACGTGCTGAAAAATACCTTTATGCAGCTCCAACTGCTAAAAACCCTAACGTTCTTGTAGTGAAAAAAGATGACCCTAGCATCAAATCGCTTGATGATATCGGTGGAAAATCAACAGAAGTTGTTCAAGGGACAACTTCTGCTAAACAGCTAGAAGACTACAACAAACAACATTCAGATAATCCAACTGTCCTAAAGTATACTAAAGCGGACTTCCAACAAATCATGGGACGCTTGAGCGATGGCCAGTTTGACTACAAGATTTTTGATAAAATCGGTGTTGAAACAGTCATCAAGGACCAAGGTTTGGACAACTTGAAAGTCATTGAACTTCCAAGCGACCAACAACCTTACGTTTACCCACTTCTTGCTAAAGGTCAAGATGAGTTGAAAACATTTGTAGACAAACGTATCCAAGAACTCTACAAAGACGGAACTCTTGAAAAGTTGTCTAAACAGTTCTTCGGAGACACTTATCTCCCAGCAGAAGCTGATATTAAATAGTGGTATGAAATCATCCAGTCTGAGAAAGGCGGATGATTTCTCAATTTTTAGGTATATAGTTTCAAACTATATGTCTGCCTATCTAATAACAATTTGCTAAATCAAATAAAGTATGAGATACTATTACGGTATTATTTTTAAAGGAGATAGAATCATGAAAATTAAAAAATGGCTCGGTGTAGCGGCTCTTGCTACAGTCGCAGGTTTGGCTCTTGCAGCTTGCGGAAATTCAGAAAAGAAAGCAGACAACGAAACAGTTGTCAAAATTGCAACAGTTAACCGTAGCGGTTCTGAAGAAGCGCGTTGGGATAAAATCCAAGAATTGGTTGAAAAAGATGGAATTAAATTGGAATTCACAGAGTTCACAGACTATTCACAACCAAACAAGGCAACTGCTGATGGCGAAGTAGACTTGAATGCTTTCCAACACTACAACTTCTTGAACAACTGGAACAAAGAAAACGGGAAAGACCTTGTAGCGATTGCAGATACATATATCTCACCAATCCGCCTTTACTCAGGTAAAAATGGGGAAGAAAACAAGTATACCAAAGTGGAAGAAATCCCAGATAAGGGTGAAATCGCCGTACCAAACGATGCAACAAACGAAAGCCGTGCGCTTTACTTGCTTCAATCAGCTGGTTTGATCAAATTGGATGTTTCTGGAACTGCTCTTGCAACAGTTGCGAACATTACAGAAAATCCAAAGAACTTGAAGATTACTGAATTGGACGCTAGTCAAACAGCTCGTTCATTGTCATCAGTTGACGCTGCCGTTGTAAACAATACCTTCGTTACAGAAGCAAAATTGGACTACAAGAAAGCACTCTTTAAAGAGCAAGCTGATGAAAACTCAAAACAATGGTACAACATCATCGTTGCGAAAAAAGATTGGGAATCATCACCTAAGGCTGATGCCATCAAGAAAGTGATCGCAGCTTACCACACTGATGAAGTGAAAAAAGTTATCGAAGAAACATCAGACGGTTTGGACCAACCAGTTTGGTAATAAGACACAGGGAGGTGGGAGAGAGTTTCCACCTCTTGCTTTTGTATAGAGCATGGATTGTAAAGAAGACTATAGGTTCATAGAAAGGTAGAGAGAATATGGTTTTTCCTAGCGAACAAGAACAGATTGAAAAATTTGAAAGGGATCATATAGCCCAGCATTATTTTGAGGTTTTGCGTACCTTGATTTCCAAGAAATCAGTCTTTGCCCAACAGGTTGGACTCAAGGAGGTTGCAAACTATCTGGGTGAGATTTGCAAGCGTGTAGGGGCTGAAGTGGAGATTGATGAGACTTATACGGCGCCCTTTGTCATGGCGCACTTCAAGAGTTCGCGTCCGGATGCCAAGACCTTGATCTTCTATAACCACTATGACACTGTGCCGGCGGATGGTGACCAGGTGTGGACAGAGGATCCTTTTACGCTTTCGGTCCGCAATGGCTTTATGTATGGGCGTGGGGTTGACGACGACAAGGGCCATATCACGGCTCGTTTGAGTGCTCTGAGAAAGTATATGCAGCACCACGATGACCTACCTGTCAATATCAGTTTTATCATGGAAGGAGCGGAGGAATCGGCTTCAACAGACCTAGATAAGTATCTGGAAAAACATGCGGACAAACTCCGTGGGGCTGATTTGTTGGTCTGGGAACAAGGGACTAAGAATGCCTTGGAGCAGTTAGAAATTTCTGGTGGAAACAAGGGAATTGTGACCTTTGATGCCAAGGTAAAAAGTGCCGATGTGGATATTCACTCTAGTTATGGTGGGGTTGTGGAATCAGCTCCATGGTATCTTGTCCAGGCTCTAAGTAGTCTACGCGCAGCAGATGGACGTATCTTGGTAGAAGGCTTGTACGAGGATGTTCAAGAGCCAAATGAACGAGAACTAGCCTTGGTAGATACCTACGCCCAACGCAATCCTGAGGAAATTAGTCGCATTTATGGTTTGGAATTGCCTCTCTTACAAGAGGATCGTGCAGCCTTTCTAAAACGGTTCTTTTTCGAGCCGGCCCTTAATATCGAAGGGATTCAGTCAGGTTATCAAGGACAAGGGGTTAAAACGATTTTGCCAGCAGAGGTTAGTGCCAAGCTAGAGGTTCGTTTGGTTCCTGGCCTAGAACCGCATGATGTTCTGGAAAAAATTCGGAAACAGCTAGACAAAAATGGCTTTGATAAGGTAGAATTATACTATACCTTGGGAGAGATGAGCTATCGAAGCGATATGAGCGCACCAGCCATTCTCAATGTGATCGAGTTGGCCAAGAAATTCTATCCACAGGGCGTATCAGTCTTGCCGACCACAGCAGGAACAGGGCCTATGCATACGGTCTTTGATGCCCTAGAGGTACCAATGGTGGCCTTTGGTTTAGGAAATGCCAATAGCCGAGACCACGGTGGAGATGAAAATGTGCGAATCGCCGATTACTACACCCATATTGAATTAGTAGAGGAGCTGATTAGAAGCTATGAGTAGAGATATTATCAAGTTAGATCAGATCGATGTGACTTTTCACCAAAAGAAGAGAACCATCACAGCGGTTAAGGATGTGACCATTCACATCCAAGAAGGGGATATCTACGGAATCGTTGGATATTCTGGAGCAGGGAAATCAACCCTTGTACGGGTGATTAACCTCTTGCAAAAGCCATCTGCTGGGGAAATTACCATTGACGACGATGTAATCTTTGATGGCAGAGTGACCTTGACAGCAGAGCAGTTGCGTCGTAAGCGTCAAGACATTGGGATGATTTTCCAGCATTTTAACCTCATGAGTCAGAAGACAGCAGAGGAGAATGTGGCCTTTGCCCTCAAACACTCTGGACTCAGCAAGGAAGAAAAGAAAGCCAAAGTAGCTAAGTTGTTGGACTTGGTTGGCTTGGCGGATCGTGCTGAAAACTACCCTTCACAACTATCCGGAGGGCAAAAACAGCGTGTGGCCATTGCGCGTGCCTTGGCCAATGATCCAAAAATCTTGATTTCAGACGAGTCAACGTCTGCCCTTGATCCTAAGACAACCAAGCAGATTTTGGCCTTGTTGCAAGATTTGAACCAAAAATTAGGCTTGACGGTTGTTTTGATTACGCACGAAATGCAGATTGTCAAAGACATTGCCAACCGTGTGGCAGTTATGCAGGATGGTCGTTTGATTGAAGAGGGCAGTGTCCTTGAAATCTTCTCAGATCCTAAACAGCCTTTGACCCAGGACTTTATCTCAACTGCGACAGGTATTGATGAAGCCATGGTCAAGATTGAGAAGCAAGAAATCGTAGAGCATTTATCTGAGAACAGTATCTTAGTGCAGCTCAAGTATGCAGGTGCTTCGACAGACGAACCACTTTTGAATGAATTGTACAAGCGTTACCAAGTAACGGCTAATATCCTCTATGGAAATATCGAAATTCTCGATGGCACTCCCGTTGGAGAATTGGTGGTGGTCTTGTCAGGTGAAAAAGCAGCGCTAGCAGGTGCTCAAGAAGCCATTCGTCAAGCGGGTGTCCAGTTAAAAGTATTGAAGGGAGGACAGTAAGATGACAGAGTTGATTCAAACTTATCTACCAAATGTCTATAAGATGGGCTGGGCTGGTCAGGCAGGCTGGGGAACGGCTATCTACCTAACTCTTTATATGACAGTTCTTTCCTTCATCATCGGAGGGTTCTTGGGGCTGGTGGCAGGTCTCTTCCTTGTCTTGACAGCGCCAGGCGGTGTCTTGGAAAATAAGGTTATCTTTTGGATTTTAGACAAGATCACCTCCATTTTCCGTGCGGTTCCTTTCATCATCCTCTTGGCAATCATGTCGCCACTTTCTCACTTGATTGTGAAGACGAGTATCGGGCCAAATGCAGCCCTTGTCCCACTTTCTTTTGCGGTCTTTGCCTTCTTTGCCCGTCAGGTGCAGGTGGTCTTGGCTGAGCTAGATGGTGGTGTCATTGAGGCGGCGCAGGCTAGTGGAGCGACCTTCTGGGACATCGTGGGTGTTTATCTATCAGAAGGTCTTCCAGATTTGATTCGTGTGACGACAGTGACCTTGATTTCCCTTGTTGGGGAAACGGCTATGGCGGGAGCAGTTGGTGCTGGTGGTATCGGTAACGTAGCCATTGCTTATGGATTTAACCGTTACAATCACGATGTGACCATCTTGGCAACCATCATTATCATCTTGATTATCTTTACAATCCAGTTCTTGGGAGATTTCTTGACCAAGAAATTAAGTCATAAATAATGGGAGGAGTTCAACAGGACTCCTTTTTGTTTTCTCACTGAAATGCAAGAAGAGTAAAGCTTCTTTTTAGAAATATGCTATAATAAAGAAAGGTCCCTCAATTAGCAAATCAGAAAGTTTGCTGTCGAAGGGATGATAATGTAAAGGAGTTTGGCTGGTATGAATTATTTCGAGGGGAATGATTTCTTCCTTCTCTTGTTTGTAGTTTTACTGATTGGTTTTGTGGTAAATTTTTTTGAAAAACGTAAGGACTACTATATTTTGACGCTCTCCCTCTTATTTGCAGGAGCTATCTATGGTAAGAGTCGAGCGATGATGGTCTATTTGCTCGCCTTTGTCGTTTACCAGTATTTTCTGGTTTTTCTAGCACAGAGGATAGAGGCAAAGCGGCTGAAACCACTGGTTTTCCTTTCCATTCTTCCTTTGATAATCAATAAAGTCTTTGCTCTGACTTCTCTGCATTTGTTGGCCTTTATTGGAATTTCTTACATGTCCTTTAAGACCATTCAGATCATGCTAGAAATATCGGATGGCTTGATCAAAGAAAAAATCAGTGTAAAAGATTACCTACAGTTTTTGCTCTTTTTTCCAACAGTTAGTGCTGGTCCGATTGATCGGAGTAGGAGATTTTTAAAAGAGATAAACGAGGTCATGCCCCGAAAAGAGTATCTAGAGTTAGCAGGGGACGGTGTGTATCGTATCGTTCTAGGCCTTCTTTACAAGGTTGTTTTATCAACCTATGTTTACCAGATGTTACTCGCTCTAAATAATACTGGCACAGTCGTTTATTCAATCAAGTATATGTACCTCTATACCTTGTATCTGTTCTTTGACTTTGCAGGCTATAGTCTAATGGCCGTTGGAAGTAGCAACATTCTAGGTATTCAGACACCGATGAACTTTAACAAACCTTTCTTGAGTGTTGATATCAAGGATTTCTGGACCAGATGGCATATCACCTTGTCGACCTGGCTGAGAGATTTTGTATTTTCAAGAGTATTGATGCAGGTTATCAGGAAAAAATGGTTTAAAAATAGACTACACAATGCAACCTATGCCTATATGGTCAATATGTTGGTCATGGGTTTTTGGCATGGTCTTAGTGTTAGCTACATTGTTTATGGTTTTTACCATGGTGTCTTGATGGCTGGATTTGAAGTGTATCAAAAGAAAAGCAATTTTTATAAGAAAAATAAAAACAAAAACTGGTATAAGCTACTAAGTTGGTTTGTGACCATGCATTTGGTTATGATTGGTTTCTTTATCTTTTCAGGTGAACCCTATAAAATCTTACTGACGATTTTAAAGAGATAAGAGATTGAAAAGAAGTCTTCCAGACCGAAGGGATAGGATAAAACGAGATGATTAAATTAAAAGCATTTTTACTATCGCTTGTGCTCGTAATTGCGACGCTTGCCCTTTTAAATGTGACGTATGTCAAGAAGATTGATGATTATTATAAAGTCAAGGATAACAGTATTCGTTATAGCACCTCGTATGAAAAGTATAAAAGTAGAGATATTTTAACAAGCAATATTACTCCCAATACACTGGTTTTATTGGGGTCATCCGAGTTGGTTGCGACGATAAATGAAGACTATCATCCAAATAAAATTTTTAACTACAACGATTTTAATATCATGCAGATTGGGACAAGTTATTCTCAAAACATCATTCAGGCTACGACCTTGGGCTCTATTGAAGGATCTATGAGTAAGCGAAAAGTAGCTATAGTAGAGTCTGTTCAGTGGTTTGAAAAAGATGGGACTCATCAAGATGCCTTTTTGAACAAGGCTTCTCAGGAACATATTTTCCACATGCTAGATAATGACAAGATTAGTAAGGAAACGAAAGAAAAACTGATCAATCGCATTATCGAGATTACCAAGGGGAACAAGCAACAAAATGACATCTACAAAAAATACAAAAGTTATTTCATAGATGGAAAAGGAACCATTGTCGATAAAAAACTACTAGAGTTTGAGAACGCGATGTATTCCTTTAAGCTCAAACGAAAATTTTATGAAAATCATGAGAAATCAGATTATCCCTCATCAGGAGATAAAACCCCAGACTATGATTGGCAGAAGATGACGGATCAGTTTGTGGAAGAGGTCAAAAAGAAAACAGACAATAACGACTATGCTGTTGATAATAACTACTACAATACTTACTTAAAAGACCGCTATGCATCACTGAAAGATTCTAATAAAGATTTGAGTTACCTGGAGTCACCAGAGTATTCAGATATGGAACTTTTCTTGACAGTTGCTAAGGAATTGGGAATTGAAGTTGAGGTTATTATTTTCCCAGTAAACGGGAAATGGAATGACTACACTGGTGTCTCAAGAGAGATGCGAGAAAAAACTTATAAAAAAATAGAAGATGTCGCAAAAAGCCATGGTGCAACCGTATTAAACTATGGAAACAGAGAGTATGATGATTACTTTTTATTTGACGTGATGCACGTTGGAGTGAAAGGATGGATGGAAGTTGAAAAAGAACTTTACAAATTTGCAAACCAAGCTAACTAACACACATCGTTTAATCTTGTGGACACTATTTTTTTATACGGTTATCTTGAGCATCGTGATTTACTGTTTTGTGACCGATTTTTCGAATATTCAAGAATTTATCTATAGTGAATTTTAAGATTGTATACAAAAAGGCCCTGGAACTAGGCATTGCTAGTCTTCAGGGCTTTTAGCTTATAGTTTATCAGCTATTTTTTGACTTAGAAATTGCCCAATCAAAGCACCCATCAAGGCACCTAGGAGGATGCTTGAAACAAAGAGAAGGATTTTGTCCAACTCTGGAGCGACCATGATACGGTCGATGTATTCTTGGGATTTCCCACGCGAAAGTAAGGCAGCCACGTAAGCTTTGGGACGGATCCACATGAGGAAGATAGGGCCACTTGTGCTAAAAGCAAAGACGAGGAAGGAGAGGGTGTTTTTGATTCGATCTCTGTAGTTTCCGAGACGAGCGATGGCATCTGCTGCAAGACCACAGATGATACCTGGAAGAAAGGCACCAGCACCATGTTTGCTAGCTAGGAAGAAAAGTGCCATAAAAAGTCCTAGAGTGGTGATAGCACCAAAACGAGGGACCTTCGCCAAAAGAAGCATATAGACACTGCCACCGACAAGGGCAGAAAAGGCAGGCGCGTAGAACATATTGCCTGTTTGATCGACTAGGTGTCCTAGGAAGACTCCAATCCCCACACAGAGAAAGTAGAGGACGGCGGCTAAGAGGGTGGTTAAGATATTTTTCTTCATGAGAATCTCCTTGATACAAACTAATAAAACCAATTGTATCACGCTTTTTGAGGATTGTAAATGGGAGTTCTATATTTTTGAAAACGTTTGAAATATGATATAATAGTTACATCGTTAGTTTAAGGAGAGTGGCATGGGGAAATTTCTAGAATTCGTCTTTAATCGTATCTTTTTGGGAATGATGACGACGGCTTATTTTTGGCTATTAACACTAGCAGGAGGAGTGATCTTTGGTTTGGCACCAGCTAGTGCAACTCTTATGAGTTTGTATGCGGAGCATGGTTATACCTATCGAGCATACCATTTGAAGGAAGCTTGGGAATTGTATAAGAGCAATTTTGTCAAGAGTAATCTGGCTTTCTATAGTTTTGTGTTTGTGGATCTTGTCCTAGTTTATGGTTTGTATCTTCTAGTTCAATTACCCCACCAGACGATTTTCCACCTCTTGGCGACCTTTCTCAATGTCCTTGTAGTCGCTCTTGTCTTTCTAGCCTATACTGTTTCCTTGAAACTTCAGGTGTATTTTGATTTATCCTACCAAAATACCTTGAAACTGTCCCTTATCGGGATTTTTATGAGCTTACCTGCGATTGCCAAGGTTTTACTCGGGTCCGCTCTTCTTGTAGGAGTTGGTTATTATATGCCTGCCTTGCTCTTTTTTGTAGGAATTGGAATGTGGCATTTCTTTATCAGTGATATGTTGGAACCTATTTATGAAAGTATCCATGAAAAATTGGCGGCAAAATAGAATGAAGCAGTTTTGGCTTCACTCTCTTTTACGGATTTATAGTTTGGTTATGATCGTGGTCATTGCCAGTTTTGCGATTATGCTATCGTATGCTGACTGGGATTCACGTGAGAAAGAGGCCCAACGGGTTGCAGAACGTGTGACCACTCGGACAGTGAGTGAAGTGGAATACTATCACAGAGAGTCAACCCGACTTGCTCAGTCTTTGGTTGAAAATCAGGCCCGCATCGAAGGGATTTACAAGTATTTCAGTCTCAGCACACCAGACTATTTCTATTGGCAATTAGAGCGTAAAACTTCGCCTTATATCTCGGTTTCCCTGTATGAAAATATTGATGACCTCTATGTTCGGAATGATTTTGTGACTGGAGTGGCTATTGTTCTTCAGGACTACAAGGAAGTCTATGTTTCGACTAGAGAAAAACGCAGTGGAGAGAAAATTCCTGCGGAGGGTTTTAAGCCGGCAGCCAATAGTTTTGCCATTCCTGTTTCCGATCCTGTGTCTGACAAGGATTTAGGAGTGATTTATATCTCCCTATCCCCAGATGTTTTACATGGCGCTATTGACAATACAAGGGGCCATATCCCAATGGCTGTAACAGTAACTTCGCCTTTTGAGACTGAGATGTTCCATATTGGGGAGAAGGTCTCAGCCGAGCGAGAAAACTGGTTTGTAGGTGTCACCTCTCACGGTTATCAGGTTCGAGTTGCTGTTCCTAAAAATTTTGTTCTTACAGGAACTTTGACGAGTTCAGCTATTATTATTGGACTAAGTATCCTCTTTATCATCATTTTGTACGTGACCCTTAGACAGACTTTCTCAAATTACCAAAAACAGGTCGTAGACCTAGTAGATTCGATCGAGGTGATTGCTCAAGGAGAAGAAGGCCTTCGAATCGATACCTCTGAAAAAGACCAAGAGTTGCTTCTCATTGCAGAAACAACCAATGATATGTTGGATAGCCTGGAAAAAAATATCCACGATATCTATCAGCTAGAGCTCAGTCAAAAAGATGCCAATATGCGAGCTCTGCAGGCTCAAATCAATCCTCACTTTATGTACAATACTCTGGAGTTTTTACGGATGTATGCCGTCATGCAAAGTCAGGATGAACTGGCAGATATTATCTATGAATTTAGTAGCTTGTTACGCAACAATATCTCCGACGAGCGGGAAACCACGTTGAAGCAAGAGTTGGAATTTTGCCGAAAATATAGCTATCTCTGTATGGTGCGTTATCCTAAATCCATTGCCTATGGTTTCAAGATTGCACCAGAATTGGAAGAAATGAGAATTCCAAAATTTACACTCCAACCATTAGTAGAAAACTACTTTGCTCATGGTGTTGATCATCGCAGAACAGATAATGTCATCAGTATCAAAGCCTTGAAGGGCCAAGGATTCGTTGAAATCCTAGTAGTAGATAATGGTCGGGGAATGTCCGCTGAGAAACTAGCTGCCTTGCAAGAAAAATTAACTCAGCGAAGTTTTGAACACGAAGCAAGCTACAGTGGAGAGCGGCAATCAATTGGAATAGTGAATGTACACGAACGCTTTGTTCTCTACTTTGGGGATCGCTACCAAATCAGTGTAGAGTCAGCTGAGCAAGAAGGTGTTCGTTACCATATCACTATCCAGGATGAATAGAAAGGGTAGAAATGTATAAAGTTTTATTAGTAGACGATGAGTACATGGTGACAGAGGGGCTCAAGCGATTAATCCCCTTTGAAAAATGGGATATGCAAGTCGTCGCGACAGCTAATCACGCAGATGATGCTTTGGATTACGTCAAGGAAAATCCAGTGGATGTGATCATTTCCGATGTCAACATGCCAGATAAGACCGGGCTTGAGATGATTAGGGAAATGAAAGAGCTACTTCCAGATACCTATTATATCTTGCTGTCTGGTTATCAGGAGTTTGACTACGTCAAAAAAGCCATGAACCTTAGTGTCGTGGATTATCTGGTCAAGCCAGTAGACAAGGTAGAGTTGGGCAATTTATTAGAAAAAATTGCGCAACAGCTTCAGGAAAAGGTGGAGCAAAGTCAGACCCTTAGTCAAGAATTGGATGAGACAGGATTTACGAACTACCTGTCAGGTAAAGACAGCTGGTGGATAGGACTTTCAAAGGAAAAGCAGGGGTCTTTTACCATTCCTTACTATGTTTTGGGGCAAGACTGGCAGATTTTCATCTCTGATCAGCCACTAGATGGCATCGTCGTGACGCCATTTGAAGCACCCTTCCAGCAGTCCTTTGAGAATTGGAAGATTAATGCTGAAAAAGCCCTCTTCTACGGTTCAGTTAATTTAGAAAAATCCGAGAGTTTATTTGCCTATTACGAGCCGATTTATCGGGTGATTATCCAAGGGAATATCAATCAAATCATCGAAGAATTAACCCTACTAGAGAAGGTTGTTTTGGAGAATACTCCGCGAGTGGCCATCACGAAGCAACTTTTCACTCAGTTTGTCATGGACGTCTTTCATTTGTTTGAACACCTAAAAGCAGATGATATGACCGAGATTGTCAAAGCCATCCATGCCATTAACTCCTTTGAAGAATTGGTTGCCTATATCAAAGAAACCTTGACCAAGTTCTTTGGCCAGTACCGCATGAATGAAAATGTGGTGAGCGTTCTGGAGGTGATTGGGCGTGATTATCAGAAAGAGCTCTCGCTCAAGGATATCAGCAAGGATCTCTTTATCAATCCTGTCTATCTCGGGCAGCTGATCAAAAGAGAAACCAACTCAACCTTTGCGGAATTGCTCAATAAACAGCGAATTAAGGCAGCGCAGCAACTCTTACTTTCGACCAGTGATAGCATCGAAGATATTTGCTATGCAGTTGGCTACAGTAATGTTGGATATTTCTACAAGGTTTTCCGTAAATTGTGCGGAAAATCACCGAAAGCCTATCGTAAACAAGTTGAAACTAGCTTGTAAAAGTTGTATTCCTGTACAAAAAATGCTATAATGTTCAAAATATCTTATGGAGGAAAACATGAAAAAGAATCCTATTTATCTTTGGGTTTTGTTAGTCCTATCAGCCCTCATTTCGGCTATGTCATTATTTGGAATCTTGAGTCCATTGCCAAGTAAAGATGCTCTTCGTGCTAGCCTGGCGAATAGCGGGACGCTCACTGCCCAGCAATTAGAAGACACGGTCAACTATACTTACAAAGTGTCAGAATCCTCTCACTCTATTTTTAATATGTTGTTGATTGTTTTATCTGCAATTTTAGTTGTAGTAGCCTTTGTATTTCTCGTACGTAAAAACGTACAATTCGCAAACTATACTTATGTTGGCTATGTTTTACTAGCTATTGTTGGTTTGGTTTATAGCTATATGAACGTTCAAGATGCGGTTCAATTAATCAAAGATAGTGCCCTTGGCTTAGGAATGGGAGCATTAGCAAAAGGGACGAATATTTTGTTCATCATCATCAATATTCTCTTTTTAGCCTTAGTCTTTTACAAGATGTGGCGCCAACAAAAGGACTTGACTGAGGAAGTCGAAGCAGAAGAGGCTGCTTAAGTATTGACAAAAAAGAACTATCAAGTTACAATTTTGGTAGTTCTTTTTATATCGTAAACATAAAAATCGAGGTCAACATGAAAAAAATATCCTTAGTGTATATCAGTCTGAGTGGGAATACAGAGAGTTTTGTAACCCGACTCAAGGACTATCTCTTGTCCCAGTACGAAGGGATTGAGGTCCAAAAAATCCATATCAAGGACCTAGTCAAGGAAGGTCAAGAATTCTTTGAAATGGAACATCCCTATATCGCTTTCTTGCCGACCTATCTAGAAGGTGGAAATGGTGTCGATAACGGCGATGTCGAGATTTTAACAACTCCACTGAGCGACTTTATCGCCTATGGGGACAATGCTAGTAAGTGTTTTGGGGTAGTGGGATCTGGTAATCGCAATTTTAACAATCAATACTGCCTGACAGCCAAGCAGTATAGTCAGCGCTTTGGTTTCCCAGTTTTGGCTGACTTTGAAATGCGTGGTATGCTGGGAGATATTAAAAAGGTCGCAGCAATCATTGCAGATTTGTATGAGTTAGAAACAGAAAAATGAAGTAGTACTGAGGGGCAGTTGAGATTTTCAACTGCTTTTTGTGTATACAAAAAGCACCCCGTAAGGGTGCCATTTTATAAACTATCCTGCTTTGCCGATAGCAAGTGCATAGATAAAGAAGATAGCGAAGCCAAAGAGGAAAATCAATCCTGCGATAGCGAGGAGTTTTAGCCAAGAAGGAAGATTTTTATTTTCACGTGTCACCAATACATAGTTCAAAAGAGCGAAGAATGGTGTTGTCAGGAAAGAACCGATCATGGCGAAGCGGAGCATGGTTGAAACTTGACCAGCAAAGAACTTGATGATGACGATACCGATAATAGCTATGAGGGTCATCCAGATGTTCAAAGATTTGCTATCATCCTCTTTTTGACTTAGCAAGAGTCGTAGGGAAACCTGATTAACGCGAGAATAGCCATCGATAACAGTAATGACTGTTCCAAAGATACAGAGAAAGGCGATGAAGGTGATCAAATAACGGGACCATTCTCCAAGAACAGAGGCATACATACCCACGAATTGAGAAATGTACTTGGCTGAAGCGGCTTCAACTGCTTGTCCTGTAGGATACTGAATGAGTGCTCCGAGTGCTACAAAGAATACAGCCAGGATAGCAGTTCCGATGTAACCAACGTTAAAGTCGAAAAGGGCGTCCTCTGTATTAAAGTTGACGGTCTTTTTCTTTTCAGCAGACCAGAGTGAGTTGATGGCTGAAATTTCAATAGGGGCAGGCATCCATCCTAAGAGGGAAACGATAAAAGGGAGGGCTGCCATTTGCCAAGGTGTCTTCTCGACAAAATCAGAGCTGTATTCTGGATGCTTAATTGCTGCAATGATAACTGCAAGAACTGTTGCAATGGTCAAAGCAGACATAATCCATTTTGCCATACCATCCAACAGTTTGTAGCCACCAAAGAGTAGCATGGCCCAAATGACTGCAACAAGGATGAGGGACCATTGAGTGATGCTAAGACCGATCATTGGAAAAGCGCTAGCGATGATGGCTGAGCAAAGGATGGCGACTCCAGCTGTATTGACCATAGCAGAGAAAACATTGAGGACAAAGAAAATCCAGAGATAGAGTTTTCCTTTTTCAGCATAGCCTTCCACCAAGGTTTTGCCAGTGTCGGCAGTATATTCGGCACCAAAACGGAAAAATGGATATTTAAAGACATTGGCCAAGATAACTAAGAGGAGTAGTGACCAACCATAAGAACCACCAGCTTGAGTGGAGGATACGATGTGAGAACCTCCAACGGCGGCAGAAGCCATGAGGATTCCTGGCCCCATTGCCTTTAGTTTGCTTGCCCAGGTTGACTGGTTTGATAACGTAACTTGTGACATAATAAACGCTCCTATTTTTGAATTTTCAGAATAATCTGAATAGATAGCTACTATTCTACAAAAAACTTAAAAGAAATGCAAGAATATTTTGAAAAAAGTTGGGAAGTTCTGAAAAAATTACAAAAATCATATGAAAATAACCGTGGCTGTTTCAAGGGGATGATGTTGACTAGGACCAATAAAAATCCGAGAAGAAAGCTTCTCGGATTTTTATTATTTCAATTGATCTGTGACGTCTTTTGAGAGCAACATTCCCAAATGGTAAGTTTTATTGATATGTGCAATAACATCATTGATATTTTCAGTCGTGTGAATTTTCTCTTTGATGTCAGACCTAAATGTCTCGTCCTTCAAGAGTTGCTCTTGGTAGAGCTTTTGCAGTCTTTCCTTTTCGTACTTATTGAGCAGAAAAAGGAAAACCAAGCTAATTATAACGAGGATATAAGCATATTGGCTCATAGGAAATCTCCCAGTGTGATAAATAGTAAAAGTGAATAAATTGTTTCATTGAACAGCTGCAAGGCCGAACAAAATATAAATGTTATTTTGCTCAATCGTTCGGATTGCTTTCAAGTAATTTAAAAGATTACGACATGAGCCTAACCAAATCGATATTATTTGGTTAGGTGAATTAGTGAAGCGTTTAGGCAACTCGTACTGGTTACGACGTCATGGCCTCTAAATCGATTATATTTAGGAGCCATGACTAGTGAAGCGCCTAGCCAAAGTCCGAATAGGATTTGGCGTTAGTTACTTAGATTGCTCTGCAATCAAGTAACTTTGGCGATTTACATCTTCTCCGGCGCTTCTACTCCGAGCAAACGAAGAGCTTCTTTAAGGACCACTGCGGTTGCGTAGCTGAGGGCCAGACGACTGTCGCGCTCAGGACTTTCATCTAGGATACGTGTATGTGCATAATATTTGTTGAAGGCTTGAGCCAAACTAATCGCAAATTTCGCAATGATAGAAGGTTCAAAATTATCTGCTGCACGATTGATAACACGTGGGAAGTCTTGGAGTAGTTTAATGATTTCCCAGCTTTCAGCATCATTCAGGCTGTAATTGCCAGCTGTATCTGGTTTGAAATCGGCTTTGCGCAAGATAGATTGGATACGAGCGTAGGCGTATTGAACGTAAGGTCCAGTTTCTCCTTCAAAGGATACCATAGCTTCAAGGTCGAAGTCATATCCATTTGTACGGTCGGTTTTAAGATCATAGAACTTGATAGCCCCAACTCCAACAGCGTGGGCAACCTGGTCTTTATTTTCTAACTCAGGATTTTTCGCTTCGATTTGGGCCTTGGCACGGCTAACAGCCTCTGCAACAGTAGGCTCTAGCAAGATGACATTTCCTTTACGAGTAGAGAGTTTTTTCCCTTCTTTTGTTACCAATCCAAACGGAACATGGACAATGTCTTGGCTCCAATCGTAGCCCATCTCTTGTAATACTGCCTTGAGTTGTTTAAAGTGGGCAGATTGTTCTTGGCCAACAACATAGATTGATTTGGCAAATTGGTATTCGTTTTTACGGTAGAGGGCTGCAGCCAAGTCACGTGTGATATAGAGAGTTGCACCATCAGATTTCTTGATAAGAGCTGGATGTTCAATTCCATATTTCTCAAGATTGACAACTTGAGCTCCTTCTGACTCAACAAGAAGCCCTTTTTCAGCGAGAATGTCTACAACGGCATCCATCTTATCATTGTAGAAGGCTTCTCCGTTATAGCTGTCAAATTCGACTTGCAATTCATTGTAGAGACGGTTGAATTCCACTAAACTTTCATCACGGAACCATTGCCAGAGAGCGAGGGCTTCCTCATCTCCATTTTCCAGTTTACGGAACCACTCACGTGCTTCTTCATCCAAGCTAGGGTCTTTTTCAGCTTCAGCATTGATGCGAACGTAGAGTTTAAGAAGTTCATCGATTGGATGCGCTTTAACGGCTT
Source organism: Streptococcus sp. SR1 (assembly GCF_000526075.1). NCBI lineage: Bacteria > Bacillati > Bacillota > Bacilli > Lactobacillales > Streptococcaceae > Streptococcus > Streptococcus sp. SR1. Next base: position 183,090 of record NZ_JATR01000015.1, read on the forward strand.
CCTCATTTCCCCATTTCTTGTAGGCAACGATCAACATTCCAAACTGTTTGCCCCAGTCTCCTAGGTGGTTGACCTTGACCGTTTGATAGCCGATTTTTTGGAAAATATGTGATAAGCTATCTCCGATAACGGTTGAACGCAAGTGCCCAATAGAGAATGGTTTAGCGATATTGGGACTAGACATGTCGATAACGACATTTTCTTGCTTGCCAATGGTTTGGTCGGCATAGTGCTCTTTTTCAGTGATAACATCCTGTAATACCTGAGCCGAAATAGCAGATTTATCAAGGAAAAAGTTGACGTAAGGTCCTGTAGCAACAACCTTTTCAAAGGCCTGACTATTAATTCTTTCAGCAATATCTGCTGCAATCATTTGCGGAGCTTTACGCTCGACCTTTGCTAGAGAAAAGGCAGGGAAGGCGATGTCTCCCATTTCTGAGTTTTTAGGTGTTTCTAGTAAATTTAAAATAGCCTCTTGATCCAGGCTATCAATGACGCTAGCCAACTCGCTAGCAATCAATTCTTTTGTATTCATAAGGGCTCCTTTTGGGCTTTTTTACTATTTTAACACAATTTACTACATTTTTTGAGAAAGAAAAGAATTTTTTTGAATTCTCTATTTTTTTTGGTATAATGTAGTTATAAAATAAATGTAAAATTTGTTATAAATATTCACTTAAGAGGATAATATGAGAAAAAGAGAACGGCATCAATTGATTAAAAAGATGATCACCGAAGAGAAACTTGGGACACAAAAAGAGATTCAAGATCGTTTAGAAGCTCGTAATGTTTATGTGACACAAACGACTTTGTCACGTGATTTGCGTGAAATTGGCTTGACCAAGGTTAAGAAAAATGATATGGTGTATTATGTACTAGCAAATGAGACAGATAAGATTGATTTAGTTGAGTTTTTGTCTCATCATTTAGAAGGAGTTGCAAGAGCAGAGTTCACCTTGGTACTTCATACCAAACTTGGAGAAGCTGCAGTCTTAGCAAACATTGTAGATGCAAACAAGGATGAATGGATTTTAGGAACGGTTGCTGGTGCTAATACCTTATTGGTTATTTGTCGAGACCAGCACGTTGCCAAGCTGATGGAAGATCGTTTGCTAGATTTGATGAAAGATAAATAAGGTCTTGGGAGTTGCTCTCAAGACTTATTTTTAGCAAGGAGAGACGGAAAATGGCAACAGAAAAGCTATCACCCGGCATGCAACAGTATGTGGATATTAAGAAACAATACCCAGATGCTTTTTTGCTTTTTCGGATGGGTGATTTTTACGAGTTGTTCTATGAAGATGCAATTAATGCAGCACAGATTTTAGAAATTTCCTTAACGAGTCGGAATAAAAATGCAGAAAATCCGATACCCATGGCGGGCGTCCCCTATCATTCTGCCCAGCAGTATATCGATGTTCTGATTGAGCAGGGCTATAAGGTAGCCATAGCCGAGCAGATGGAAGATCCCAAACAAGCGGTCGGAGTTGTCAAGCGAGAGGTGGTCCAGGTCATCACACCTGGAACGGTCGTCGATAGCAGTAAGCCTGATAGTCAGAATAATTTCTTGGTTGCCTTAGATCGTGATGGCAATCAGTTTGGTCTGGCTTATATGGATTTGGTGACAGGTGATTTCTATGTGACAGGTTTATTGGATTTTACGCTGGTTTGTGGGGAAATTCGCAATCTCAAGGCTCGAGAAGTGGTGCTGGGTTATGACTTGTCTGAGGAAGAAGAACAAATCCTCAGTCGTCAGATGAATCTGGTGCTTTCTTATGAGAAGGAAGGCTTTGAGGATATTCATTTACTAGATTCACGTTTGGCAGCTGTGGAGCAAGCGGCAGCTAGTAAGCTGCTCCAGTATGTTCACCGGACCCAGATGCGGGAATTGAACCATCTCAAACCAGTTATCCGCTATGAAATCAAAGATTTCTTACAGATGGACTATGCGACCAAGGCTAGTCTGGATTTGGTTGAGAATGCCCGTTCAGGTAAGAAGCAAGGCAGTCTTTTCTGGCTTTTGGATGAAACCAAAACGGCTATGGGTATGCGGCTCTTACGTTCTTGGATTCATCGTCCTTTGATTGATAAGGAGCGAATCGTCCAACGTCAAGACGTGTTGCAGGTCTTTCTTGACCACTTCTTTGAGCGCAGCGATTTAACGGATAGCCTCAAGGGTGTCTATGATATCGAACGCTTGGCTAGTCGGGTTTCTTTTGGTAAGACCAATCCCAAGGATCTCTTGCAGTTAGCGACCACCTTGTCTAGTGTACCACGGATTCGTGCGATTTTAGAAGGCATGGAGCAGCCTGCTCTAGCCTATCTTATCGAACAGTTAGATGCCATCCCTGAGTTGGAGAGCTTGATTAGTGCTGCCATTGCTCCTGAAGCTCCTCACGTGATTACGGAAGGGGGCATTATCCGAACTGGATTTGATGAGACCTTAGACAAGTACCGTCGTGTGCTCAGAGAAGGAACTAGCTGGATTGCTGAGATTGAGGCTAAGGAGAGAGAAAACTCTGGCATCAGCACGCTTAAGATTGACTACAATAAAAAAGACGGCTACTATTTCCATGTGACCAATTCGCAACTGGGAAATGTACCAGCCCACTTTTTCCGCAAGGCGACACTGAAAAACTCGGAACGCTTTGGTACCGAAGAATTAGCCCGTATCGAGGGGGATATGCTGGAGGCGCGTGAGAAGTCAGCCAACCTAGAATATGAAATCTTTATGCGCATCCGTGAGGAAGTCAGCAAGTACATCCAGCGTTTGCAGGCTTTAGCCCAAGGAATTGCTACAGTTGATGTCTTGCAAAGTCTGGCGGTTGTGGCTGAAACCCAGCATTTGATTCGACCTGAGTTTGGAGACGATTCACAAATTGATATCCAGAAAGGGCGCCATGCAGTCGTCGAAAAGGTCATGGGAGCTCAGACCTATATTCCTAATACGATTCAGATGGCAGAAGATACCAGCATTCAATTGATTACAGGGCCCAACATGAGTGGGAAGTCTACCTATATGCGGCAGCTAGCCATAACTGCGGTTATGGCTCAGCTGGGTTCTTATGTGCCGGCAGAAAGCGCCCATTTGCCGATTTTTGATGCTATCTTTACCCGTATCGGAGCAGCCGATGACTTGGTTTCAGGTCAATCAACCTTCATGGTAGAAATGATGGAGGCTAACAATGCTATTTCGCATGCGACCAAGAATTCCTTGATTCTCTTTGATGAATTGGGACGTGGAACTGCAACTTATGATGGGATGGCTCTTGCCCAATCCATCATCGAATACATCCATGAGTATATCGGAGCCAAAACCCTCTTTGCGACTCACTATCATGAGTTGACCAGTCTGGGGTCTAGCCTGGAACACTTGGTCAATGTTCACGTGGCAACCTTAGAACAGGATGGACAAGTCACCTTCCTTCACAAGATTGAACCAGGTCCAGCTGACAAATCCTACGGTATCCATGTTGCTAAGATTGCTGGTTTACCAGCAGAACTTTTAGCAAGGGCGGATAAGATATTAACTCAACTGGAGAGTCAAGGGACGGAAAGTCCTGCTCCCATGAGACAAACAAGTGCTGTTACAGGGCAGATGTCACTCTTTGATACCCCTGAAGAGCATCCTATTCTAGCAGAATTAGCTAAACTGGATGTGTACAATATGACACCGATGCAGGCTATGAATGTCTTAGTTGAGCTTAAACAAAAATTATAAAAAGGACCCCACTCATGTGTTTGTGAGTGGGATTTTTCTCTATTACTTTTTATGAGCCAAGAGTTGATTGATGTGGTCTACTTTTTTAGCTTCTCTTTTATAGAGAATAACCCAGATGATAAGGTAGACGATCGCAAACTCTGGAATGAGCTGGAGATAGAAGGTCCAGTGGAAGGGGAACCAACCAGCCAGAGTCGCTAGTGGGACAAAGCCAGCCAGCATGAGGAAGAAATGGGAAAGTGTTGCACGGAGCAAGCTCCAGTCACGGCTGAATAAACGACCACCAAAGCTAAAGAGAACGCCGATAGCTGACCAGATAATCGTGCAGTAGAGTAAGACCAGAGCACCGTGAACCTGATGATGAGCCATCACTTGGCCTATGAGAGACTCGGGACTCAGTGGGGCATAGGTATTTGGTGCATAAATGAGTGAAAAGAGGATAGAGAGGATGAGGCCGATGAGAACGCCAGTGGCTGCATCGTGAAAGATTTGTTTTTTCATAGTTCTAATTTCTCCTTGATGGTTTTTAGGTAACGGCGTGAAGAGTAGGTGAAGCTTTCGTTTTTGAGAAAGATTTCGACTAGGCCGTTGGGAGTTAGTTTGAGATGAGAGATAGCGTCAATATTAACGATTTCAGATTGGGAAATTTGGATAAAAGTGGTCGGCAGAATGTCAAGAACTTGATAGAGACGCAAATCAATGGTATAGGTCTGACTGGCAGTTTCTGCTAGAACTTTTCGATTTTCTATATAGAAGCGCTGAATCTTGCCAATTTCAACTAGATAGACCTGATCTTCAATCTTTCCTTTGATTGTTTCTTTTTGGTCAAGATTTTCTGCGAACTCGATGACTTTCTGGACTTTTTCGGTCGGCTGAGGAGTTTGGACAATCAGCTTTTCCTCCTCGTAAGTCTCTTTAATCTGTAGTTCTACTTTCATAAATTTCCCTCCTCATATTTCATACAAAATTGTGATCACTTCTTGTACACCTTTATTAAACACTATTTTACGACCCATGGCAAGAGCTTTTGTCTATGTGGAGAAATTTGGAGTCTATGTGGTATTTGCTTTTTCTGGTAACATCTGAAATATGGTATAATAGCACTAATCAATTTCTAGGAAAATAGATACAGAAAGGGGCTGAAAGATGTCTCATATTATTGAATTGCCAGAGGTGCTGGCAAACCAGATAGCTGCAGGAGAGGTCATTGAACGTCCTGCCAGTGTGGTCAAAGAGTTGGTAGAAAATGCCATTGATGCTGGCTCTAGCCAGATTATCATTGAGATTGAGGAAGCTGGTCTTAAGAAGATTCAAATCACTGATAATGGTCATGGAATTTCCCATGATGAGGTGGAGTTGGCCTTGCGTCGCCATGCGACCAGTAAGATAAAAACTCAGGCAGACCTCTTTCGGATTCGGACGCTTGGTTTTCGTGGTGAAGCCCTGCCCTCTATCGCTTCTGTCAGTGTCTTGACTCTGTTGACGACGGTGGATGGTGCGAGTCATGGGACCAAGCTCGTTGCGCGTGGGGGTGAAGTTGAGGAAGTCATCCCAGCGACTAGTCCTGTGGGAACCAAAGTTTGTGTGGAGGAACTCTTTTTCAATACACCAGCTCGTCTCAAGTATATGAAGAGCCAGCAAGCGGAGTTGTCTCATATCATTGATATTGTCAACCGTCTGGGCTTGGCCCATCCTGAGATTTCCTTCAGTTTGATTAGTGATGGCAAGGAAATGACGCGGACAGCAGGGACTGGCCAACTGCGACAAGCCATCGCAGGGATTTACGGTTTGGCGAGTGCTAAGAAGATGATTGAAATTGAGAACTCTGACCTAGACTTTGAAATTTCAGGCTTTGTGTCTCTGCCTGAGTTAACCCGAGCCAACCGCAACTATATCAGCCTCTTCATCAATGGCCGTTATATCAAGAACTTTCTACTAAATCGCGCTATTCTTGACGGTTACGGAAGCAAACTCATGGTAGGGCGTTTTCCACTGGCTGTCATTCACATCCATATCGACCCCTATCTAGCTGATGTCAATGTGCATCCAACCAAACAAGAAGTGCGGATTTCTAAGGAAAGAGAACTGATGGCGCTGGTTTCAGAAGCTATTTCAAATAGTCTCAAGGAACAAGCCTTGATTCCTGATGCTTTAGAAAATCTTGCCAAGTCGACCGTTCGTAATCGTCAAAAGGTAGAGCAGACCATTCTCCCACTCAAAGAAAATACGCTCTACTATGAAAAAACAGAACTCTCAAAACCCAGTCAAGCTGAGGTGGCTGATCATCAGGTAGAATTGACTGAGGAAGGGAAAGATTTGACCTTATTTGCCCAGGAAACCTTGGACCAGTTGACCAAGCCAGCAAAACTACATTTTGCAGAGAGAAAGCCTGCTAACTACGACCAGCTAGATCACCCAGAGTTAGACCTAGCGAGTCTTGATAAGGCTTATGATAAGCTGGAGCGAGAGGAAGCATCCAGCTTCCCAGAGTTGGAATTTTTTGGACAAATGCACGGGACGTATCTCTTTGCCCAAGGGCGAGATGGGCTCTACATCATAGACCAACATGCGGCTCAGGAACGGGTTAAATACGAGGAATACCGAGAAAGTATTGGCAATGTTGACCAGAGCCAGCAACAACTCCTAGTTCCCTATATCTTTGAATTTCCTGCGGATGATGCCCTTCGTCTCAAGGAAAGAATGCCTCTCTTAGAGGAAGTAGGTGTCTTTCTAGCAGAGTACGGAGAAAATCAATTTATCCTGCGTGAGCATCCTGTCTGGATGGCCGAAGAGGAAATCGAATCAGGCATCTATGAAATGTGTGATATGCTACTCTTGACCAAGGAAGTTTCGATCAAGAAATACCGAGCAGAGCTGGCTATTATGATGTCCTGCAAGCGGTCTATCAAGGCAAACCATCGCATCGATGACCACTCAGCCAGACAACTCCTCTATCAGCTCTCTCAATGTGACAATCCTTACAACTGTCCCCACGGACGCCCTGTTTTGGTGCATTTCACCAAGTCGGATATGGAAAAGATGTTCCGACGCATTCAGGAGAATCATACCAGCCTCCGAGAGTTGGGGAAATATTAAGAACACAAAAAGCCTTTGTTCCTTTTGAACAAGGCTTTTTAGTTTTTCTAAGGTGGGAACTTTGATTGGGTATGGGCAACTTGACACGAGGTTTACACTTGCTTGACAAGACCAGTCCTATAAAAAGTGTTGTGAAAACTGAACTAGGTGATTCAAGATTTCGCAGAATCGTCTTGGTTTGAAGGATTCTCAGGATCAATCACCTTATCAAGATAACGTTGTTTGGTTTTGAGAGCCTTGTTGATAGCAACTGCAGACGCAATCAAGAGAACGAAGGTCAGCCAAATCCAGGCGGTGAATTCGGCTGGGAAACTAGAACCAGCTAAAAAGAGATAGATAGCCAGAGCCAAGACGAAAATATAAATCACTTGCCAGAGGCCAAAGGATTTAACTTCTCTATAGTATTTGTCCTTATCTTCCTCCAAAATCACTGCCGTGGAAGATTTTTCAGAGTTTTCATCCAGTAGTAGATAGTCAGTTGTCACTTGGAAAATCTTGCTTAATTCAATGATTTTTTCGATTTCTGGAAGAACTTGACCAGACTCCCATTTGGAGATGCTTTGCCGAGAAACATTGATTTGTTCTGCTAGCTTTTCCTGGGACCAACCTTTTTCCTTTCTAAGCTCAAATAGTTTTTCTGCGAGTTTCATGATTCTATCCTCCTTTTTCTACCTCTATCCTAACAATTTTTACTTATAATGAGAATACAATCTCCTGTACTATTTGTCAACCAGAGGGTGCACCTTTTGTTGCAGTCTGTCTTGGGGAAATATGATATACTAGATAAACGAAATAAGAGAAAAGGAAAACTATGTACGAATATTTAAAAGGAATCATTACCAAAATTACTGCCAAATACATTGTTCTTGAAACCAACGGTATCGGTTATATCCTGCATGTAGCCAATCCCTATGCTTACTCGGGACAGGTCAATCAAGAATCTCAAATTTATGTGCATCAGGTTGTGCGTGAGGACGCCCATCTACTTTATGGATTTCGCTCAGAAGATGAGAAAAAGCTCTTTCTCAGTCTGATTTCGGTATCTGGGATTGGGCCTGTGTCAGCTCTTGCTATTATCGCTGCTGATGACAATGTTGGCTTGGTTCAAGCCATCGAAAGCAAGAACATCACCTACTTGACCAAGTTTCCTAAAATTGGCAAGAAAACAGCCCAGCAGATGGTGCTGGACTTGGAAGGCAAGGTAGTTGTGGCTAGTGATGACCTTCCTGCTAAGGTGGCAGTGCAAGCAAGCATTGAAAACCAAGAACTGGAAGAAGCCATGGAAGCCATGTTGGCACTGGGCTACAAGGCGACCGAGCTTAAGAAAATCAAGAAATTCTTTGAAGGGACGACGGATACAGCAGAGAACTATATCAAGTCGGCCCTTAAAATGTTGGTGAAATAGGAGAATAATATGACAAAACGCTGTTCGTGGGTTAAGATGACCAATCCGCTCTACATCGCCTACCACGACCAGGAGTGGGGGCAGCCCCTCCATGATGACCAAGCATTGTTTGAGTTGTTGTGTATGGAAACCTATCAGGCAGGCCTGTCTTGGGAAACGGTGCTCAACAAACGCCAAGCTTTCCGAGAAGCCTTTCATGGCTATCAAATTCAAGCGGTCGCAGAGATGACCGACACCGAATTGGAAAACTTGCTGGATAATCCAGCCATCATCCGAAATAGAGCCAAGATTTTTGCTACACGCGCTAACGCCCAAGCCTTTCTACGATTACAGACAGAATATGGCTCTTTTGATGCCTATCTTTGGTCTTTTGTTGAGGGGAAAACGATCGTGAATGATGTTCCTGACTATCACCTAGCACCTGCTAAAACAGCCTTGTCTGAAAAATTAGCTAAAGATCTAAAAAAACAAGGTTTCAAGTTCACAGGCCCAATTGCCGTTTTATCTTTTCTTCAGGCTGCAGGTCTGGTTGATGACCATGAGAATGATTGTGAGTGGAAAAACGGAAATTAGTGAGTGCAGGCGTTTAATTATCTGAGAATATATAAAAAAGCTGAGAAATTTGAACTGCACCCCAAAAGTTAGACAGAAAGAATCTAACTTTTGGGGTGTTTTATTATGAAATTGAGTTATGAAGATAAAGTTCAAATCTATGGACTAAGAAAACAAGGATATAGCTTAGAGAAGCTTTCAAATAAATTTGGGATAAACAATTCTAATCTTAGGTACATGATTAAATTGATTGATCGTTACGGAATAGAGTTCGTCAAAAAAGGGAAAAACCGTTATTACTCTCCTGAATTAAAGCAAGAAATCATCAATAATGTTTTGATTGAAGGTCGTTCCCAACTAAGCGTATCTCTGGATTATGCTCTCCCAAGTAGTGGATTACTTTCGAATTGGCTGGAACAATACAGGAAAAACGGGTATACTATTGTTGAGAAAACAAGAGGGAGACCGTCT